>JAZKYT010000066.1:0-55139 GCA_045612265.1 Candidatus Cryptobacteroides sp.
TGCTGGCACTGGTTAACAGGGGGTACATTTGATTCCGCTACAGGCGGTACATTTCAAAGTGATACAGATGGTACATTTCATTCTGATATACCCGGTACATTTGAAAGTGATATGGGCGGTACATTTAAAGTGCTGCAATCATACAAGTCAACTTAAAACATGCAGCAATTGCTTTTGCAAGGAATACAGGTTCGCTAAGAATGTACTCTGTAGTTAAAGTACTGAGTTATCAAGCTCAACATACTACACAACAAAAAACGCGAGCCAAGCTCGCGTCAATCATATCGACAAAACATCCCCCTCCCCAATCGGCTCATAAGCCCCATCCTTCATCTCCAGAATCACAGTGCCGGATTCCAGCGCGCGAAGAGTATGCCACTGACCTGCGGGAATATTCAAAGCGCAGATAGGTCCGCCAGCCGCAAGATCATAAGCAGCTTCAACAGCACCCGCCGAAGAATAATACTCCTCAACCACACGACCACGCAACACAACAACAGTCTCCGAAGTCTTCTGATGCCTATGAATCGGCACCCTAGAACCTGGCTCAATAGCGTTCAACATCCTCTGCGACGAATCCGCAGACGAATTCCTCAAATCCATATTCATTCTCAAACGCGGCGACTCCTGCGCCGGGCAGTCAACTTATCAAGCAATATATTATCAATCTTCATCATGGCCAAATTTATCATTAAAGACTATACCTATACCTCCAAATAGAACTTTTGCAAGGTGTTTCAATGCCTGTCTTGGAAACATTCTATAAATATATAGGTCTCTTTTTGTTTGCTGTACTAATGAATATAATTTTCCAGAAACATATCCTTGAGGACGTTTATATTGTTTATGCTTTTCTATCGCGAAATTACCCTCTCGCATGATTAAATTCATCAATAAGAATGATTGTTTTTTATATTTTCCTGTATACAATGGCATTTCATCTGCAGGTAGACCCAAGTAATCTACAACCATCTCTCCAAAAACTTTCCACTCCTTAAGCAAATGCATTTCAGACAATACCTTATAAAGGTAATCATGATTAATTACATCTTTGTTCGCATGCAAGAGGCAAGCCCAATCACATATCTGTCTTAGCCCTACTCCATCTGCGATGAAATGATGCCAAACATGATTAAAAATGTAAAAGCTATTGAAGTCTATTGATGGAGTTGAAATATGTGCATCAATAAAGTCAAGCTTTACTAGATTTTGTCTTACACCTATATCTGATATGTTCTGATAAATCAAGTTATACTTTCTTGATGAGTAAACATCTGTAAATCTATGAATCTCTATATAAGCAGTTCCTATGCGTGTATGAAAATGCTTAAGTGACTGAATATCTCCCTGATGATCTTCAGGAGTAGACATAGCACCTATAACATCACAAGACTTAGCAAAATTCTCCTGCCCAACATAAATATCAATATCACCAGACTGTCTAAGCTCCGGAATTGGATAGTACTTTGATATGCCTTGACCCTTCAATAAGACAGGATCGATTCCATGCTTACGAAGTTCCAATACCACGCTGAGTAAAACTGCATTTAACCTTTGATAGTGGAAGAAGTTCTCCTGCACCATCAGAGTTAGCCTCTCGCGAGACTCAGATCCAAGCATCTCAGAGAACTCCTTATGCGTCATCAATTCATGAGCAATAAGTCCCAGTACTGTCTGAGACTTTGCCATCTTGATCACACCACCAAGATCTTTACGTGAAATATCTCTCACCTCAACATCCAGCTCTCCTCCCCACAACGCACTCCTCAACAAACTAAAAAACACATCTCTTACTCTTTCCGCCATATAAATCAAATTTGTATTCAAACCTAACTTTCAGAACCATTAGGTTCTTCAGACATACGCCAATCTGCCTATCAGCAATTGGGATTATGGATTAAAGTAAAGCTATTAATTCTTACTTTACAATCGCCTCCTTAATACACTCAACGATATACTTAACATCCTCGTCAGTAACCGCAGGACCTGCCGGCAAACAGAAACCAACCTTGAAGATATCCTCAGACACGCCATTCACATATGCTACAGCATCTGCGTAAACTGGCTGCTTATGCATAGGCTTCCATACTGGACGGCACTCTACCTTCTTATCAAGCATAAACACACGAAGAGCCTCAACATTATCATTAGGTTGGCAATCAGTAACAGCAGACTCCACAGCCTTGATTACACCAGCTGCACCACCGACAGCACTCTTGATTACTTCTTTGTAAGCATTCTCCTGACCCACAATTTTCACTGAAGGATCCAAAGTAGCTGCACACAACCAGAAGTTAGAGTCATACCTTCCGTCTGCAGGCTGATCATGCAAAGTCACACCCTCAACATCAGTCAACAACTCACGATAGAGCTGCTGAACATGCTTGTGATGAGCGATATGATCGTCCAGTACAGTCATCTGACCACGGCCAATACCAGCACATACATTACTCATTCTGTAGTTATATCCGATTGCAGTATGCTCATAGTAAGGATATGCATCACGAGCCTGAGTTGCGTACCACATAATCTCATTAGCATCCTCAGCCAAACGACAAATCAACGCTCCACCACCAGAAGTAGTGATCATCTTGTTACCATTGAAAGAGAGCACTCCAAAACGACCGAATGTACCAAGCACTTGGCCATCGAAACGAGAACCCATACCCTCAGCTGCATCCTCAATCACAGGAATACCATACTTATCAGCAATGGCCATGATCTTCTCACAGTCATATGGCATACCATAAAGAGCAACAGGAATGATTGCCTTTGGATACTTTCCTGTAACCTCTTTACGCTCAATAATAGCCTTCTCAAGAAGTTCCGGATCCATATTCCATGTATCACGCTCAGAGTCAATGAACACAGGCTTAGCACCGAGATAAGTAATAGGATGCGACGAAGCACAGAAAGTAAAGCTCTGCACCAACACCTCATCACCAGCCTTCACACCACAAGCAATCAAAGCAAGATGCACAGCTGCAGTACCTGCAGACAGACACACAACCTTGCGATCAAGCGGCTCAGTGCCATCCAACTTACTATTGGCCATATTAGCCAAATCAACCTCGAAAGCATTCACATTAGGTCCCATAGGTACAACCCAATTTGTATCGAATGCATCTTTAACATATTTCTGCTCCATACCAGCCTCGCTCATGTGTGCAAGGCACAAGTAGATCATTTTTCTTTCTGACATATATTATATGAACTTTATCTTATCATTAAATCTCCTCACCAGCATACTCAATCTTCTTGCCCAACACAGTAGCGAAGATCATCTTGATATCCATAATGAAACTATAGTTGCGATAGTAATAGCAATTCAGGCGAACCTTATCAGGATAGATGACATTGTCGTTATACCATACGGCAATCTCCTGATCACTCATAGTTGAGAAATCCGGTGCATTCTCAAACTTTGCCACCTGCTCATTCTTTCCAGCCTTGATATCAGTAACAAAGCCTGCGATCATCTCATCCTCAACACGGTACTTCAATGTAGCCGGTCCTGTAATACCAGGACGAAGCTTCAGAACATCACGATCCGAACCTTCAAGCTTATCAGCATATCCAGGAACATCAGGACGAGGACCAACAAAACTCATATTACCAATCAAAACATCCCAAAGACCTGGCAACTCATCAATCTTGTAGTGACGAAGCTTTGCACCGAACGGTGTAATACGAGAATCACCGGCAACAGACACAGTTGAACCACTATGCTTAACTGTCATCGAACGGAACTTATGACAGTTAAACAGCTTGCCGTCCTTACCTACACGCTTCTGAACGAAGAACGCAGGTCCACCTGGCATCTTAATCTTTACAAGAATCGCTGTAACCAAAATCACCGGCCACAAAAAAAGTAGACCAAAGAACGCAACAATGCGATCAAACAAAAACTTGAGTATCATGGATTAAGTTTTCTATTTTTAATTAGCTTTTCCAAATAATAACTAAACTCTCCTAAAATGGCTTTTTTATCATCTTTACAAAAATCATCATAGCCATCAAAACCCCTAAACTTAAAGATCTGCCTTAGTTCATTCGGGTTCCACTTTAATTTGAGAATGCGACCAACCAGTGTTATAACATCTCCCAGGATCCATTTTGTACGAGTATCTATACGAACATTTATCGGTTCCTCATACTTTCCATTGACCGCAAGACAATATAATATCCAAGGAATATCAAAACCTGCTATAATTGGGGTAGCCAAACCACCTGTAAATCTTGCATTCGTTTCTATATATGCAATTTTATTCTTTTCTGGATCATACCTAAAATCCATTCCGCAGACACCATGAAAATCAACTGCATTCAACAACTTCATAGCCTCAACTTCCAACTGTGGCATATCAACGATCTCTCTCTGAGTAGTTGTTCCACCACCATCTGTTTTTGTGACTAAAGCATGATAAACAGATGTCTTACAGAAGCCATCCCATCGTACACAATCTACGCTATAGTCAGTGCCTCCGATCCATTCTTGCAAGAGCATCTCTTCATCTTTATGCTCGTCCAACAATTTCTCTAGCTCTTCTCTGCTCTTTGGGAAATATACACCTTTTGCAGAGTTACCTATAACAGTTTTCAGAACGACTGGGTAGCTTTTTATATCGTCTTTTGAATTATAAACCTCCGGAACTGATACACCTGCAGCTCGAGCAACAGCAGTACTCTCAGATTTATTAGCCAACAATAAAAGCTTCTCAGAATCTTCGTATGGTATAATAAGATCTTCTGGGAATTGATCACGATTACGCATAATTACTACGCTCTCGTCATGCGTAGGGATCAATATACGCGGGCGCAATTCATCCACCTTGGCTTTCAATACCGCAATAAACTCATCTTCCTGCGTAAAAGGGTCTGGGTAGGTAAAACTACCTGCGCAAAACTTTGACATTGAACAAATATTCTTTTTGCTCGTATCTGCGACCCACACCTTGAGTCCTTTTCGATGAAGCGACTGCAAAATTGAATAACCTACTCTATTCCAACAGTAGGTCAAAATAACATCGCATGTTGTATTCATATATGCTGTACTATCGATTTATATGTATTGTCCACTAAATAATTATTTTTGAGAAACTCATATCCATTCTCACCCATTAGTTCAATGTCTAACGCTAATATACGATTAACAGTATTCGTAAATGCATCAACGTCATTGCTAGGTATATAAAAACCAAAATTATTCTCTTCGGCTATTGTACCGATATCGCTATTGGGGTCAGTAGCACACAGAACTGGCATCTTGTATTCAAGATATGACAGCAAACGACTAGGGAAATTTGGAATTGTAAAGCGATAATCAAGGAAAATTAGTCCAACGTGACATGATCGCACGAGCTTATCATAATCAACTTTTGGTAACCCTTTCATCACAGTAACAGACTTTGGTTTAGCGGTCTCATACCAATCAGCTAACTTTTGATAATAAGTACCATTACCTACGACAACAAAATGACAATCATCTCTATCTGCGTTGGCTTCCAAGCACTGAATAAGGAATGGAATTCCTTGTGGCACACCTAAATTTCCGCCGTAGATAAAAATAGGCTTATCAGAAGGAAGATTATATTTTGCGAGCACACTGTTATCCTCACTATTCTCTAGCTCAACAAGCTCTAATGAATTTGGCGCAACCTCAACCCGATCTTTAGATATCTCTGGATTATGGTCCAACACATACTTCACATTAGCAGGACTCATGCAACCAATATAATCCGAAAGGGCATACAACTTTTTCTCCTTAGCTCTAAAGAACTTATAAAGCAGTCCCTTAACTCCGATCTTTGACAGCATACCCATATCCACTGCATTCTGAGGGAAAATATCCTTCAGCAGCAAATATGTTTTGACTTGAGGGTTATCCTTTTTGACAGACTCTATGACCTTAGGAAAAGTAATTGGAGGAGTAGAATATAGTAGTAAGTCAAACTTTACATTGGCGAAATATGTCTTAATCGCATTTTGAAATACTCTCTCCAATGATATTTGACCAAGGCCCTTCTCAATTATATTAGTCTTCTGAAGATTAAGAGTTTTAACATGTAATACTTGTACACCATTTTCTTCACTTAAATAAGTCTGCCGTCCCATTCTTCGCTCAACGGGACAAATTATATATATATTATGCCCATCACTATGGAACCTACGCATGAGATCATTATATATTCCCCTGCTACTGATATCCATATTATCGAGCATCGTTAAAAACAAAACATTCATGTGCAAAGAATCTATTGAACTAGAACTTTATGCTCCCAGTATTAACATTAGTAAAGACGAGCACTATCTATTTAGGAAAGTTCCATAAATAAAATGTAATCTATTTTTTATCAAGCACTTGATCTTTGCTTGTATTGAGCTATATCTTCCGGGGTTGACTGGAATGTTTAAATCCATTCCACAATACTCTAAGACAGCTTCAAAAAATCGATAATCAGGTGAGACACGCTCTGCAACAGGCACATTTTTTACCATCTCAAAGTATGCCCTAGTGTTAAATGGGATAAATGTCTCTCCAACTATATCGGCCTCATTTAAGCACTCTGCAAGCCAACTGCCTAATCTATGTTCCCAATAAAAATAATCAAGCAGCGAATATTGCTCTTCCTTAGAAAATTGTTTCAATTCATTCAACCATGAATTAATTATACGATCAGAATAGTCACAATAATGAATCCCATATAGCTTACATAGCATTTTTGCAGTCACTTGACAGTCATATACAATTCCTGCTGAGTTCCTGCTTATCTCATTACATGACCCCTTTGTCCAGAACCAATCATCGTATCCATAGTCCTCTATGCTCTGAGTCATTTGTATCCAATAATCATGTGCATTTTCGGAATGTTCTTTATAAGCAGCAACGAAATCAGGTTTTAGAGTTTTACATGGCAACAGATGATGATCATACCCATACTGTGCGCATAAGTCTTTAGGAATCTTTATATCGATATGAGAGTCATCAATATTATGATATTTAAGTGTCACAATATCGACCTTATCTTTAATGTCATTACAAGCAGCAAAGACTATTCTTGAATCCCACCCAGCAGTCAATGTAACAGCCAACTTCTTTCTAAATGCTGCTGCTTTAATGGTATTCTTCAACAGTGCTGAAACTCTTACAACCCGTTCATTTCTGGAGAGGGACGAAAAATAATTATCTATTTTAGCCCTTGTAACATTACCATTAAAATAGATATGATTAGGCAACAAGCGCTTCACGTTATTATATCTTGTAAAACCAAGAGGCCAAGAATACTCTTTCTCTACACTCATGGATATGTCCATATAAGCATTTGCATAAATATCTTCCGTATCCTCAACGACATAAGCGACATACCTGCTTTGAGAAGCAAATACACCATTTGAATAGAAGACTTGTTTTAATGCACAACAGTCAGTACAAGCGATTAGATCATGTTCATTGTTGGTAATAAACAAGGCCCATCGTCCACCCCAATACAGAGTGAGCTGAAATAGATTATGCGTGCGTATATTCAAATCTGTTGCGATATTACACAACATATCTGATTCTACAAGACTAGGATTCTCAGTGTCTATTGAATAACCTAATAATAACATAGTCCAACCTTTATATGAGACAAGCGTAGAATTACACCTATCACCTAAAAGCGCTACATATTTGCCAAATTCTAGTTTTTTACAGAAATTGAACTTAGTCTCATACACAGAAGGGACAATCGCATATTGATTCCGTCCGATATTCATTATTCTATGACTTGTTTTATTAGATCAATTATCTTTTCACACTGCTTTTGTATTGTCTTATTCTCAAATACAAACTGTCTTGCAGACTGCCCCATCTGAATAAGTTCAGCATCAGCGTGTTGAAATACCTCTTTCAGGGCCTCTGAAATACCCTCCCCACTCACATCCTCGATGCGATACTGATACTGTCTATATTCGGGAGCAAAACTAGGTATATTAGAAACTAAGACAGGTGTACCGCTTGCCATATACTCAATAATTTTTGAGGGGAATGACATTTTGGCGATTTCATTATCAATCGGTCTTGGATCCACTAATAGTGTAGCTGACTTTTCGAGAGATAACACAGTATCATGCGATACTACACCCTTAAATTTAATCTTTTTGTGTGTAAGCACCTTCTCTCTCAACTCTGGTGCGTAATCACCGTCTCCACAAAGTACAAGATTGATTCCTTCTAAGTTTGCTTTTAAGAATCCTTCAACAAGGATATCTACACCAAAAGTCCTACTAATTTTTCCCGCATATAAAATGAAACGTTCTTCCGATTTTACAGCCTGTGCATTATCTATCGCATTCAAATTACATAGGCCATCTAAAATCGTCCATGGACGATCTGAACGATTTACGATTGGGTTCATAAATGAGCTTAAAAGAACAAAGCCATCCACAACCTTACGATACCTTAATGACCTGTTCATGTCTATATCATTTAGAACACCACGAAGCTTGGAGTAATCCTTTCTATATGTAATCATTAACTCTGGCAAATCTGGTACTACAGCAAAAACAGGTACACCACAAGAAAGTTTCAACCACTTTGCTGGCCTCAATAAACTTCGGTAAAGTCCACTAACTAAGATAATGTTCTCCTCATCCTCACTCATCATATTCTTTACCATACGATATGCAGAAATACCATAATTATATTCTTTTATAATAGGTAAGCTAAGCATAGCTGGGACTTTACATGAAAACCTGTCACAAGTATAGAATGCCGATTCTTTTCTCAATTTGGTATATTTGGGATAACTAGGAATCGGATATAATGACACTCCTGTAACCTCCACCTGTTCGGAAAGGCCGACAGCAACATTACGATCAAAACCAACGCCAGAGAATGTAGGCTTAAAACGTCTCGATTCAAGTACAATCTGATCATAAATCTCGTCCGACAATGCAGTCGAGAAATAATAAATATGAAGTTTCTTCTTTGTCATCGCATTCTACTTACAACAGAGTAAAACAATTCATTTTCCTTTCTAGCTGTCCTTAGGTATTCTTCACAAGCGCTTGAAAAGGATTCAGTCTCCAAAGCAAGATAATAGGAATAAAGATCATCCGCTAAAGTTGCATAATCTTCTATTACATATCCAATATGTCCTTTTGTAACCTCTTTCGCTAACTGCGTATTAGAATTAACTAGAATTGGGCGATGAATTGCAATAGCCGTATACAGTCTTATCGGCATCAGTGTGCTATTATCCATTGCATCACTGCCAAATGCACTATTCACAATGTTAAAATCTGATATGATATCAATAGTATCCTTAGGATCGAAAGTCGGCATAGTCCTGACATTATTTATCATCCGTTTTAAAGCATAGTCCTCAAGAACGTCTGAATTAGTGCCACAGTACCACAATTCAAAACGGTTGTCATTAGCCAAAGCATCTATCAGTTTGAAGCTTTCACGAAAATATCTGCAATTTCCAGCAAATCCAATTTTGATAGCTCCTTCTTTAACTAAAGGTCTACCGTACATATTTTCTAAAAGGTCCTCATTGACACTATTAACCTTTATGTATTCTGCTTTAGGTAAAAATGGCCTAAAGCCATCAGATGAAATCGTAGTAAAATATGAGTTCTTTACTAGTTTCTTTAATATTGCTCTAAAGACTATATTGTTTTCAATTACATAATCTCGTATATTTATAATGAATCTGTTTTTATACCATCGTAGAAGAATATCTGCAAATAGATAAGCACCTGTAGTTTGCCACGTTATAACATAGGCGTAATCATTCTTTGTAAGTATATTCTTGACATACCTTCTAAAGCGCCAGAACATTTTCAGCTTGCCTAACCTACCAGAAGGAGTCAGCTGCGAATATCTATATACATGATTGGCATTTGTCTTTTCATCAATACAATATCTATCAAGGTATATAATGTCATAACTTATCCCTTCTTTATCGAAATACCTCGTATACAATGAAATCAGGGAAATATGCTTTATGTTGGAAGTACCTATAATACAAATTTTACTCGCCATTGCGTTGATTCATTATAGATTTATATATTGCTATTGTAGTTTCAAGATTAACTCTTTTTTCATGTCGACTTCTTGCCATAGATCTAACATATGAATTATTATAACTAACGGATGATTCAAATATGTCACAAATTTTCTCTGCTAATCCTTGTATGTCATAAAATTCATACAATTCCCCATACTTATCGTCAGTAATCATATCAGGATTACCACCTCTATTCGAAGCAAGGCATGGAACTCCTAATAATTGAGCTTCAGCTATAGAATTTGAGCTATTCTCACAAGAAGAAGGACAGACATAAATATTGCTACTCAACAGCTCATTAACCATTTCTTCTGCAGTTAACAAACCTGTAAAGCTCACGACATCCTGCAAATGATACTTACAAATTAATTTATAAATAATCCTTCCATAGCCGCTATACCTTTTAAGATCTGATAACGATCTATGCAAAGTAATATCAGTTCCGGCAATTCTAACCCTTAGGTCAGGATACTTCTTCTGTACAATGGGTAATGCTTTTAATATTTGATGAAGTCCTTTAATTGGATAATTGGCTTGACTTAGAAAAATTGTATGGGGCGTACAATTATCAAATGACCAAACACTTTCGTAAAATTCATCACGCAAAGACTCATTACAGAAATGATATGTCAATCCTGGATTAAACGAAAACACATACTTTTTATCAAACGAGGTCCTTCCAATTACATGTTTAGCCTTTTGGAGTGCCTCAATCTCTAGGTCAGCCCTTCGTTCGTAATCCTTTTTTTCGCCTAAGATTGTTTTGCCAATAATATCTCTAACTGTGATATTAGAAATAATTTGCCCATACGTCAGACCATCTGTATAACATGAGGCAATAACACCTAAGAGACCTTGTATTGATATTACCACATTACCAGATCCGCATGCCCTCATATATGCTAGACCATATGGCCATTCAGTACCATGAATATGAACAACATCAGGATTAACCTGTTTATTGACTTCTACCATTAAGCTTTCATAAGCATGTACATGTGAACGATATGGTAAAACATAGTATGTCATATATTGCCCTAAAACTGTAGTTAGCTGATTAACATTCGAAGATATAGAGACAATATAAAGTTCAACTTCACCACTCTTTACTAGTGCATCTGCAGAGGACACGAGCCAACCGCCGGATCCTTTATGTAAATGCTTACCTGACAACAAAGCTGCTGCCTCAGGAAGAAGTATATTAGTTATCCACAAGACCTTCATAAGCATTACATTTTTTTAACATAAGACACATAAAACAAAGGCATCGCTAAAATAAAAGGCTCATAAAATAAGATTGGGTTAAAAATCGCTAAACCAAGCTGGATAATCAATACGAAAAAGAAATACACATATGCATCACCACTCTTACGCTTTGCTATATATGTTGTATATATTCGTCTGAAGAGCCAAATTTCTGACAACAAGCCTATTAAACCATAACGTGCTAAATTATCAGCAACAAAAGAGTGTCCTCCACCATTAGTTCCTGTGCCTATTAAGATGTTTTCCTTAAATAATTGCCATGAGTACTCAACTCGAGAGACACGCTCATTCAATTCCATAGTATCATCAACACCTGCACCTGACAACGACATAGCAACATCATTTAATCTAAGAGAAATTTGCTCGCTACCTACGACATTTGCCAGCTGATAGAAAAATGCGGCAATCAATGGCTTTAAAAGAATATAAAGCAGCAATACAATAAATAGAATGGCGAACAAATTTAACACTGACATTTTCTTTGGTAAGATAAATAACGTCAGAGAAAAAATGAAGAACAAAAGTGCAGTGGTATATTCAGTTGAAATAATAGTAACTAGAACTAGTAAGAGCATCAGAATGCAAAAGAATTTATTGGCAACTTTCTCACGTATTGCATAAATTAATAGTGGTGTGAGAAGGAGTAATGTATATACAAATGTAAAGCCGCCAATATTATAACTCATAAATACGGCATACATTGCTGGATCTTCACTCATCCCTGTTGCTAACAAACGAGAAGCATTGGGAAAAACGGTACAACCAAAACATGTCGTTGCTGCAGTAATCATCAAAAACATACTAAACCACTGCAAAATCACTCTAGCTCTATGCTGGGAATAATTATTTATTGCATATAGGCCATATAAAGCCCATGACATGGGACGCATAAAAGCGTACAATGATAAAATGAATCCTTGATGCTCGACATCATATATGCGAATATAGGTAAATGAAAGTATATCAATAATAAAAATAGGAGACAGGTAAAGTATATTGGACCAAAATCTCTTGTCTGAAAACAACAAAAGACTATATAGTGCTATTAATGTACCCAATTTAATAATCTCTGGGCAATGAAAATTAACAAAGGGGACAAAAGAGATTATCATCCTGATCAAAATCACTACTTCAATGAGACCAAATACCTTTCCTTTACTTCTCATGACTTCCTCAAATTTACCTTCTGCTCTTGTATACTATAAACTATGAATTAAGATATAAATGCACCTTCACACCACCTAATTGTACCATTCATTGCTAAATCTAGATTTTTTTGAACCTCAACAGAACTAGATTAACCAAAAACAGCATCACATATGAAACTGGAACCATGCATGCACCTCCAATATAAGTGAACTTATCTGCAACTATTGGTAAGATCAAAGCTATCAAAGCACTGCCAATGATGGTTGTATAAAGATATAGCTTTGGTCTACCTACAGCAATCGTATAGTTATTTAACACAAAATATGCTGAGCTAGTCAAAGTTGAGATCGAAATAATTCTAGCATATATTGTTGATTCCATGTACCTAGATGCAGTCAAAATTTTTATAACCAATGGACATGCAATAATGAAAACTAAAACAACGCCTGCAATTAAGCCTAGTTGTAAAAATATAGAGCGATATAACATCGGGCGATTCTGTTTTGATATCGCTTCGTAAATATCTGGTTGAAATGTAGAGGTAACAGCAGCTGCAAAGGTTCCTAAGTAAGCAGCTATTGAAGATCCTACAATGTAGTATCCATATTCGTTGATATCACCTATTCGCTCCAAATATGTTTTATCAAAACCATTAAAGAAATAACCTAACATTGCTCCTAAAGCAAGAGGGTAGCAAAACTTTATGAGTTTCGTAAACTCAGACCACTTTACCGAAACCTTTAAAAATGTCCTATTCTTATAAAGAAGAAATATGAACATTAGCAAATTAGCGATAAGAGGTGCTAATACTTTTCCTTTAGCTCCTCCTTTAAAGATTACAACAAAAAACAGGTTAAAACACAACAGAAGAATTCCACTTACAACTGACAAGGAGAAAAAACGCTTACTATTGCGTCTCATCCTACAATCAGATAATTCAAGATTCAAGAGTCCAGTTAGTGGAATTGCAAATACCGTATAAAACAAATATGGCATTATAGCAAACTGATTCACCCCTCCAAACCAATTTGTGTAACTATATAGTGCAATAAAGCATAGAATAGTGATTAAAAAAGAAAAGGATAAAATCGACTTAAATATTAAAGCTTTAAGCATATATCTACCTTGTTCATCCATTTCATAAAATCTTTTATTATAGTAATGCAACATATAAAAGATTATAAGTGGAGAAATCAAAGTATTAAAGGAAGTATAATATCCGGTAATAGCATAATCTTCCGGGCTCATGTTCATAGCAATCAAAGGATTGATAGCCAACTGCAAAAGCATTGGAATGATTGATGCACCAAAATATACAAAAATATGCTTCGTGTATTTAAGCAGACCTGTCTTCACGATTCTATCTTATTATTGTCTTTATTATATTAATCTGGTTTCTTGAATTCCATTTACTATTAATCATCTGATAACATCTTTCCTGAACCTTGCTTCGATCATGATTACTAGTTAACCAGGCTTCAATTTTTCCACAGAAATCATCAAAGTTGCCTTTATCATACAAGTCACCAGTTTGTCCAGGAATTATTGTTTCATATTCTGGCATTTGCGTTTCAAAATCATTATGGGATAGTACAGGAGTACCATATGACATAGAATGCAATGCAGTTAGACCGACATTACCAGGTGAAACACAAAGATCAGCATTATACAACAACGAGGACAACTCATCATCATCATAACATGCACCATAGAACCAGACTCTATCTTCTAATCCTTTAGCAGAAACAATATCATTCAACCTATCTTTATCCTCTCCGTCACCTATAAGCAACACATTATAAAACAGTCCCTTAGAATTATGAGTATCCAAAGCATTCAAAATCCAATCAAGCTGTTTTACTTTTGTGAGACGGCCAACAAATAAAAGAACGGGCAAATCATTCTTAAAATGGTTTTTAATGAGATTATTTTTGAATACAAACTGTGATTCGGCTTCTACTCCATCATTTAATGAATTATATATAATGGAAAGTTTATCAGAGGGTATACCTAAATCTATTAATCGTTGCCTGCCATTTTCTCCATAAGTAAAAAAACAACTACATTGCCTATAGAACCACTTATAGAACCAGCCTAATTTACCATCTAATGACTTACATCCATGACCCCACGCATAAACTTTTTTTCCAAAAAGATGACATAGTGGAATAAACAAAAGATATGTAATGCAAGTATCACCAATGATAAAATAGCAATCGTATTTCCTGAATGCTAATGACAAAAGGCCAGTCCTCCAAATCAGTTTTTTGAATAATGTACGTTCCTTTATTGTGATTGGGTATCTGTTAAAATCACAATAATCCATTTTGGCAATATCTGATTTCATATCACCAAAAACAAACTGTGCGTCAAACTCTTGATCAATCTTATTGAAAATTGATTTTCTATAAAGAGGGGCATAATTAAATATGCAACAGAGCTTTCTTTTCATCTATATCAAAGAGCAAAAGGCTAATTAATCTCTCCTAAACACATCCCTAGTGTAAACCTTCTCCGCTACATCATCAAGGCACGCGTCGTAACGATTAGCAATAATCGCATCGCACTGAGCCTTGAACGCTGCAAGATCATTCACCACAACGCTGCCGAAGAATGTCGATCCATCCTCAAGTGTAGGCTCGTAGATTACCACCTTCGCGCCCTTTGCCTTGATGCGCTTCATTACGCCTTGGATAGCGCTCTGACGGAAGTTGTCGGAATTCGCCTTCATTGTCAGACGGAAAACACCTACGACACACTCACGCTCATGCTCAACAGCAAAACCATTCTGAGCCGAATAGTTGTAATATCCCGCCTTAGCCAACACCTGATCCGCAATAAAGTCCTTACGAGTCCTGTTACTCTCCACGATCGCCGACATCATGCACTGTGGCACATTGTCGTAATTCGCAAGCAGCTGCTTTGTATCCTTTGGCAAGCAGTATCCTCCGTAACCGAACGAAGGATTGTTGTAATGTGTACCAATGCGTGGATCCAGACCGATACCATTGATGATCGCCTGAGTGTCCAGACCCTTCATCTCTGCATATGTGTCAAGCTCATTGAAATATGACACGCGCAAAGCGAGATATGTATTGGCAAACAACTTCACGGCCTCTGCCTCCTTCAAGCCCATGAACAGCACAGGAATATCCTCCTTAACAGCACCCTCCTGAAGAAGACCAGCAAACGTATGAGCTGCCTCCTCAAGATGATTGCCAGCAATAGCACGGATTGCCTCATTCTCCTCACCGAACTCCTCGATCATTTTCGGATATCCTACGATGATACGAGACGGATAGAGATTGTCATACAGCGCCATGCTCTCACGAAGGAACTCAGGAGAAAATAGCAAGCGAAGCTTATGAGTCGCATCCCAGCCTTTCTCCTTAAATACCTTGGCATACTTCACATACAAAGAGCGACAATACCCCACAGGGATTGTACTCTTTATGATCATCGTTGCATTAGGATTCACCTCAAGTACAAGATCTATCACGTCCTCAATATGATGTGTATCAAAGAAATTCTTCTGCGGATCGTAGTTGGTCGGAGCAGCAATGATCACAAACTCCGCATCCCTATAAGCCGTTGCACCATCAAGAGTCGCAACAAGATCCAGCTCCTTCTCAGCAAAATACTTCTCTATATATTCATCCTGAATAGGGCTTTCACGACGGTTGATCTTCTCAACCTTCTCAGTAATCACATCCACAGCTGTAATACTATGATGCTGTGCCAACAAAGTGGCCATTGACAAGCCCACATAGCCTGTACCTGCGACTGCTATCTTCATTACTCCTTCCTCCAAACCATCTTATTAACAACACCAGTATAGCTCTGGATAAGCTTCACGATCTTAGTCGATACATTCTCATCTGTGTAGTTTGGAACTGGAATACCATTATCATCGTTCTTAACCATCTCGACAGCTACGTCAACTGCTTGGAGAAGATCATGCTCATTGATACCGGCGAGGATGAAACATCCCTTATCAAGAGCCTCCGGACGCTCTGTAGATGTACGTATACAAACTGCTGGAAATGAGTGACCAACGCTTGTGAAGAATGAACTTTCTTCTGGAAGTGTACCTGAGTCTGACACTACAGCAAATGCATTCATCTGCAAACAATTATAGTCGTGGAATCCAAGAGGCTCCTGACGGATCACACGTGGATCAAGTTGGAAGCCTGAAGCCTCAAGTCTGTTACGACTGCGTGGATGGCAGCTGTAAAGGATCGGCATGTCATACTTCTCAGCCATCTTGTTGATTGCTGTGAACAAAGAAAGGAAGTTCTTCTCTGTATCAATGTTCTCCTCGCGGTGAGCACTCAACAAAATATAACGTCCTTTCTCAAGACCAAGTCTAGCGTGAACGTCTGAGTTCTTGATTTCCTCGAGGTTCTCGTGAAGGACCTCGGCCATTGGTGAACCAGACACATAAGTTCTCTGAGGAGCTACGCTGCTTGCGTTAAGGTAGCGACGAGCATGCTCAGAATAGCAGATGTTAACGTCAGAGATAATATCTACAATACGGCGGTTAGTTTCCTCTGGAAGACACTCATCAAAGCAACGATTACCTGCTTCCATGTGGAAGATTGGAATGTGAAGACGCTTAGCTCCAATTACAGAGAGACATGAGTTTGTGTCACCAAGCACGAGAACTGCATCTGGCTTAATCTGCACCATGAGTTTATATGATGCGTTGATGATGTTACCCATTGTTGAACCGAGGTCCTCACCTACTGCGTCCATATATACTTCTGGATCGGCAAGTTTAAGATCACGGAAGAATACACCGTTAAGGTTATAGTCGTAGTTCTGGCCTGTGTGAGCAAGAATGCAGTCAAAGTACTTGCGGCATTTGTTGATCACTGCAGCAAGACGGATAATCTCTGGACGTGTTCCTACGATGATCAAAAGTTTGAGACGTCCGTCATTCTTGAAGGCAACGTCGCTATAGTTTGTTTTGAGTTCCATATTATTCAACTGGTTCAAAATAGGTATCTGGTTTATTTGGATTGAAGATCTCGTTGCAGTACATCACTGTTACGAGATTTTCAGTATCTGAAAGATTAATGATGTTGTGGGTGTAGCCTGGAAGCATGTGTACAGCCTCGATCTTGTCACCACTCACCTCGAAGTTCAGGACTTCATCAGATCCGTGCTTTCTCTGCTGAATTAGTCCATGACCGCTTACAACAATGAAGAACTCCCACTTGGTGTTATGCCAGTGCTGGCCCTTTGTGATGCCTGGTTTGCTGATATTGATGCTTACCTGGCCGCAGTTAAGAGTATGAACTAGTTCAGTAAAAGAGCCTCTATCGTCAACGTTCATCTTGAGAGGGAAAGAGACTTTTTCCTTTGGAAGATAGCTGAGGTATGTGCTGTAGAGCTTCTTTGCAAAAGAGTTCTCTGGAATCTCAGGAATCATCAGAGTCTTAGGCTGCTCGGCGAAGCTATAAATCAAGTCTACAATCTCACCAAGTGTGATCTTGTGAGTGATTGGGCAATAGCAATATCTTCCCGCCTCAACTGGAACAGTCTCCACTCCGTCAAACTCACAACGATGAGCGTTACCCTTGAGAGCATCAATCATCTCCTCTACGAGATCATCGATGTATAGAAGTTCCATCTCTACGCTACGATCGTTTACCTGGATCGGAAGATCGTTTGCGATGTTGTTGCAGAAGGTAGCTACTGCTGAGTTATAGTTCGGACGGCACCATTTTCCGAAGAGGTTAGGGAAACGGTATACGAGAACTTTTGCTCCAGTCTCTTTCTCATACTCGAACATTAACTCTTCTCCAGCTTTCTTGCTCTTTCCGTATTCGCTTGTGCCAAAGCGACCGGCAAGAGTTGCCTGGATGGAGCTGGAGATCATTACTGGACAAGTGTTGCCGTGTTTCTTGAGTGTATCAAGAAGCAAAGATGCAAAACCGAAATTGCCCTGCATGAACTCTTCAGGAGTCTGAGGACGGTTCACACCTGCAAGGTTGAAGACGAAGTCGCAGTCACGGCAATAGCTGTCAAGTTCTTCCGGAGTGGAATCGATGTCATATTCGTAGACTTCGCTTACTGTCACGTTACCGTAGCACTTTGCTTTGCCTTCTTTTATGTTGTTCAACTGTGCACAGAGATTCTTTCCTACGAATCCTTTTGCACCTGTTACTAAAATTTTCATTGTTTTACAGATTGCCACGTCGCTTTGCTCCTCGCAATGACGTATAAAGATTGCCGGGCAAGCCGGCAATGACGGTTAATTACTCACTACGGATGTCACGAGCCTTTGCACGTGGAAGGAGGCCAAGGTCTTCCTGGATGAAGCGGAGGCGCATGAGCTGCTCCTTCATGCCCTCAACGTCGAGGCGACCTGTATTGTGTGAATGGTAATCCTCAATCTTAGAAACGTCTTCGTTTCCTTCTGTGAAGAACTTGTCGTAGTTGAGGTCACGGTTATCGCATGGGATTCTGTAGTAGTTACCCATGTCGATAGCCTTGGCCATCTCTTCACGTGTTACGAGAGTCTCATAAAGTTTTTCACCATGACGAGTTCCGATAACCTTAACTTCTGTCTCACCATATTTTGGATCTACCTTTGAGTAAACCTGCTTCAATGCCTCAGCGAGAGTCTCGAGAGTTGCAGCTGGAGCCTTCTGAACGAAGAGGTCTCCGTTATGGCCATGAGTAAATGCGTAGATTACGAGATCCACAGCATCGTCAAGAGTCATCATGAAACGAGTCATGCTCGGATCAGTGATGGTAATTGGCTTACCTGACATGATCTGCTCAACCCAGAGAGGAATAACAGAACCGCGAGACGCCATCACGTTACCGTAGCGTGTACAGCAGATGGTTGTGCCTCCATCCTCGCCAAGCTCACGTCCCTTTGCGATTGCAACCTTCTCCATAAGGGCCTTAGAGATACCCATTGCATTGATAGGATAAGCAGCCTTATCAGTTGAAAGTACAACTACGTTCTTTACACCGT
The DNA here is from genome assembly GCA_045612265.1 of Candidatus Cryptobacteroides sp. Classification (GTDB taxonomy): domain Bacteria; phylum Bacteroidota; class Bacteroidia; order Bacteroidales; family UBA932; genus Cryptobacteroides. The sequence goes on from JAZKYT010000066.1 coordinate 19,462, forward strand.
GATCAATTGCTGAAAGGAGAACGTTGTTGGTTCCGATTACGTTAGTCATTGTAGCCTCCATCGGGAAGAACTCACATGAAGGTACCTGCTTCAAAGCAGCTGCTGCGAAGACGTAATCAACTCCACGCATGGCCACATCAACAGACTCACGGTTACGGACGTTACCGATGTAGAACTTTACCTTGTGAGCTACCTCTGGATAAGCTGCCTGGAGGTGGTGTCTCATGTCGTCCTGCTTCTTCTCATCACGAGAAAAGATGCGGATTTCCTTTATGTCGCTTGTGAGGAAACGACGAAGTACAGCGTTACCGAACGATCCTGTACCACCTGTAATCAACAGGGTTTTGTTTTCAAATACTGACATATTATTTTGTTTTTATTTTCTCATTATTAGATTGCCACGTCGCTTCGCTCCTCGCAATGACGTGGAGCGTCGTATATTTCAAATCGAGAGTTCTTGGAAATGAACTCAGGTACGGTTTGTTTCATGAGACGAACCATATCCGGAATAATGACTTCCCGTGAAAGGCGTTCAAGTTCAGCGATGGTGTCGTTTGCATCAGTATAGTCATACTCACGTACCTTGGCAATGCGGATGCGACTGTGATTTGTCGGGAGGGTGTTCTCATTGGTTGCGAGGACTTCTTCGTAGAGCTTTTCGCCAGGGCGGAGACCGCTGTATTCTATCTTGATGTCCTTGTCCGGGGTGAAGCCGGCGAGGCGGATCATGCGACGGGCGAGGTCGTCGATCTTCACTGATTCACCCATATCGAAGACGAAGATCTGGTTGCCGTCGCTCATTGTCGCTGCTTCCATCACGAGGCGGCAGGCCTCAGGGATGGTCATGAAGAAGCGGGTGATCTCAGGGTGGGTCACTGTCACAGGACCTCCGCCTGCAATCTGGTCGCGGAAGCGAGGAATCACGGAGCCGTTGCTGCCCAGGACGTTTCCGAAGCGTGTGGTCACGAACTTGGTCTTGCCAGCCTTTTTGCCTTGCTCCATGGCGAGACCAAGAGACTGGACATAAATCTCTGCAAGGCGCTTGGTGCAGCCCATGATATTGGTTGGGTTTACGGCCTTGTCGGTCGAGACCATAACCATCTTCTCCACATCGTACTCAAGACACTTGTCTGCCACGTTTCTCGAACCAATCACATTCACAAGGACAGCCTCGCAAGGGTTCTCCTCCATGAGAGGAACGTGCTTGTAGGCTGCTGCGTGGAAGACCACCTGAGGTCTCCACTTGCGGAAGGCATAGTCAAGTCTTGCAGGAAGGCGAACATCTCCGATAACAGGAATGAAACTTAGTTCAGGGAACTTCTCCTCGAGCTCGAGTCTGAGATTATGCATCGGTGTCTCAGCATTGTCGTAAAGCACCAATTCCTTCACACCGAATGTTGCCAGCTGACGGCAGAGCTCGGAACCGATGGATCCTGCTGCTCCGGTCACAAGGACAGTCTTTCCTCGGAAGTTCTCCACGATCTCATCCATGTTGATCTTGATCTCATTACGCATGAGAAGGTCCTCGATTTCGATGTTGCGGATCTGATGGGCAGGCTTTCCGTCCACCATCTCGTCCACTGGAGGAGCAAACAGGAGTTTCAGTCCTGCGTTCATCGAGTATCTGATCACTCGGTCCTGCTCCATGCGGGCCTCCTCTTCTGTGGCAAAGATGATGGCTGTCACATCCTGCTTCTCGACCACAGCATCGTAATCCTCCTCAGAGGCGATGTAGTATACCTTCTTTTCTGAGATGACATGGGTGACGTTGGTGTTGCCGAACTGGATGAAACCCACCACATTGTAGTTGGAAGAGTTGGCAAAGCGGTTCAGAAGCGAGACTGATTTGATGCCGATTCCATAGACCAGGATGTTCTGGATGGAATCCCTGTGCTCCATCTGTGATTTTATCATATTGTAGGCATAGAGCATCGCAAGCCTCAGGATGAAGAACATTCCGAAGGTGAGGAAGAAGTCTGATGCCGCCATGACATAGAGCAGAGGCGAAAAGTTGAATGTGAGTCCGAACACAAGCCCCACAGCAAAGGCCTTCAGCAGGGCCACAAGGGCAAAACGGGCCATTTCCGTCAGAGTCATATGACGGACGATGATTCTGTAGGTCCTTAGTCTCCAGATGGCAATGAAGGAGAATACAAAGGAAAGGCCGAGCCAGTAGGCAATCAGCTTCCAATGGAAGGATCCGGCATAGAGGAACATGTCCACCACTGTCAGCATCACCAGAGATGCCGCAAGGGACATGAGCATGTCATAGACGAATATGACTCTTGTGCTCAGATATTCCGATACAAAACGGGATGCGTATCTTTTAAAGTTTTTCAAGATTCCCATTATAATTTACTTTATAATATTCAGGCGTTCGATGGTTTCCTTTGAGACAACTTTTCTGCACAGTTGTTCGTTAAGAGACTGGAATCGGTGGCAGTCTGATCCGACTGCGCTGTACCAACCTTTTTCCAACAGCCAAAGAGCTTTTCTCTGGGCTGTCTCACCGTAGTAACCTACGAGAGAACCGAGATTGAGCTGGAAATGCAGTCCCATCTTATGCAAACGCTCGTAGCTTGGTTCATTGAGGTAGCGGTAGCGCTCGGGATGGGCAAAAAGCGGACGGTATCCTGCCTTTTGAATTTCGCTAAGGGTTTCGTAAAGGGCTGGAGGTGGATTCCATGTGGAAGTCTCCACAAGAAGCGTGTTGTCCTTCAGCGTCAGAAGGTCACGGCTTTTGAATCTTTCCTCAAAGAGTGTGTCAAGCATGTATTCTGCAGCCAGTTGAAGATGGATTTCGCCTTTATATGCCATCTGAAGTTCGCAGAACCGCTCCTTCAGATGGTCAGTTGTGTTTGGGCTGTCTTCCATGATGTGAGGTGTACACCAGAGTTCCCCCACAGCGGCCTTCTCCAGAAAATCAAGCACTTCGAGGGATTCCTCCAAAGTCTTGAGACCGTCGTCCACTCCAAAAAGGATGTGGCTGTGATAGTCCTTCAGGCCTTGAAGGGTGCCCGCACTCATGAGTGAATGCTTTCTTTTGAGGAGATCCATAATAGCCATCTTGATTTATGCCTTTACGGGAGTCTGGTCGCCATAGCCATAACCGTAGCCATAGCTTGACTTTCCATATCCGTATTTCTTGTACTTGATATCCACGCAGTTGAGCAGCATGGTCATGTGACGGTACTTGCCTGAACGATAGAGCTCATCGATGTTAGGAAGCACCTCCTTGCTCATCAGGTTGGCCCTCATGACGAAGATTGTCATGTCCACCACCTCTGTGATGATGCTTGCATCTGCCACGATGTCGATCGGCGGACAGTCGAGGAAGATGTAGTCATACTCTCCACGCATCTGCTCGATCATCGTCTTGAACCTGTCGGTGAGAAGGAGCTCTGTAGGGTTTGGCGGAAGGGTTCCGATAGGGAACACATAAAGGTTTGGCTCGAGATTGTCAACGTGCTCCTTATAAGAGTCAATCTTGCCATTGAGATAAGCTGCAACTCCAGAATGCACCACATCGAGAGACTTGCTCAATGATGCCTTGCGAAGGTCAAGGTCGATGAGAAGTACCTTTGATCCCTTGAGGGCCATACTGGAAGCGAGGTTCATCACAGTGAATGTCTTTCCGGCACCTGGGTTGAACGAAGTGAACATGAGGACCTGCGAACCTGCATTCTTTCCGATCATGAGATCCACATTGGTTCTGAGTACACGAAAGGCCTCGTTCATCATGTCGCGGCTGCCGTGCTGGACGATGATCTTATTCTGGCTCAAACCTGATTTCTTGCGTCTGAATTTCTTGAATCTGTCCTCAGGACGCACATAGAGAGGAAGTTCCGCAAGGAAAGGAACAGAGAGATTGCCTAGATCTGCCTTGTTCTTGATGCTGGTATCGAGCATCTTTCTGAGGAAGAAGAAGGCAAACGGAATTCCGCAGCCAAGAACGAGGGCTGCAAGGATGATCATCTTCTTGTTCGGAGCCACCGGTGCCGAAGAACCGCTCGGGCTCATGATAAGGCGGGTGTTACCCACGTTCACCAGGGCTGCAAGCTCATTTTCCTCACGCTTCTTGAGAAGATACATATAGAGGTCCTGGGTCATCTGCTGCTGACGCTGAAGCGAAAGGAGCTGAAGTTCCTGGCCTGAGCTTGAGTTCATTCTTGCAAGAATCTGCTTCTCCTGGCTCTTCACCTTGTTGAGCTGGAGCTGGAGAGTGGCGATGAGGTTGTCGATGGAGCTGAGGATGGCTGTGCGGATTGCAGCAAGCGAAGCTGTGAGGTCGGCCACCATAGGGTTGTGGATGCTGCTGCCCACCAGGAGTCGGTCTCTCTGAAGAACGAGAGTGTTGTACTCTGTGATCTGATTTCCGATGTTAGCGTTGCTGAGGCCGAGATTCGAAGGAATCAGGGCGTTGGCATTTTCAGGGTTGGTGAGGTAGTCCTTGATGTAGTTGGCCACAGAGAGCTGGTTGTTCATCTCGAATGCCTTGTTCGCATAAAGACTTGACTCACTCATATATTTCTGTGTGGATGCCTGGATGTCGGAAACATTGTTCTTCTCCTTATATTCCTTGAGGGCTGTCTCCACAGCTGTGAGGTCCTGCTCGATCACCACAAGGCGTTCATTGAGGAACTGAGCTGTGTTCATCGCCGATCGGTTCTTGTTGCTGAGCCACTCTTCATCATATACGTCAATCAATGTGGAAAGTACTGCATCAGCGCGAGACGGGAACTGGTCTGTCATGGTCAGAACTGCAACTGAAGACGTCTTTCCGGAGAGGGAGATGCTGAGTTTTCCTGCATACGCCTTTGCCATTGCAGAGCTGTTGGTCCATGACACGCGGATAGGAGCGACGAAATCAGCAATATTTTCCTTTGCATACATCACGATCTGGCCTGCCGGAGTAGCGAGGGTGTCGCCATAGTGACCTGTCACCACTTCCTCGACTGCATTGCCATGGATGCTGAATTCTGAAAGACTCACCTGTCCTTCTCCTGCAGGGGTGATGAGGAATGAGAATCCTGATGTAGGATTCATTCCGGCAAGCTGCATGCCCACCGGTGAGTTGTGATATAACTCCACATCGCGGAGTACCTGCTTCTCCACATATCTTGTCTGAAGGCCGAGACGCTCCACCACCACCTGCATAAGGTCGGGAGATGTGAAGGCCTGAAGCTCGTTCTCCACTCCATCGAAGGTGCGGCGCATCATGTTCGCGGATGCCATTCCGAGGTTACGCATTGCGGCGTCCTGGTTACTGTCATCGATGATCACCTTTGCCGAACGGCTGTATACTGCCGGAGTCTTGTATAGATAATATCCCGCACCGATCAGGCAGATGAGTGTTACTCCCACATACCACCAGATGTGCTTGGTCACAAGCTCGATGATGTCGTTTATTCTGAGGCCCTCTTCTTCATTGAGGGTATTGAATGAGTTGTTATATACTTCTGCCATAATCTTATAGGTATGACTGCATTAGGATATAGTTGGTAATGATGGAAACGACCGAAAGAAGCATCGAGCCACCGGAGATGGCAATGCTTGTCACCCATTGAGACTTGCCGTCCACAGTGGACTGGCGCTCCTTGTATTTGTTCGGCTGGACATAGACAATGTCGTTCTGCTGGAGATAATAGGCCGGAGACTTGAAGAGGTCCACGTTGCGAAGGTCGATCTCGTAGATCACTCGCTCGCCGTCTCGCTCTCTGATCACAGACACGTTAGAGCGCTCGCCGTAGATGGTGAGGTCGCGGGCCATGCTGATTGCCTGAAGAACTGTGACCTTGTCGCCCTGGATTGCATAGGTGCCAGGAGCAGCAACTTCACCAAGAACAGAAACCTTGAAGTTCATGAACTCCACTGTCACCACTGCGTCTGTGAGATACTGCTTTTCAAGAAGCTGGCTCTTGATCATTTCCGAGAGTTCCCAACGAGTGAGGCCGGCAACTTCCAGAACGCCGAGAACAGGGAAATCAATCTTTCCGTCGTTGTCAACGACATATCCCAGCAATTTCTGCTGACCGCCTCCTGCTGTCACCTCTGATCCAGCCTGATAGCTGACCACCGGGAGATTAAACATAGCCACCAACTCCGGATTACGGCTGGAAACCACGATCGAAAGCTGGTCCTTTGGCTGGATGACGATGCCGGCGTGCTTGTCGATCTTCTCGGGCTGGTCCACCAGCTTGTTCTGGAAGTATGCGATGTCCTTCACTGTCGCGCATGACGACATCATGAGGACCGCACTCAAAATTCCTAAAATTCTAAATTTCATAGATCTATTGTTTTTTATTTTATTTTTCTAGTTTCTCATCGTTGTTCATGGCAGCCTTTTCTGCTTCGAGCTTCTGGCGGTAGGTATCCATTCGCTTCTTCCACGCACGCTGCCTTGCCCTCTGCTCCTTGGCCTTCTGGGCCTGTACTCGGGCCTGAAGGTCCTCGTATTTCTTCTCCAGGTAGTTATCTGCCATTAGTCTCTTCTGAATACGTCTCTTGTATATACCTTATCTGCCACATCGTCCAGGCAGCTGTCGTAGCGGTTGGCGATGATGGCGTCGCACTGTGCCTTGAATGCCTCAAGGTCGTTCACCACCGCACTGCCGAAGAATGTGGTTCCGTCCTCGAGGGTCGGCTCGAAGATCACCACCTTGGCTCCCTTTGCCTTGATGCGTTTCATCACGCCCTGGATGGCGCTCTGACGGAAGTTGTCCGAGTTCGCCTTCATCGTGAGACGGAACACTCCCACCACGCACTCCTTCTCGCGGCCTGACTCGAAGCTGCTGTTGGCTGAATAATATCCTGCCTTGGTGAGCACCTGGTCGGCGATGAAGTCCTTGCGTGTCCTGTTGCTCTCCACAATCGCGCTCATCATGTTCTGAGGCACGTCGTTGTAGTTGGCAAGGAGCTGCTTGGTGTCCTTAGGGAGACAGTAGCCGCCGTATCCGAACGACGGGTTGTTATAGTGTGTGCCGATGCGTGGGTCCAGACCGATACCGTTGATGATGGCCTGGGTGTCGAGTCCCTTGATCTCGGCGTAAGTGTCAAGTTCGTTGAAGTATGAAACTCTGAGGGCGAGGTATGTGTTCGCGAAAAGCTTCACGGCCTCTGCCTCCTTCAATCCCATGAAGAGGGTCGGAACATCCTCCTTGATTGCTCCTTCCTGAAGAAGGGATGCGAATGTGTGGGCAGCCTCCTCGAGATGGTTGCCTGCGATGGTGCGGATTGCTTCGTTCTCCTCTACGCTGTCCTCGATCATCTTCGGGTAGCCTACGATGATTCGTGAAGGATAGAGGTTGTCGTAAAGAGCCATGCTCTCACGGAGGAACTCAGGCGAGAAGAGAAGACGGAGCTTGTGGGTTGCGTCCCAGCCCTTCTCCTTGAACACTCGTGCATACTTCACATAAAGACTGCGGCAATAGCCCACAGGAATGGTGCTCTTGATGATCATTGTCGCATTCGGGTTCACCTCAAGCACGAGGTCAATCACGTCCTCGATGTGGTGGGTGTCGAAGAAGTTCTTCTGCGGGTCGTAGTTGGTCGGAGCTGCGATGATCACAAACTCTGCATCACGGTATGCAGCCGCACCATCGAGGGTCGCAACAAGGTCGAGCTGCTTCTCTGCGAAGAATTTCTCTATATATTCGTCCTGGATAGGGCTTTCGCGACGGTTGATCTTCTCAACCTTCTCCGGAATCACGTCCACTGCTGTCACGCTGTGGTGCTGTGCCAACAAAGTGGCCATAGAAAGGCCCACATAGCCTGTTCCTGCTACTGCAATCTTCATAGTATGTCTCTATCTTTTAGATTTCTTCATCTTCATGTCACCGCGCAGATGCTCGAAGAAGTTGGCGATCACGCGATGAAAATGTCTCATTTCCTGTCGTGGGAACACCCTCACCATCTGAACTCCACGGGTGATGTGACACCAGATTGCGTTCAGCTTGGTCAGGAGGTAGTTCTTTGAACGACGCTTGTAGTATTTTGTTGTCTTTCCGAAGTTTCCGTCGGAAAGGATGTATTTCAGCACAAAGCTCTCCTTGTCTGAATGGGCATAGAACGGAAAGTCCTCCTTGTCCATTCCGAGGTACGAAACAAGAACCGAACCGAACACCTGCCATGGCAGCATCATGTCCATCTCGTCCAGGATGTGCTTGAGGTTGTCCTTGTTGATTCTTTCCTTGTTTGCTTTGAGGAAGAGCATCAGGTCGGTGAGATGTCGCAGTCCCACTCCGCTGATGAGGAAGTGCTCGAAGAGGTGGTCAAAGATGTAATAGGCGTAGAAATCTACCTGCGGTGTGGCAACTTTCACGTCGCCGAAGGTCACGCTGCCCAGATCCTCGGTCATGCCTTTTGCCGAGAGAGCCTCATAAGCCCTTTTCATCCTGCGTGTGGTGTGGCTGGATGTGTGGCGGTGAACCTCGATCTTGTATTTGTCCACGCTTGCATCGAAGTGCTTTCCGTACAGCGCCGAAACCTCAGGCTCGATCTTGCCTGCGATCTGTGAAAGCACCTTGTGGGCAGCGAGGGAATTGTCCATTCCCACATAGAGATCGATGTCTCCGCACTGCCTCAATTCAGGGTACGGATAGTACACCGCGAGGCTGTGTCCCTTGAGCAGAACCGCCGGAATTTCAGCGTCCGCAAGGGCCTTCGAAACCTTCTTCAAGGTGTCTGTCATGCCGTTGAAAGCCATGACATTAGATACAAGAAATGACTTCAGTTTGATTCTGAAGTCATTAGGAATACGGCTCTGGTACTCCTTATCGTTTAGTATGGTTTTGGCCACAATAGCTGCAACTGACTGATTTATAGCGACTTGCATCAAGCCCGCCCAGTCATGGAAGTCCTCCGGGAACTCAAGTTTCTCCTGCCATAGCCCGGATCGCAGGAGAGAAAGCAGTATTGTGTGTCTTCTATCCAAGTTCATCTATGTTATTTTTGCTTAGGTTCTCTCTTCTTGAACTTATAACCGGCGCCTATATCTGAATACATCAGGGCCACAGGGTCGTTTGCAATTCTTCGACGCAGAACCTTGTTAGAAACTCCGATATTGAATGTGATCCACAGGGTGGCATTGATCACAAGTATCAGGTTGATGTTGAATTTCAGATAAGCGTAAAGAAGAACATTGAAGCAGATGAAGAATCCCGAAAGTGCGAAGATCATATATCTTGTCTGTCTCATTGTGTATCCGAGAGCAAGGATCTTGTGGTGGATGTGACGCTTGTCCGGATAGAAAGGTCCCTTTGCATCACGGACACGGGCGAAGAAGACTCTGAACACGTCCATCACCGGAATCAGAACCACCGATGCTGCATATACGAAATATGCTCCCTCGAGGTCCTTGTGGAACATGCTTCGGTCGAGCGTCGCCACCTTGATTGCAAAGAACGCCAGCAGGAATCCCATCGTGAGCGATCCAGTGTCTCCCATGAAGATCTTGGTGCTGCCCACCTTTCCGAGTGTGTTGTAGAAATAGAATACGATGAGGATTCCGAGCATTGCGCATGCAAGAAGCATGTAGATGTTCTTGTCGAACAGGAAGAATACTATCGAATATCCCACTGTCGCGATGATGCAGAGACCTGATGCGAGTCCGTCGATTCCGTCGATGAGATTCACAGAGTTGATGATCAGGACAATGAGTGTGATAGTGAGTGGTATTCCGATCAGAGGATGCAGGCTGTGGATACCGAATAGACCGTAAAGATCCTTGATCCAGAGTCCTGAGACACATACAAGAAATGCTGCAGCGATCTGCATGAGGAACTTGAACTTGTACGAGACTCCTATGACGTCGTCGATGATACCCACAAGATACAGCATGACGCATCCCGCCAGGGCCATCATGACCTCAGTGATGGATCCGTAACCGAACCACATGGTGATAGGCGAATATATACTCATCGCTGAGATGACCATCATCAGCGTGAAGACTATCGACGGGAAAAAGGAAACGCCTCCGAGTCTCGGGACATTTCCGCTATGGACCTTACGTTCGTCCTGAGAATCGAAAAGGTTCATTTTATTTGCGGTCCTCACGATCGACGGCAATACAACGACCACAAAGAGTGCGCTTATGATGAAAACTGGCAAATACCACCAAATCTTGAATACCATTTCTCAATTTTTCTTAGAATGCTCTAAATATTAACCTAACATACAAAGTTAAGAAAACTTCTATTATTTACAATAATAGACCGCATACCATTCCGCAAATGCTCTGAGTCCGTCGCGAAGCGATGTTGACGGCTTGAAGCCGAAGTCGCGCTCAAGCGCAGATGTGTCTGCAAAAGTAACAGGCACATCACCAGGCTGCATCGGCACAAGCTCCTTATGCGCCTCGAAATCATAGTCGCTCGGGAGGACTCCTGCGCGGACAAGTTCCTGCTGGAGGATATCCACGAACTCAAGGAGGTTCTCAGGGTTGCTGTTTCCGATGTTATATACTGCATAAGGTGGAACCGGAAGGCCGTCCTCGCCCACCTGGCGCTGAGGCGCCTTGAGCATCACGCGATAAACTCCTTCCACGATGTCGTCCACGTAGGTGAAGTCGCGCTTGCAGTTGCCATAATTGAAGATCTGGATCTTGTCGCCCTTCACCAGCTTGTTTGTGAAACCGAAGTACGCCATGTCCGGACGGCCTGCCGGGCCATATACTGTGAAGAAACGAAGACCTGTAGATGGTATATTATAGAGTTTGCTGTACGCATGGGCCATGAGCTCGTTGCTCTTCTTGGTCGCGGCATAGAGCGAAACAGGATTGTCAACTTTGTCGTCAGTTGAATACGGTACCTTCTTGTTGGAACCGTAAACTGAAGAGGATGAGGCATATACAAGATGCTTCACTCCCCCTTCATACTGATCATAGGAGTGACGGCATGCCTCAAGAATATTATAGAATCCGATGATATTGGCCTCAATGTATGCATCAGGGTTTGTGATACTGTAGCGCACTCCTGCCTGAGCAGCGAGGTTTACCACAATCTCTGGCTTATATTCTGCAAAGACCTCATCAATGAGCTGCCTATCAGCAATATTACCCTTGACGAATCTGAAGGTTTCGAACTGCTGGATTTGAGCAAGACGCTCCTCCTTCAGACGCACGTCGTAGTAATCATTCATATTATCGATTCCTACAACTTCAGCCTCTGGGAGCTGTTTGTAAATTGCCTTTACGAGGTTGCTGCCGATGAAGCCGGCTGCGCCTGTTACCAATATTCTCATATATTGTGTGTAAATACTTTGTATAATGTTAAATAAACACAAAGAACCACTTTGGGTCCTTTGTGTTTATCATTAGAGTATGTTCAATAATTAGAACTCAATAAGAACAGCCTCACCCATAGGCACATCAAGCTTGAGGTTATCACCTACGAACGACACGCCAATCTTACCGACCTTGGTGCTAAGACCGCTGGCGAGCTGGAGAGTTTCAGATGTATTACAGTGAGTGAACGTAATCTCAGTGATGCTGTCAGCGATCTTAAGATCAGCAGAGATGTCCCTGTTGTGGAACTTACTTACAACCATTGCCTTGTAGCCCTTGAAGTTGTCACCGTTTTCAGAAACGCGTGCATCTCTGAAGCAACCTACGAAGAATGACTTGGTAGGGTCTGCAGCTGACACTTTAAGGATAGGACCATAGATCGTACGTCCCTTTCCACCATTCTGATGCAATGGGAGAGAAACGCTTGACATGATACATCCGTCTGCATGGCAGTGGAGAAGCTTCTTACCGATGGTGTTGATATCGGCATTGATTCTCTGGATGTAGTAGTACATATCTCTCTTGCTACCATCTCTTCTGAGCATATACTCACTGGCACCGAGACCTGCCTCAGGTACTGGAGTGTAGTATGTGAAGTAAGAGATACCTTTTGAACCCATTGCAAGGTTAGACCATACAGTCCAACGCTGCTCCTCCTCGGTTGGATCGATTGTATCTGTTCCGATAGGACCTGCCTGAGTAATCACCCAGAACGGCTTTCTCTCGTAGAATGTAAGATCTCGCACGAGGTCAAGGTTACGGTAGTACTCAAGTTTGAGTTCAGCACGGGTCTTGAGACCATAGAAGTCGAATGAGACAGACTTGGTAGGGATGATGTCAAGATAGTCAGCAACATGGTCTTCGTAGTTGACAGAACCTGTCTGAGCTGTCTTTGCATACATCGGGAAGAGGTTGATATATACCTCCTTATCAGGTATTTCCTTCATGAACTCCTTCACGAAGTTGCCATGATCAGGGAATGTCGAAGCATTTGGCTCATCTACCAGGTATTCTCCGAGATAAGTCGAAGAGTTGCCGAAAGCATCTTTAATAGCCTTTACTCTCTCAGCGTGAGAAGCGTAGTGTGGGTTATGTCCAATGAACTTCAAACCAAGTTCCTCACAGATGCCAGCAATACGGATATTCTCCTGAGTGGTGTAGTCAAGCTCACCATTGTAGATAGCGATATTGAATCCAGCGTCCTTTACATCCTGATATGTCTGCTTAGTGAGCTCATAGTCATAGTAACGTGCACCGTTTGCATCGTACTTGGTGTAGAAGTGTGTTGGAGGGCCATAGAAGTATGATACAGGGATCTCACCGAGGCCGAATACGTCGTAGTTAGTATTATCAGGCTCTGTGCCCACACCATTGTCCACAAATGGAGAGTCTGGCTCAAGCTCGCCTGGATATGCCTCCACCTTGATGTCGCCGATCACGAGGAAACCATATCTTGGCTTCTCATTGTTCTTTCCAACCCTGATCGAGTCACCCTTCCTGAGGTAGAACTCGTATTCCATTGTATAGTAACGCTGGTGATGTACATAGTTTGTACTGTTCATATCAGCGTCGTTCACGCTGTGGTAAGGAGTAAAATCGCTTGCCCACTCATCTGGATGAAGTGCAGGAATCTCAAGACCTACCGGCAAGCCTACAGCGGCTCCATTTCTGTACACCTGGAGATATACTGTGTGAGCTACCTCACCCTTGTTTGTCGCTGCATAAGAGACATTTAATGTCACCTTACACTTCGTTCCCTTGTTGGATACAAGAAGGTCAGAGTTGATTGGTGGAGAAATAAGTGATGAACCGCCATGGCTGGTATAGTCCTGTCCAAGACCGACTGCACCGAAGAACGGATACATACTCTGCATGTTGTTCGCACCATATGACATCAAAGACCAACCTTCGAGATCTCCTGCATTGGCATTCATGAGATTCGGTACCTCTGTAGCGTACGTTAAATCAAAGAAACCAAGATCTGCAGCACAAATAAGATATGTATGGAAGTCCCAGACTGTAGTCTTGTCAAATGTCTCATTGTTTGCAACAAACGCTGGATATCTTGTCTTGAGACCGGCGTAGTAGTTAGGGAATGTCTGACGCTGTGAGTCGAAATCCGGAACAACTGCTGATGCCCAGTTCACGATATCCGATGTGATCATGATGTCGTCGAAGCCCTCGTAGAGAATCTCGTTGGCTGATGGTACGTGCACAGGGTCTGTCGAGAGCTTAACAGGCTCTGACCATGCGCAGGCACCACGCTCTGAAGAGATTGGGAAAGGATAAGGATTCGATGTATTGGTCTCAGGAGCATAGTTTCCATTGCTCTCGTCGAACACTACATCTGAACCCAAGGTCTTCACACGGAAGTAGTAATCCTTGCCTGGCTCAAGATAACCGAAAGACAGCGCTGTCGGAGTGATGATTGCATTGCCGTCAACCATTCCGAGGAGTGATGACTCAGAGAATGGGTTCTGGAAGGTAGTATGACCTGCGAACGGAACCATGTCGTAGATGATGGTTGCCTTGTCAGAATCAAGAAGCTGAACACGGTAACCACGTCTCTGGTTAAGGTCACGACCCTGCTCATCCACTGATGGTTCGAGGGCTGAAGACACTGCGGTCCACTTGCCGTTCACATACTTTGGACCGTTGGCGATGGTCACATCGTTCCAACCTACTGATACAAACTGAGTACCGGTGTTGGTTGTGAGCTGGAACACATCAGAAGTCGTGAATGTGAGTGGCGCTGACTTGGTCTCAGGATCTGCCTGTCCGTTCACAATCTTGGCAATCTCAACAGTGTGTGTGCTGTTGTGAGCGAAGTCGCCGCCGATAAGGACTGCATCCTTGTCGCCCCAATCCTCTGCATCAACGAACACAGGCTCTGTCGCACCGTCGATATACACAGCATACTGCTCTGCATCCTCTGACTTAGGGAAGATTACTCGTGCGTCTACGAAGTATGGCCACACCTCTGCACCGCTGATCGGCTGAACTGGAAGCTCAGGGAGGGTGATATCATTCATGATGAGGAGGTTGCCGCGGTTTACGGTATGCTCCTTTGTATATGTCTTCGTGAAAAGCTCAACGCCGTCTACATCCTTTACAGTAAGAGTGAAGTTGCTGAAGGTGCCAGTTGGTACAGGGAAATTCACTGTAGCCTTGAGAGCGTGCTGCTCCGACTCATACTTCATTGTCACTGTCGATGCCTTTGTGCCAGATACTACCATTGCGGCCTCGCCCAGAGCTGTTACATCGATCGGGAACTTACCTGTGATGGTCTTGTCTGTTGTGGCAAGGATTACAGATGATTTGGCTGGAAGGTTGTTGATCGGGAAACGGATCACACCACCCACCTGCTTGAAGGAAAGATACTCGGCACCGTCCTCGAATGTTGCCACGAGAGGCACGTTGCTGTTGAACTTCGAGAATGTCATCTTGTTCTGGATGACATAGTTGAGTGTAGTGCCCGAAAGAACGGTATTTCGTCCGCCATTCTTTACGAGAACAGGATATGTAGCCACCTTGGTGATGGTCTCGCCTTCAGGAATCTGGCCCTCGAACTCAGCTACATTTCTGTCTGCACCAGACTTAAGGGCGAATTCGTAGAACTTGTTGTCCGAAGCAAGGATAGAGATGACGTCTGACTCCTGCCATGCGACTGCTCCGCTCTCTGAATCGATGGAAGCCTTGGTCTCAGGAAGGTTCATGCCTGCCGAGATTGTGACGGTCTTCATCTTCAGATCACCATTTTCTGTCGGATCGAGGAGCTCGGCCTGCTGGCAGGCGAACATCATCATGCCCGCAAGGGCAAAAAATAATAATCTATTGAATTTCATCTTGTTACAATAACCCATTATTCATCTCCCCACACTGGTGTCGAATGCTCTGAAGAAGCAGCGAGAACAGCTGATTCAACAACCAATTCGAGAACTTCCATAGCAGGAACTTCATAATTCTTCATGTTATTCATATTCATAGTATTAGAATAAGTTATTCGCAAATATACAAGCACCACTATGAAATGGTGCTTGTATAATACTATCGATCTTATTGATCTATGTCAGATTACTGAAGCTCTGGCTCGAATTCACCAGGATGAACCTCGATCTTCACATCACCGATGGTAACGTAACCGTACTGAGGCTTAGCAGTCTTCTTGAACATCTTGACTGCATCACCCTTCTTAAGGTAGAGTTCAGTCTTAACCTCGTAGAAACGTGAATGGTGCTGGTAGTCTGAAGAACCGTTTGCACCGTCACCATTATCAATGTGATATGGTGTAAACTCAGCTGCCCACTCCTCAGGATAGATATCTGCGATGCAGAGCTTCTGCTCTGTTTCTGTTGCATCAACTCCACCTCTGTTCACACATACATAAACTGTATTTGCAACCTGAGCCTTTGCCTGAGCCATGTATGATACCTGAAGTGTTACAGTACACTTAGTACCCTTCTCAGCATCAAGCTTGTCTGAATCGAGTGCAGGAGTAATAAGATGCATACCACCATGGTTTGTGTATCCCTTACCAAGTCCTACATAACCAGGCATGAGGTTCAAACGACCTGTATCTACAGTGTAAACCTTCCATCCTTCAAGGCTTCTTGCTCTACTGTTCAATGTGAGTGTTGAATTCTTCAAGTATTCCTCTACATACATGCCATAATAATTTGCATAGAGAATTGTATTGAAGTCCTGAACAGTCCACTTTCTCTCGTTTTCTGGCAAAGCATAGAACGCATCATATCCAGTAGCAAGTGCAGTCTTATAGTCATCAAAATGCAAACCTTCGGTAGTTGAATGAGCGAAATCTGGAACTACAGATACTGCCCAGTTCATTGGATCTGCATTAAGCTGGAAGTCGTCGAAATCCTCATGCAAGATCTCGTTCTCTGATGGAACATGCTCAGCATCAGTTGTAAGCTTAACAAGCTCAGACCATCCACAGCCGCCACGAGCTGATGAAAGTGGATATGGATAAGGCTTGATAGATGAAACATTATCATCACCAGGATAGTAGTTACCGTTCTCGATAGACATGATCTTAACGCCATCGATTGCCTTCACGCGGAAGTAGTAGTCCTTGCCTGGCTCAAGATGACCGAAAGTAAGAGCAGCTGGTGTAACGAGGTTACCGCCATTGATCTGTCCCAAAGTCTTAGCATCGTAGAAAGCGTTCTGGTGGATTGAGTGACCAGCGAATGGAACCAAGTCGTAAAGAAGTGTGGTCTTGTCAGCTGCGTAGAGCTGTACCTCATAACCACGTCTCTGGTGAAGCTTGCGTCCCTGCGCATCAACATCCTCCAAAAGATCTGAGTTAACAGCTGTCCACTGGCCATTTACAAACTTAGGACCTTCAGCGATAGTTACATCGTCCCAACCTACTGCAACGAACTGTGTACCAGTGTTCTTAGTGAGCTGATATACACCCTCTGTTGTGAAAGAAACTGGCTTAGACTTAGTCTCAGCTACAGCCTTACCCTCAACAACCTTAGCAACAGCTACTGTGTGGGTTGTCTTGTGAGCGAACTCGCCACCAACGAGAACACCGGCATTCTCACCCCAATCCTCAGCATCAAGAATTACTGGCTCCTCAGCGTCATCAACATAAACAGCGTACTGAGTTGCACCCTCAACCTTAGGAAGGATTACACGAGCGTCAACAAAGAATGGCCATACCTCAGCAATCTCGAGTGGCTGCTCAGGAACTACGATCTCGCTCATAAGGAGGAGAGTAGCACGCTTAACCTCGTTCTCAGCAGTGTACTGCTTAGTGAAGATAACTTCATTTTCCTTGTTGTAGATAGTGAGAGTGAAGTTATTGTAAACACCTGTAGGAACCGGAAGGTTGAGCTCAACATCAGCAGTCTCCTCGAAAGTGTAGTTGATAGTCACCTCAGACTCACCCTCACCAGCCTCCATAGCTGACTCACCAAGAGCTGAAAGATCTACAGGGAAATCACCTGTGATCACCTTGTCAGCCATTGTGAACACAACCTTAGACTTACCAGGGAGGTTCTTGATCGGGAAGCGCATAACACCACCAACCTGCTTGAATGAGAGTTCCTCAGCACCCGCCTCGAAAGCAGCAACCATTGGAACGTTGCTCACGTTAGCAGCGTAGTCCCACTCCTCAGGAAGATAGTAAAGAAGCTCGTCACCAAACTGGATCATGTTATATTCACCATCACCGATGATACGTGGATATGTTGCTACAGTTGTGATTACCACGTCTGCAGCCTCAGGAATCTTACCCTCGAACTCAGCGAATTTCTCGCCTGCGCCAGAAGTAAGGATGAAATCATAGAATACGTCGTCTGTTGTAAGAACAGAGAGAAGGTCACCGCTCTGCCAAGTTACAGTACCTGTCTCAGAGTCGATTGAAGCCTTTGTGTCAGTTACATTCATCTCAGCTTTGATGGTAACTGTCTTCATTGCCTTACCTACGTTCTCGGTAGGGTCAACCATTTCAGCCTGCTGACATCCGAAGAGAATACCAGCGAGGGCAAACATTGCAAGTTTAATGTTCTTCATTTCTCGTTTAGATTTAGATTACTCTCCAATTTCTGGAATTGATGATTCTGTAGAAGCTGCTAACACAGCGGCCTCAACCATAAGTTCAACTGTCTCTAAGACAGGAGTTTCATAGATGTTTTTGTAGTTCATAATATTTAGGGTTAAACGTTATTGCAATTTGGGGGCGAATATACATATTTTTTTTAAAACTATATACTCTACCCCCCCCCATAAAATTTACACTAAAGTTGCGAAATTGCTGTATTCATCCACTCAAGTCGGTCATTGAGCCACTGCTTGAGATAATTGACCTCGTTGTAGTATGAACCAGGGATCATATAACCGTAAGAATGAGGGTTATAGAGGATTCCCCACTTGTTGTTGTTCTCCATTGCAGACAACTCGAGATATTCTGCATGCTCGTTGATCATTGACATGACCTCTGACTTCAACGAGTAGAAGTATGCGAATCTCTCCTTCACTCTCTGCACGAACGCAGGGTCTGTGAAGAGACGCTGATACCAACCGATGTTATCCTTGATGTAGAAGCCTTCAGCCTTGCTGTTTGCACCGGTATAATTACCGAATGCAAGGTCATAGTCCCAAAGTGGTCCCATGAAGAGCTTTCCGCCAGGTGCGTGGTTCATGAAGCAGCTTGTGAAGAATACAGCATCGTTGTTTCTTGCAATCTCATTGATGAGATACCAGTCAACGAATGAATCCATATCCATATACTTCTGCCAGCCGTTCTCCGGATCGAGCCACTCAGCACCATACAATGTATTCTCCACTGTTGTCATGAAGTTTACAATGTAATTGTATGACTCGTCACCAACAGCTTCGATATTTGAATCCTTGACGTTGAGCGGCTGAGGGATAGTGTTGATTCTGAATGTTATATCTTCAGCCTCTGCCTTTGCATCAACCTCGATGAGGTAACCATCATCTGTAACATTAACACGACCTTCAGAAATCTTCTGCTGGTCTGCCACCTGATATGTTCCAAGATAGATGTTGTTCATGATGAGCTCCACATAATGGAGGTCTGTAGTATATGCGAAGCATGACTTCTCACCAAGATACATAGCAGTCTTGTTTCTGAGGAAGCTGCAGTCAAGGTGGTTGGCCAAAAGAACCCATTCCTTGTCCTTAGGTCCACCGAAGAGTGAAACCTTCGAGTCGAATTTGAGCTTATATGGCTTCTTCTTCTCAGCCCATGTCGAGTTTCCTCTACCCTTGATCTTCACTGCTGATTCAAATACGTCACCGCTTGCCTTGGTTGTGATATCCTCAACGATCTTCACGTATGCATCCTTATATGTAGACTTTGAAGTCACGCTGCTACCGTCATTTGTATTGATTGTCATGACTGGCAATCCTGTGAAGGCACGAACATTCACAGTGTATGATGTGATATCATTTCTTGATGAAACCACATTAAAGGTCACTGGCTTAGAGAAATCCAGCTGAGTTTCACCACTCGTGATCTCCACATCGCCGACCATCACAGATTCACCTATAAAATCGAATACAGGGATGAGTTTCTTGTTAGGCACAATGTGAGGGATCATCACTTCACATACGTTGTCCACAATAGCACATACTGCATCCTCAATGAGAACAGAAGGATTCTGCTTAGCCTTGAATGTGAGGCTCAAGAGCTCAGAAGCCTTTCCGTACTTCTGGAAAACGAAACGGTCTCCGCCTTTGAGCTTGAGATATACGAACTGCTCGTCCTGCTCTACGCTCTCGAAGATACCATCGACAGCAACGCCATCCTCACCGACTGCCTTTTCAAGCTTGGTCCATGTGGTACCATTGTCGTATGAAATATACCAGTAGTCATCCTCGATCTTCAACTGAGGTGTGACTGCATCCTTTCCGTTCACACCGTCCTTACCATCTGCTCCGTCAGCACCATCTGCACCGTCTGCACCGTCTGCACCGTCTGCTCCGTCTTTTCCGTCCTCTCCGTCAACGCCGTCGATACCTACTGCCTTGATCTTCTGGCCTGCCTCGTCAAGGAGCCATTCGCCGTCAAGTGTCCAGTAGTAGATTCCATCAGTATCAAGCTTTGCACCGACAACTGGATTGTGACCGTCAACACCGTCAATACCGTTGATACCATGGTAGATTGTTGCAGGTCCTGTCTGAGCGAACTCGATTGTGTAACCTACCTCAACACCATTCTCAGTGATTGGAGTTACTGAATTTACAAAATCCTTCTTCTCCAATGCCTCTACAGCTTTCTGCAGAGCAATGATGTTGTCATTCATCTTGTTGCAATACTCTTCAAGCTCCTGGAGCTTCTGAGCATGCTTGTTGAGCTCTTCCCAGATATCGTTATGACATCCGAACAGGGCTACTGTCAAAAGAATAAAAAGAATTCGTTTCATAATATAATGTTGTTAATAATTACTTGGATAATATTCCCCGTCTTAACGGGCTGTTATAGATCCATTTGATGAGAGACTGAGGAAGAAGTCTGAATATGAGTCGGCTTATCGGATAGGCATAGGCCAAAGTGATGAGTCCATGCAGTCTGTATATGCCTCTCATATATATCTTGAACTCGTTCATGGCCTTCTGTCTGCTTCTGCGCTTGAACACGTCGTCGGCAAGTCTGAAATAAAGTGTCACCTCTTCCACATTGCTGATCCTGTATCCTTTCTCGAGGACGTCATACCATAGTGCAATGTCCTGACTTGTCCTGTAGCGTTCGTCATAAGTGATGCCCGAGTCGAAGATTTCCCTTCTCATCATCACGTTCGGGTGTGCGAGCGGCGATGCCTTGCAGATATATTTCCTTATCGCATCCGGATCTGTCGGATAATGTCTGACGTTCAGACATTCAGACGAGTCATTGAACTCCTGGATGGAACCTCCTACGACTGCGATGTCCGGATTTTCCTCCAGAAATCTTGTCTGGATTTTGAATCTGCTCGGGTGCGAGATGTCGTCGCTGTCCATTCTGGCGATATATTCGCCTGTGGTATGTCTGAGTCCCTTGTTGAGAGACTTGGTCAAGCCAAGGTTGACTTCATTTCTGCAGATTGTCAGCTTGTCCTGCAGCTTCTCAGTCCATGCCGCGAGCACTGCATCCAGTTCCTCTGTCAGAGGGCCGTCTGCAATGAGTACGATCTGCGCGGGTCTGCAGGTCTGGTCGTCCCAAACACTCTGGAGCGATCTGTCCAGGTACTCAGGTTTCTCAGACTTATATACAGACATTATTACTGATATATTCATAACTTACTTGAATGTATAAGTGAACAGTTTTCCCCATTCGAAGTCTGCGCTGTCAGGCAGGAATCGTGTGTAACCGCTTCCAGGGTAGAAAGTCAATTCGCCGAAGTAGATTACACCATTTATATTATAGAAGTCCACTCTCACGAACGGGAATGGCTCCGACAGCTTTTCTGCGAGTTCCACCATGGTCTGGAAGTTCTCAGGCTTCGAGAATGACCTGCTCGGATCAGGCGGGCATTCGCACTCCCCGAACGGTAGCTGGACCATATCCACATTGTAGTAATTGGCCTTGTGGTCGATCTGACGGTCAAAGTCCACCTTGAAGAACTCCACCTTGCCGTTGAAGCAGAAGAACTTGTAGTCCAGAAGTTCGTCACTGTTCTCCTGCGAGAGATATCTCTCCACAATGATTCTGGACTTCCTAGCTCCTCTGTATGCCCACTCTCGCGAAACCTTGTAATATTTCTTGTCTCTCCACGAATCCACGCGG
Organism: Candidatus Cryptobacteroides sp.; assembly: GCA_045612265.1. GTDB lineage: Bacteria > Bacteroidota > Bacteroidia > Bacteroidales > UBA932 > Cryptobacteroides. Next base: position 41,001 of record JAZKYT010000066.1, read on the forward strand.
GCCCTTACCTCCTGCAGGTCAATCTTGCTCTTGTCGCGACAGATGAACACATTGTCGCCACTACCTCCGTCAGTGGTCTTGATCACAAACTTTTCCGGAAGCGATTCAAAGTCTATATCCTCAGCACGGTCGCAGACCTGGTATAGTGTGTTGAGATATTTCTCATTTCCAAGCTTCTGAGCCACATAATCCCTGACGAGATACTTGTCTGTGCATTTGAGCATTTCCGGATTGCGGTAGAAGGCCTTGTAGCACTGTATCTTTTCCGTGAATCTGACAGGGTTCTTCATATTCAGTCTCCTGTGCAGAATCAGGTAATATTGCAGCGGCAGCATGACTGTGTCCGGCAGCCATGAAAGCGATCTTAATATCGTATGTCTCAGAGCCTGACTCTTGACTATATCCTTGATGTTCATGTTCAGTTATTTGAGACGTTTGATTATCTGCAGAAGAAGCTCAAGTCGATAGCGCATTTGCACAAAAACACTGTTCTTCTTGTGTACACTGACGTTTGCCTGGTGTATTCTGTAGCGGATCAGACGGTCATCCAATGTCACACATCTGCCTATGCACGATGCCAGACATCCAAGCCAGGCGTCATGAGACACGGTGTTCTCCGGCAACGGCAGAGCCACATCCAGCAATTCCCTTCTGAAAGCAACGTGAGAACCCGGAATCTTCAATCTGTAGAGATTGACCAACAAGTGACTTGAGACAGGCACTCCGCAGCTGTCCAATCCCATCGGCTTGCTTTCCGAGTCGATTCTTATACCGTTATGCTTGACCAGAATCGCGTCCTTCAACGCCTCCACACATTTCGCAACCTTGTCCGATGTCCAGACATCATCCTGATCACACAGGAAGACGATGTCTCCCTTGGCATGGCTCATTGCATTCTCAAAATTCCTTGACGCATATCTGTGAGTTGCAAAATGGTCATTGAACTTCACCGGATGCTGATATCTGAACACCTTGATTCTCGGATCAGCGTATTGCTCGATGATCTCAATGGTATCATCCTTCGAGCCATCGTCGGAAACGATCAGCTCATCACCTTCAGCCAACTGAGGCAATATGCTGTCGATCTGTTCCTTTATATATCTTGCGCCATTGTGAGTGGCCATGCAAACTGATATCATCCCCTGCTATTTTGTAATTTGTTCGTAGCACTTGGCCACTTCTGACACATATCGTTCAACTCCATATAATGAATTGACAACCTTATATGCATTATCCACGGCGTTCTGAAGAGTGTCGATGTCTTCGCTGACAAATCGCCTCATCTGCTGCAGCAACTCTTCCGCATCTGTGAATCTGAATGCCACATCTGTTCCCACAGCTGACTTTGCATTGTCAAGCTGCTCCTTTGTTCCGGTGTTGTCGTTGGCAATCACAAAACATCTGTTGTTCATCGCCTCCACCGTAACGATTCCGAAACCTTCCGACAATGAGGATACGACAACCACCTTTCTCTGCGCCATCTTCTCCTGCACATCGCTGCAGACTCCGAGGAAATTCACCTTATCGACGATATCCAGCGCCTTGATCCTGTTCCTGAGCTTCGCATGGTAGTCATTCGAAGCAGCGCCGACCACATCCAGCTGCCAGTCCTTGTTCTCACGGACAAACTGCGCGAAGGCATCCATCAACAGTTCAATGCCCTTGCTCTGCTCCACTCTACCCACAAACAGGAACGAATTAATTCTTTCGGCAAGCGGAGGAAGATCTCTGTCAGATGTTTCCTTTATCACTCCATCGTACACCACCTTGCAGTCTGCAAGAGAGTAGTAGTCCTTGATGGATCTGGTTGTAGCAACCGTATTCGACCTCCTCAGAAGCTTGAGGAAATGATCATAGCCGAATGTCGGCTGCGACTTGTCTCCCCTTTTCCTGAACTCCCTCAAATGCCAAAGGTGAGGGACCCTCATGATCCTGCTCAGATAGTATCCCAGATGTATCGGAGACACATTTGTGTGGATGACCTGAGGTCTGAAGCCTGCTGCTATGACAAGCATTCTGAAAAGCGCCAGTGCATTTGTCATCAGCAGGAAGATAAGGTATGCAAGTCTCTTCAATCCCTTGAATCCCCTGTCGGACGACCTGAGGAACTGCACATGAGCAGACTTGATTCCAAGTGCGTCCAGTTCTGCAAGACGGTCACTCTTTCTTGAATATATTACCTGTATTTCATGTCCCTGCCTTGATAAACCTTTAAGCAGTTCCATCAGCGCACCGGTGGAACCATCATTAAGGAACATGTATTGAAGTATCAGAATTCTCACTTTTCAACTATTTATCGGCAAAGGACTCATATACCGCACGTCTTGTCTCGTAACTTTCTATTCCGAACAGGACATTGTCGTACTTTGCCGGAGGGATATTGTTGGACATGAACACCTTTGCAGTCACCAGCAGCATTGCAAAGGCATATACAATCTGCCTGAACTTGTAGTTCAAGACAGCCGTATTCGCATACAGGATCCAATATCCGAAGACAAAGAGGATCGGAATACGCTCCGTGAGCACTGTCACCTCATAGAAGCACAGGAAGGTGATGTAGTAGAGCCAGAAGCAGTTATAGAATATCCTGTTGGTCTGTCTGTCCGCACACAGTCTGTCGTAAAGGACTGTAAAGATCAGTATGCTGGCTGTTCGTTCTATGTGTCCGAATGAAAGTCCGTAGCTGCTGTCGCTCTTGTCAGCATGGCCGGCCAGCTTGTCGAAGGCTGCCAGAGACTGGAATGCTCCAAGAGAGTTGATCAGGTCACTGATGATGTGAACCTGGCCCAGATAAATGAGGTTCGCCACGATGATTCCAGCCCATCTGACCTTTGCCGGGAGCTCTCTGTCGAGCACGAAATACAGCGGCAGATACACGATCGAGGTACTGTGGAACGACATGCCCAAGAGATTGATAAGCATGTACGGCAGGAACTTTCTCTGCTTTAGGAATGGTATCGAAAGCAGGAAGAGCTCGATCGATTTTACGTTTCTGTATAGGTTGAACTCCACAAAGAGTCCGTTGAACGCGATGAAGAATATGAACGGCAGGATCTGGCTCGAGGTATATTCCTTGAAGACATGCCTGAAGATCAACAGGTCGATGAGTGTGTTCACAAACACCCATGCAAAGTAATTCGGCAGGATGGTCTTCAATATACTTGAATACAGCACGTATCCTGGTTCGAAATACCAGTCAGAGAAGAAATATATATCCAGTTCAAACAGGTTCGGGAGCTGTTCGAAGAACCTGTAGTATTGGATGAAGTCAGAATATATATGTCCTCTGAGTCCTATGAATACCAACAGCAATATAAAGGCGATGTTCTGTGCCTTCTTTTCAGAAAACACATGGAATGTTCCATTCTCATTCAAGTAGAGATAGAACAGAACTATACACACTATTATATAAGGTATGGCAGTCATTACTGTGCTTTATATAGGTTTTTCCTGATGAATCTGCAGGTCTGCACCTTTGCAGGCTTCCTCATCAGAGCATATACAAGCTGATGGAACAGGAGCGCACCGCAATAGATGGCATCGGCAACGGTTCCATATACCTTCGGGTAGTTTCTTTTATAAAATATATGTCTGCTCTGCTCAGAAATGGTCAGGCGCCTTGTGTTCACTCCACTCTGAAAGCTTTTTCCCTCAAGATGCTGGATCTGGGCCTGTGGGACTGATACCAGTCTGAATCCTGCCCTGCGTATCCTGATGCAGAGGTCGGTCTCTTCATAATACATGAAGAATTCTGGCGAGAAGGCGCCATGTTCCTGAAGGATGGATCTGCGGACCATCAGGTCTGCTCCGCTTATGTAGGCAACATCTACTGGCTTTCCGCTATGATTGAAGTACCAGCTGTTCTTGTATATCAGTTTTTCCGGAACATGGAAGAAGAAGTTGTTGAGTTCATCTCCGATTCCGGGATATATCCTCTTGAACGACATTGCCGGTCTCATCTGGGCATCGTAGAGATTGCCGCCGCAGGCGCCTGCTTCAGGATTTTCATCGAGGTATGCAGACAAAAGCTGGACAGCATTGTTGACGAGAATGGTGTCGGGATTCAGGAAGAGTATATTCCTTCCCTGAGCATGCTGCAGACCAAGATTGTTGGCCCTTCCGAAACCAAGATTCTCCTCCTGGTAGAGGTACCTGACCCTGGCATCCTTCTCGAAATGTTCCTTGCTTCCGTCAGTGGAGGCATTGTCCACGAGGATGATCTCATAGTCAATTCCCTCTGTCTTTTCCACGACAGAGTCGATACACTCAGCTGTGATCTTAAGTGTATTGTAGTTCACTATGATAATCGATACATCAAGCCCTCTTGATTCCATCTCTTATTCCTTTTAAAATTGTCTTGAGCTTGGCCCATTTTCCGTCTTCGACCAGAACGATCTTCACAGCTGGCTTGAAGATGACCTCACTGATCAGCTGCTTCACAAATCCTTTCGGCAGGACAGTCTCATGGCGATACTTCTTATACATCCAGATGTTGTTCCTGACCATGTGATACAGGCGGAATGCAGAGTAGTTGCTGGATACCATCGAGAACATGAGGAATCTGCGTCTCTGCTTGTAGCCCAATGAATGGTTCAATCTGGCTGAAGGTATATGTCTTACTGTGAAAGAATTCAATATGATCCTGTAATAGAACTCATGGTCTATCGCATCGATGAAGTATTCTTCACAGAAATATCCTATGCTGCTGAAAACCGAGATGGGGTGCACCGCTCCGCTTGTGATAGGTGGCACCAGCTCGAGTTGTCTGTTGTCTATATTATTATATATGGTAGGAGTGAACATCGCCACCCTGTCATCGCTGCAATTTTCAATCTCCTGTCTGAAGATTTTGAAATTGTGCCAGCTGGAGTCCTGATCCATTGTCATGACATGGGTATATCCGTTCTCCCCTGCCCATTCTATCGCCTTGTTCAAAGGGTAAGCGATTCCCCTGTTTTCGTCGGCTCCCATGTAGGAGACCTTTGACTGATGCTCAGGAAGCTGGATCCTGTGCTTTTCACGTTCTGCAAGCGGAGTGTTCTCCCACACTATCACATGCTCCACATCATCGATGTAACGCAGGATATTTTCTCTGGTTTCATCGACATTTGGAAAATATGTTATTACAACCGCACACAGTTTCATAGCCTACAGCACTCCTTTCTTGAAATCCTTTAAAAATTTGAAGTATGCAAGGTAGATTCCGGCTGATACAAGACCGCTTGTTGCCAATGCAATGAATGAAGAGTCAAAGAGAACTCCACTGAAATAGCATACAGGCACCAGCGGCAGGGAAAGTCCTATGCTTTTTGCCACAGATCTGAATGAGAAGTCTGCAAGGCGGTTGCGTCTCACATATAATATGAAAAGCAAGGCTGCCAGACCTTCTGCAGTCAGGAGGACTATAGCAGAACCTACACTCTGGATCTTATGTACTGCAAATATGTTGATTGCCAGACCCACAAGGGCACTCAATATATATACTTTAAGCAGCAGCGAATCCTTCTTCAACGGAATAAGCAGCTGGACCACCAGGACCTGGGCGATACCGACAAACAGGATGGCCGGCATGATGATCCTCATCGGCAGCACTGCTCCCTCGTAGCCTGCACCGGACAAGAGGTCGATGATCTGAGGCGCCATCATCTCTGTGTAAATGATGATCGGTGCCGAGAGGGCGATCACCACAGAAAGAGATTTTGAGATGAGTTTCTGGAACGTTTCCTGCTCGCCACCGGTGTGCAGGGCACTCATTCTAGGCAGCATGACGCTTGTGAATGCTGAGAAGAAGGCCAGAATCACAGAATAGAGCTTGAAAGCCGCAGTGTAGTATCCCACCTGAGTGTTGCTTGCCACAAAACCGAGGTACATTACATTGAAGGTCAGATACATGGACGTCACGATGCTGTTGATTCCGAGAGTGACGTTGCTGCCCAGATATTTGAACGAGAACAGTTCCTTTGGAACTATATCCACATACTTTCGCGCATACACTATATTAATGATGGCATTGACCACAACGGTCGCTACAGTGAGGATGAAGTATAAAGGATACTGGTCCTGTCTCTTGACGAAGATGAATATCGAGGCGATATACAATGTCTTGATCAGGAGACTTCTGAGTGTGATGTACCTGAAGTTCTCTATTCCTGTGAAGAACCATTCTATCAGGAACGATGTGAAGAGGATCTTCGCCGAACCTATATAGAACAGCTGCGAATATTGGCTCAGCTTCGGCACACAGGCAACAAGGACGAAATATACGGCCAACGTTGCTGCCGTGAAGACGAAGTTAAGTCCAAGAATGGAAGAGAACACTTTGCTGCACTCTTCCCTTGAGTTCTTGACTGTTGCTATTTCCCTGACTCCGAGCAGGCTGATGCCCATTGTCGCAAAGAGAAGGAAATAGTTGACAGTGTTGTCTACAAAGTTGACAAGTCCAAGTTTTTCAACTCCAAACACGCGCGATATGTATGGGAATGTGATGAATCCCATAATATATGTAGATACAGTCAGAAGGAACTTGTATGCTACGTTGCGCTTGATTGAGTTGCCGGACATTATCTTCCTTTGTACATTTCCTGATAATACTTCTCGTAGTCTCCGGATGTGATGTTGTCCATCCACTCCTGGTGCTCGAGATACCATCTCACTGTCTTCTCTATACCCTCCTCGAACTGAAGGCTTGGCTCCCAGCCGAGTTCCTTCTGGAGCTTGGTGCTGTCGATCGCGTATCTTGCGTCGTGGCCGAGACGGTCTGTCACATAGGTGATGAGCTCGAGGCTGTGTCCCTCAGGGTTGCCGAGGATCTTGTCCACAGTCTTTATCATGACCTTGATCAGGTCGATGTTCTTCCACTCGTTGAAGCCACCGATGTTGTAGGTCTCATTGATCTTTCCTTCGTGGAAGATGAGGTCGATCGCACGTGCGTGGTCCTCAACGAAGAGCCAGTCGCGAACGTTCTCGCCCTTTCCATACACTGGAAGCGGCTTGCGGTTGCGGATATTGTTGATGAACAGAGGAATGAGCTTCTCCGGGAACTGGTATGGACCGTAGTTGTTCGAGCAGTTTGTCACGATGGTCGGAAGACCGTATGTGTCGTGATATGCTCTCACGAAGTGGTCTGAGCTTGCTTTTGAAGCCGAGTATGGAGAATGTGGGTTGTACTTTGTGGTCTCGTAAAAGAAGTCGTCACCATAAGCCTTGTGACCCTCTGAAGATGCCACTGTCTTGAACGGAGGCTCGATTCCTTCAGGGTGGTTCATGCTGAGGGCACCATATACCTCATCTGTGGAGATGTGGTAGAATCTCTTGCCCTCGAACTTCTCAGGAAGTGACTCCCAATAGAGCTTCGCAGCCTGAAGGAGGGCAAGTGTACCCATCACGTTTGTGCGTGCGAATGTGAACGGATCCTTGATAGAGCGGTCCACGTGCGACTCAGCCGCAAGGTGGATGATGCCGTCGATCTTCTCGTCCTGCATGAGCTTGTAGAAGGCCTCGAAGTCGCAGATGTCCATCTTCACGAACTTATAGTTCGGCTTATCCTCGACGTCCTTGAGGTTTGCAAGGTTACCTGCGTATGTGAGTTTATCGAGGTTGATGATATTGTATTCCGGATATTTGTTGACGAAGAGTCTCACGACATGGCTTCCGATGAAACCTGCTCCTCCGGTGATGACGATGTTTCTTTTCATATTATTTCAAGTTACTTATGCATTTCTTTAACGAGTCTGTCCAATATGGGACCTGGACTCCGAAGACAGTCTTGATCTTTGTCTTGTCAAGAACTGAATATGATGGTCTTTTTACAGGGCTTGGGAATTCATGGCTGTAACATGGCTGGACGTTGCACTCTGTTGTGCCGTTGTATTCCGCAATCATCTTTGTGAAGTCGAACCAGCTGCAGACACCTTCGTTGCTGTAGTGGTAGATGCCGGTGTTAGGATATGAACAGCCTGCACCATGACCTGCAAAATCTGCAAGCACGACCTCGATGGCACGTGCAAGGTCGAGAGCGTAGGTCGGTGTGCCCACCTGGTCGAATACGACCTTGAGTTCCGGTTTGGTTGCTGTGAGGGTCATCATTGTCTTGCAGAAGTTCTTTCCGAACTCGCTGTAGAGCCATGCTGTGCGGATGATGACGTGGTTGCATCCTGTTGCCATGATCTTCTGCTCACCGTGGAGCTTTGTCAAGCCATAGACTCCGGTAGGTGTTCCCTTCTGATCCTCCTTGCATGGGGTGTTGTATGGTTCTGCTCCGAACACGTAATCTGTGGATACGTGAACGAGGAGTCCACCCACTTCCTGCATCGCCTTTGCAAGGTTCTCCGGTGCTTCAGCATTGAGCTTTTCGGCGAGTGCCTCGTTGGTCTCAGCTGCATCCACATTGGTATATGCGGCACAATTGACGATTGCATTCACTCCGTACTCCTGCACCGCTGCTCGCACTGCCTGAAGGTCTGTTATGTCAAGGTAAGTGGTTTCCACTCCCTCAACCTGACTTACGTCTGTGAATATGTATTTATCCTGGCTATCCTTGGCAAGGATACGCATCTCGTTACCGAGCTGTCCGTTGGCGCCTGTTACTAAAACTGTCATATTAATCGAGATTCGATTTTCCGGTCTGCTTCACTTCATCAATAACTCTGAGGAGATACTGACCATACTGGTTCTTGATCATAGGCTGAGCCAATTCACGCATACGCTCCTCTGAGATCCATCCCTGACGGTAGGCGATGCCTTCAAGACAAGCCACCTTGAGTCCCTGACGCTTTTCGAGCACCTCGATATATGTTGACGCCTCTGAAAGAGAGTCATGCGTACCAGTGTCAAGCCATGCGAATCCACGTCCGAGGGTCTGGACCATGAGTTCTCCATCTGAAAGGAACTGCTGGTTGACAGTTGTGATCTCGTACTCGCCTCGTGCTGATGGCTTGATGTTTCTTGCAACCTCAACAACCTTGTTCGGATAGAAGTAGAGACCCACCACAGCATAGTTGCTCTTTGGCTTTGCAGGCTTTTCCTCAATCGAGAGGCAGTTGCCGTCGCGGTCGAACTCAGCCACTCCATATCTCTCAGGATCATTGACCCAATATCCGAATACTGTTGCCTTGCTTTCCTGCTCAGCTGTGCGTACAGCTTCCTTGAGCATCTTTGTGAAACCAGCTCCGTGGAAGATGTTGTCTCCAAGGACAAGGCAAGCGCTGTCATCTCCGATGAAGTCCGCACCGATTGTGAAAGCCTGTGCGAGACCATCTGGTGAAGGCTGTTCCGCATACTCGAAACGTACGCCGTAATCGCTGCCGTCACCCAGAAGTCTTCTGAAACCTGGGAGATCGTGCGGAGTTGAGATGATGAGGATCTCTCTAATTCCTGCAAGCATCAGTACGCTGATCGGATAATACACCATCGGCTTATCATAAATCGGCATGAGCTGCTTTGATATTCCTTTTGTAATCGGATAGAGGCGTGTACCTGAGCCTCCTGCGAGGACGATTCCTTTCATATTCTGATTTTATAGATTTTTCTTAAACTCTTTCCAATACTTCTCACCGAAGAGTACCCATGCTCCTGCTGCACAGCATGCAAAGAATGCAAAGCCGACAAAGAGCTTGGATTTGCTTGGCGCACATGGTCTGTTTGGAGTAATCACCGGCTCAAGTGTGGCGAATACAGGTTTTGCTTCCTGCTCCTTGATTCGGGCTCCTTCCAGCTGAGTGGCGATCTGTGCATACACCTGATATGCAAGATTCATCTCCTGGCGGAGTCTGTCGATCTCAGCCTCCACACTCACGAGGGCGATATTCTTGTTGGCATCCACAGCGTCTGCATAAGCCTGCTGGGCCGAATAGTAATCCTCCTTGCGCTGAGCAAAGATCTCTGTGAGATTCTTGACATCCTGACGAACCTTCGATGTACGGTAGTTTGTGATATACTCTGTCAGGTTAGTCTTTACTGCCTCAACTACTGTGGCAACAACGACCGGATCCTGCATCTCCATCGAGATAGTGGTCTTGCCTGTCTTCTTCTCAACGATGACCGAGATGCTCTTTGAGAGATACTTGATCACCGAACGATGCTTGGCAGGCAGATTCTGCATATCAAGCTCCACTTCCTCTTCTTCAACCTCTTCTTTGCCGATGGACTTCAACCATCTGAGGGCAGTGAATGGTGAGCGGAGAATATGTGACCACCATGCTGTCTTCTGGTAATTGAGCATATAATCGAGGAGAGTGGTGTTGATCTCTTCCTTCTTGCGCTCGAATGTCACGTTGAGGTCAAGGAGGTCATAGACGAATGGTGTAGAAGCCACTACATCCGGAAACATCTCTACGCTGATCGCATCCACGCTGTTGTCAAGACTTACACCCATCATGGAAGCGATGGAGCTGACACCTGAACCAACCTTCTGTTCTGTTTCAGGAGCAAGAATGACTGATGCCCTGTAGGACTTAGGAATACTGAAAGCTACCAGCAATCCTACGAGAGCTCCTACGAGGCCCCATTTTACAATGAAGCCACGTCTTCTCCAGAGCTGTGCAATTACTTCCACAAGCTGAATTTCCTCAACCTGAGGGAACTTATTTGTGTTTTCTGTCATATCCGCTAGTTTGTTGCGTTTAGAATGATGTTACCCACTGTTGCGAGCATTGTTGCAACTGATGATGATGTTGTCGCTACACTGAGAATCTTCTCGAGTGATCCTTCCTTCTGGTACTTCTGAGGTACGATGATCTCACATCCAGGCTCAACCACACCCTTCTTGTGTTTTCGGGCTCGGGCGACAGTACCGTTGATGTAGACGATGTAGGCTCTGTTCTTCTTGGCATCGAATCCATATCCACCGGCCATTTCCACGTAATCCTTCACTGTCATGCTTGAGCTGTATGATACCACGTTCGGATAGAGCACGTTTCCTGAGATCTTGATTGAGTTGATGTACTCAGGGATGAGGATGTTGTCACCGTCACGAAGGAAGATGTCCGCATCACATCCCGGATTGGCAAGTGCAGCCTCAAGGTCGATACCGACGAAATAGCGGCTCGATTCCTCGAGTCCCGAGAGGTCAAGTGAGTCTCTTGTGTTATCGAGCATTGAAAGAGTCGCCTTCACTCGGGCCTTCTCCTCCACTGTCATCTTACGGCTCAATCTCGCACCCTTGACATATGCCCAGTCAGAGATACCGCCGGCCTGCTCGATCAAGTCTGAAAGTCTTGTATTCTTCTTTGCGAGTGAGTAATCTCCAGGGAAGAGGACCTCACCGAGAATATTGACCTGGTTGATGTCGTGGTAGTTCGGACTGCGGCGTACATAGACAACATCGAACGGCTGGAGAACGAAACCGGCATTGCCATCCACCACATAACCGTCCTTCATCTCAATCGTGTGCAGCTCCGCCAGTACACTTGAGGACTCCTTGGCCTTTGTATCCTTGACTCTTCTGCTGACGTCGATCTTGACTGTCGATGCAGATTCAAGGAGACCGCCGGCCTGCATGATGACATCCTCGATTGTCATATTCTCAGCAAACACGAAATCTCCAGGTCGTGCAACCTCTCCATTGACCGTTACGACACCGAGGTCCTTGATGTCATGGATACTTGAGATGTAGAGAATATCATTTTCTTGAAGCTCCACATCAGGGCTGGTACCGTTCAGGATATCTCTGAGGTTAACGGAAACGACCTCGAGAGTGAGGTCTTTCCTTTCTCTGTGGATGATCGCCCTGTCAAGGAACGCATCACCTTTGAGACCTGCTGCCACTTCGATAAGTTTCGAAACAGTATTGATCTTCTCAGACAACTGGTAAGATCCAGGGCGGTAAACAGCTCCCTCGACATCAACACGATTGACATAGCGGTTGATGACCTCACCGACTGTCAAAGAGTCGGTATCCATAAGAGGGAATGTTGCATATTCGTCAGAATCCACAGTGTAGACCTGATACTCTGAACCGTTACGACGAACGATGTTCACATTTCCTTTGTAGGCGTCACCACGGAAACCGCCGGCAAAATCCAGGAGAGCTTTCACACTTTCGCCGTCCTTCATCTCGTATTTCATCGGACGCTTTACCTTTCCTGCAGCGTCAACGACCATCTCGTATGTCGGAACAAGAACAATATCTCCATCCTGAAGAATCACATCTTCTGAAGCTTTACCCTTGATGAGGAAATCATATACATCGACCTCCGTCATGGTCTTTCCGTTTCTGATCAGCTGAATGTTTCGAAGGCTACCAAGATCGGTGAATCCTCCGGCTCTGTAAAGAGCATGATAAACTGATGAGAGCGAAGACAGGAAATATGTTCCAGGAACCTTCACCTCACCCATCACATTCACCTGAATGGTTCTGAGAGCACCCAGGGTAAGTTTGATGTCTGACTTTGCTCCTTCGCCGTCGATTGAGTAGATCTTATTCAACTGTTTTCTCACATAACCCTCAGCCTCGCTGATCTTCATACCTGTGAGATAGATCAGACCAACGCCTTCAACGTTGATGAATCCATCTGGTGAAATCACCTGGCGGATTGTGGTCTGACTCGCACCCCAGATGTCAACGATCACCTCATCGCCAGCTCCGAGCTTGTAGTTCTCAGGAGTTGCAAGATTCTCGTTAGGTTCAAATGTGAGATCCGGGTTAGTGAAGATATTATGACCGAAGATAGGGATGATGGTGTCTTTCTTTTCCTCCTGGAGCACATACACCTTTCCATCAATTGTGATCTGCTTTTCCTTGCCGCCAACGAAAAGCGAATCAGGAACCTCATTGATCTTGTCAGTGAGGCTGTTGAGAGCATCCTTGTCAAGACCACCCATTGTTCCGGTCATTCTACGCATTCTCTCCTGCACACCAGCTTCTCTGATTGCAGTTGTTGCGCCTTTAGCCTGAAGCGAGTTCTTGATTCTCTGCGCCTGTTCCTTTGTCACTCCCTTGGCAACAAGTTCAGCGATAAGTTCATCCTGCGTCTTTCCATTGGCCAAGCCCTCCTTCACGTACGCGTAAACGGCTTCGTCAGTCATCTGCGCCATTACGGGCGTCGCCATGAATGAAACGACAGCAAGCAATAAAACTAAGATTGATACTTTACGATTCATATATTTTTGATTGATTTACAAGTTGTTACAAAAACGTATATACACAAAAAGGGTCACCCGAAACAAGTCTCGAGTGGCACAAATTCACAAAAAATCTTGTATGAATATTACAAAACCGGAATGCGCTATCCAGCAGCATTTGACAATTCTGCATCATTTACATCACAAATACAGACAAAGGTAAAAAAAACGCATTGGATATCAAAGAAAAAAGGGTGGTTTTTCACCACCCAAAAACTATAGTTTTTATGTTCACTATTTCACTGAAATGAAACACCCTACAGAACATCCAGTTCCGTGGCTGGAATATAGTTCGTCGTGATGGCAAACATTCCAGGAAGCTCAACCATGACACGACGTGATTTCTTTATCCTGACAACCACTCCCTCAACACCCTTGAACGGACCTTCCTTGATCCTGACCTTCTGTCCTTCTCTAAGCTTGGCAGAAACCTCGTTGAGGTATATGACTTCATCCGACATCGAAAGACTGATCTTCATGAAATCCGACATCTCCTTATCAGGAACCACCAATGGTTTTCGGGTGGATTTATCCCAAATAAAGCGCGATGGATTTGCCTCTCCCTGCATATCCATGAAGTCCCTGAGCTGAAGATAGGAAGTCCTGACAAAACAGAGATTCGAGATCGCAGGAACGACCACTGTCTGAACCTTTCCTCCCCTCTCGACCTTCTTGCGACGCATAGGGATAAACGTCTCAAAACCAGCCTCTTGGAGACGGGTCTGAAACTTAAGTTCCCTCGAATACGTCACGCGTATCACATGCCATTTTACTTGACTTTCCATCTTCACAAATATACGGAAAATATCCGAAATCAAATGGTTTTTTGAGGCTTGTTTTTGCAGTTTGGTACGAAATTGTTACCTTTGCGAAACTTGGCAATGGGGATGTTTTGGTTTTGACAGCATCAGACATTGGACGGTAAGCACGTCGGGCTCTGTAGGCCAGCCCGTAAATCTCGACCTTCAAACAATTAGTTGGCAACAACTCTTATGCACTCGCTGCGTAGTCTGCAAAGCA
>JAZKYT010000067.1:0-4301 GCA_045612265.1 Candidatus Cryptobacteroides sp.
GCTTTCGGCACATCATTGTACAACACAGTAAGTAAGACTGTCCGTCGTATGGCGGGTAAGTTTTACTCCATCCTCTCAGATGATGATATCGATGACCTTGTTCACGATACCTATTTGAGACTCTTGGAGAACCAGGAGAAGGCAGATTTTAACCTCAATTTTGATGGTTGGGTCTTCCGCACCTGCCAGAATAGGGTGAACAGTTGTGCAAAGGCCAAGAGCAAGCACAATTATTGGACTGTAGACCTCGATGAGGGCTACGACGATGATGATGCACCTTATGACCTCGACCGTTCATCGGTCTTGGTAGACAGAACCTTCGTGGCCGACCGCGAATTGCTTGAACAGGAGTTCGAGGAGAGATTCTGGAAGGCAGTAAACAGGTTGAACCCTGAGTACAGGAAGGTAGCAATCTTGCTTATGGAAGATACTCCTTACAAGGAGATGGCCATTGAGCTTGGTTGCACAGAGAATACGGTCAAGACCAAGGTCTGCCGTACAAGACAGGCACTTCTCAAGATGGGTATTGCTGCCTGAGACTGACAGAGACGATCCCTGCAAGACTTGCAGGGATTTCGTCTTTTATGAAAGGTGCGATACCTTTGCACCGTCAAATGAAAAACGTCTCTGTCGTCCAATGGATAGGACACTCGCCTACGAAGCCTGGAATTGAGGTTCGAGTCCTCACAGAGATACACAACGGAGTTTTGGCAGATCAGGTATATGCGCAGGACTGAAAATCCTGAGAACGTGGTTCGATTCCACGAGACTCCACAACATGGTGATGATAGTTCAGTTGGTCAGAACGCCGGATTGTGGATCCGGAGGCCACGGGTTCGAAGCCCGTTCTTCACCCAAGAATGGAAGCGTGTGTGAGTGGCTTAAACAGCCTCCCTGCTAAGGAGGTACTCTCATTTCGGGAGTCGAAAGTTCGAATCTTTCCGTTTCCGCAATAAGCCCGGATGGTGAAGTGGCTAACACGGCGGTCTGCAAAACCGCTACTCGCAGGTTCGAATCCTGCTCCAGGCTCACATAGGGAATTGGCGCAATGGTCAGCGCGGATGCCTTATACGCATACGGTTTCCGGTTCAAGTCCGGAATTCCCAACGAATCAATATTTTTATATATCTTTGCACCCGCAAAATTAAAGTATAACAGATATGGCGAACAACATACACATATGTAGCTGTCAGCATAGCAGTTTCCGACGCTGTGCTGCTGTTGCCGTATCTGGATCTGTATGCCGATTCCATCGATTTAGTTGCGGCAAGTAATGTCCCCTCGTGGGATTCTTCTGTAGCCTTGCAGGTCTCAAGGCACAATCCCAAACATTAACTACACGCGGATAAGGATCCGCACCCCAACAACGATGGAAAATATTGAAATGGCACTTCCACTTGGAGGTACCCTAATGATGGACGAAGATGCGGCATCGATTGTCGCTCAAATCAGGAATCTCCTTGGACAGCTCAGAATCAAAGGCATCACCGACAAGGAGATCGATACAATTCTTACCCAGCAGCAGAAGCCTGGCAGAGCATATATCAACTCCAGAGGCATGCTTGTACTCCCCGATGAGAACGGGGTACAGATCAAGCTAACCCCTATGGAGAGGACACTTTATATCCTGTTCCTAAGGTATCCTGAAGGAATCAATGCAGATGAACTCTGGAGGTATTGGGATGAGCTTTGCGACATCTATGGCTCTCAGACTGTATATGACGACAAAGACCTCATCGATGATGCCGTGGAAGGCATCTGCGACGAAGATAAGGTCACCTGGTATACCAATGTATCCAGAATCAAAAGGAAGATTATTGATAAGCTTGGCAAGAGAGTAGCTGAGCAGTATATCATCAGAAGAGGAACTGATGGATTATATAGAATTGACGCACAAAAAATGAGACCTTGCTAACCGATATTTGTTAGCAAGGCCTTAATCTATTTAGCATGCACATTGGAACCCGCACGGCACTTCACCAAATATATTCTTCAGATGATTGGAGACATGGTGACGGGTACGGTATCTCCCGAAGTTGTCAGGATATTTTCTTGCACATTGCCTCCAGTAGTCCTGGGTGACTCTCTTCTCGATGATTCGTCTCACTTTGTTTCTCGTCTTGCCGCCGTCGATGAAGACATCAACTTCCCTCAGGGCTATGCCGCCCTTGAAGTTGAGTCTCTCTTCTGAAATCCGGTTCGTCTGATTCTTGATGTACTTCTTCTCACAATGTCTCATATCAGTGTCAATCTATTGGTTAGTCTTGTCTATAAGATGGAGTTACCCACATCTCGTTATACTGACATCAGGCTGTTGCGTTACTTAAGAAAGCTGCTAAAATAAGCACCAGACAAGAAAAGATTACTATCTTTGTCAGACTAATAGCAGGAGAAATCCTGTGCACCTAGAACTGCTACCGTAGGCATCCGCAAGGGTGCCTATGTTATTTTTACAAAATACACTACTTCACACCTCATAGTTACATATTTTTCAGTAAGTTTGTAGAACTTTCTCAGCCCTATTACACTATGAAGAAGATAGTATTCCTTTTACTTAGCTTTCTGCTGACTTCCTGTGGAGTCATGCTTAACAGTTCTACAGATAGCGACATCAGTAGTGACCGCACATATCTGTCCGTAGAGATCATTCAGACCTTAAGCAAGACAGAAGCTCTTGCATGGACCAGGAATTATAAGGTGGTAAAGCTTGAAACAGACTCTGAAATCTTCTATGACGGAAAGAAGGTCGCAGGAGAATACATGTTGACTGGAACATATACCTATCCAAACAAGGAAGGAACCATCAAAACCGTTCCCGTTTACACCCGTACAAAAAAGATAGCCGATGAACACGGCAAATCTGCTTATCTATCCGTAGAGATCATCCAGACCCTCAATAAGAATGAAGCCCTTGCCTGGACAAACGACTACAAGGTTGTCAAAATAGAAACCACATCCGAGGTTTACTACGACGGGAAGAATATTTCGGGTAACTTCTGTCTGGCAGGTACATATTCATACACTAACAAAGAGGGCCGGTTAAAGACGGTTCCTGTATATATCCGAGACAAGGAATACAAAGATCTGATGAAACAATAGTCACTTTCTCAACTCTGAATAACGACCTTCAATACAGCATACATGTTGTCTTGAAGGTCGTTTTGCTTCTCTGGTCCACAAAGAAAGGCAGCCCGGAAATCACTCCGAGCCGCCTTGGGAGATAGAGGTTCACGTTATCACAACGCTCCTCAGTGCCGATCGGCTAGCAAGTTCCGGCAGAACCGCCGGGAGGATCGGCGACCCGGCTATTCCTCAGCCAGGTCGCGTATCTTATTCACGACAATCTCGATATCCTGATGCTCAGCACCGTTCTTGTCGGTCCATGTATTCGGTGTAAGTTTTCCTGTAAGGACAACCTCCTGACCTTTCTTGAGAAGGTCCCAAGGGACGATCTGCTGGTTATCGTCGAACTCCTTCTTGAAGATGACGCAGCGGAAGAAGCGAGCATCCTTGTTATCCTTTGAGAAGTTCTTGGCAAGTGTGAATCTTGCGAAAGTCTTTCCTTCGTTAGGTGTCACGTCTGCAGTAAGTCTGCCTGAAAGCTGGATGTAGTTACCTGTATTCATAATAGCTTGATTTAAGGTTGGTTAAACTTGAATTTTACGGATGCAAGACAGTACGTCCGGCAGGCGAAGTCAAGGAACGCGCAAGGAAATACTACCCCACCGGGCGTGGAGATTTTCTGAGCATCCGATAGGCAAGCGAGTGACCATACGAAGCGCAGTCCTTTACAAGCCGCAGCCGGAGGATAGTACATTCGCGTCCGAAAAACAAGGCGACCACCCTTTTCAAGCCTGAAGCACAGGAACTCAGCTCTGGCAGACTCCAGATGTGATTCCTCAAGGGCATGGGACTTTTCTCACACCCTAGGCAGGAACCACTCACGGATAAGCTCGTCTTCTATGCGTACTCCCCATCTGTCAGGGTTCGACCTGCGGGTATCGTTCCACGGTGACCCTTCAGAAAGGTGAGGTGCAGTCAGAATACAGGCCTTGGTCCAGGCATAGCGTCTGAAGCAGTTCTCGAGATACCTGAATATGTTCGGATGACCGGTCTTGAGGCTGTAGTATTCGTCGGTCCCGTCGGCGGCGTCCTTGCGTAGTCTGTTGTAGGCTCTGGGGAACACCGGTCCGTACTGCCACATCTGAGGATGCTCGGATATCAGGCGCTCGTCCTTCTGGGCCAGTCTCACTCCGTAAGCTATGTAGAGTATGGTCTGGATCTGCGACTGCGTCAGCTCG
>JAZKYT010000068.1:0-3371 GCA_045612265.1 Candidatus Cryptobacteroides sp.
CTCAAATCCCTTGAGGTAGAGCTCGCGGAGGGCTCTCTGGCTCACGCGTGAGTCATTCTCCATACGGTTGACCTCCTGGCTGTTCGCTGCGAAGTGCTTTACGCTCACTCCCACGCCGTTGCTCTGGATACCGTTGATGTACGCGGCTGCGATCTTACCTGTGAGGAACGGGTCCTCTGAGAAGTACTCGAAGTTACGTCCGCAGAGTGGATTTCTGTGAAGGTTCATACCTGGAGCGAGGAGAACGTCGGCACCATACTCGAGAACCTCTTCACCCATAGCTGTTGTAAGCTCCTGCACGAGAGCAGTGTCCCACATACTTGCCATCACTGTACCAACAGGGAAACCTGTACAATAGTAAGTGTTAGGGTCGTTGTCACGTCTTGGAGAGATGCGCAGACCTGCAGGACCGTCAGCGAGGACGGTTGAAGGAATGCCAAGACGCTCGATTGCACGTGTGGTACCTGCTGCACCAGGTACGAGTGCAGTTGCGGAAGCGGTCATACTGCCGGCAGTCATACTGCCCCAGCCGCTACCTACCAGAAGGGTCGCCTTCTCTTCGAGGGTCATTGCCTTGAGAACCTCGTCAATGTTGTCTTTTGACAGCTGTGGCTGTGCAAACATAGCTGTCGAAGCGAGGAGCATAGCTCCGGTTGCAAATACTTTTTTCATTTATTCAGTGTTATATTATGTGTCAATGTTTTAGAAAAGTTTCGGAACAAACTCAGTCAGGTAGATTCTCCAGTTCCTCCAGATGTGTCCGCCATCGTTCTCGAGGTACTCGTGCGGATAGTTGTTATCCTGCAGTTTCTTTACAAAATCCTGATTTGACTGGATGAGGAAGTCTGTGCTTCCGCAGCCGATCCAAAGGAGTGAAGGCTTCTTGCTGAAATAGGTGGCGAGCTTCTGGTCAAAGTCCTGATAGATAGGTGAAACAGATGCGTCACTAACTCCGATGGCAGCAGAGAACATTCCTGAGTATCCGAACATATCAGGGTTGTTGAGAGTTATGTAGAGTGTGTGGAAACCACCCATAGAAAGACCGCAGATGGCGCGGCTCTGTTTCTTGGCTATGGTCCTGTAGTTGCTGTCGATGAACTTTACGATCTCTGGGAAAGAGGTCTCGAAGGTGCCTTCCATAGTCTGAGGCAGCTGGGTTGTAGGATGGATGTATCCTGTGGAGTTCTCTCCCGGAGCTGCTTCCTGAGAGATGTTTCCGTTTGTGAAGACGACGATCATAGGCTTAGCCTTGCCCTGAGCGATGAGGTTGTCAAGGATCTGAGCTGCGCGTCCCTGAGCAATCCAAGCATCCTCGTCACCACCGATTCCGTGGAGGACATAAAGAACAGGATACTTGGCCTTCTTGTTCTGTTCGTAACCTGCAGGAGTGTAGACGCTGAGTCTGCGGTCGAAACCTGCAGTGGCACTCTCGTACCATACTTTGGAAACTGCACCGTGAGGTACGTCCTGGATAGTGTAGAGGTCAGCACGTCCGCCTGGAACGATGAATGCGCTGGTCAGTGATGCGATGTCACGATTCACCCACATATTGTTGTTGTCGATGACATTGTTGCCATCCACATTGAATGTATATGTGTACATCTCGGGAGCGACCTTGAAGTCGGTAGTGTACTCCCACACGCCGTTCTGTCCTTCCTTGAGGTCTGCTACTCCAGGTGCGTCGAATGTCATCTCCCTGTCGCCCATCCTGTAGGTCATCTTCTGTGTAGGAAGAAAGTCACCGGACACGGTTACCTTTACGGCTTTTGGTGCCTGATAGCGGAATGTTACTGTTCCATCTTCATTGAGCTGGGGCGATACGATTGATCCGCCTCCCCAGAGTGCCTGCTGGGCAAATGCGCTGCCCGCCATAAGGAGGGCAGCAGCGATTGATAATATCTTTTTCATTTCCATATATATTTCTCGACTTGGCTGAGGCCTTGTTCGAAATGACAATCAGTGATTATTTGAAAAGGAGTGGTGCGAATGTGTTGAGGTAGAGACGCCAGTTTGCCCACACGTGGCCGCCGTCGCTTACATAATATGTGTGCTCGAGGCCGTTGGCTGTAAGCGCTGCATCGAATTCGTTTGCACGGTCAAAGAGAAAGTCTGTGTTTCCGCACGCGAGCCAGTAAAGCTTGTAACCTGCTTTCTTGATGCCCTGAAGCTGGGCGTCAAGTTCAGGAGTCCTGTTCGATCCCATAGACAGAGGGCAGATGTAGTCGAATGCGTCAGGATACAGTCCGGATGCAGCGATTGTGTGACCGCCACCCATAGAAAGACCGGCGATGGCTCTGTGTGATTTCTTTGCTACTGTACGGTAGTTCTTTTCGATGAAAGGAACGATTTCCTCCACGAGACTTCTTACGTAGATGTTGCGGTTTTCAGGACTTCTGCTGTTGAGGTCAGTTGTAGGAAGTCCGAAGGTCTGGGCAGCCTGCTGGTTAGGGTTGCCGTTTGGCATAACAACGATCATAGGCTTTGCAAGGCCCTTCTCGATGAGGTTGTCCAGAATCTGCGCGGTGCGTCCCATTGATGACCACGCCTCCTCGTCTCCACCTGCTCCGTGAAGGAGATAAAGAACAGGGTACTTGGTCTTTGTGTTCTTTTCATAACCGTAAGGAGTGTAGACAGTGAGACGGCGGTTGATGCCAAGGAGCTTGCTGTCATACCAAGGGTGGCTTACGGTACCTCTCTGGTTGGCAGGCTTGTAGTTCTCTGTGCGTTCGCCATCCACCAGAAGCATACTGAGATAGCGCGAACCGTCACGCTGGACCATAACGTTCTGAGGATCGTTTACCGACACACCGTCAGCGACGAAGTTGTAGGTGTGGATCTCCGGCTCCGGACAAGGAATGGTTACAGACCAGATGTTGTTTTCTCCGCGGGTCATATCGATTGCGGCTGCCCCTTCAGGCATCCACGAACCGCTGAGCTTTACTACTGTTGCGTAATCTGCCTTAAGTCTGAAGGTTACGCTGTCATTCTGAATCTCCGGAGAAATGACTGGTTTCTGACCTCTGAAAGAGAAGTTTCTGAGTTCCTGTGCGTTCAGTGATCCTGCTGCAAAAAGCAGCGAAATGAGAATTGCAGTTATCTTTTTCATCGCATTTATAAGTTTAGTGTTCTTAGTGGTCTTCAAATATAATATTTTAATGTCAATCTTTCAATATAGTGGCCTTTAATAATAGCTGCATAGCATTTTCAAGGGTGTGAAGGGAAGTTCCGATGTTCAGGCGCATAAAGCCCTCGCCGCCGGGACTGAACATTTCACCGTCGTTCAGGGCGAGGCCGGCTTTGTGCACGAAAAGGTCGATGAGACCTTCGTGCGTGAGGCCGAGCCCGCGGCAGTCGAGCCACACAAGGAAGGA
>JAZKYT010000069.1:0-29479 GCA_045612265.1 Candidatus Cryptobacteroides sp.
CCGATGATCTCGCTCTTCTGCTGCTCGAGCTCAGCCTCGATAAGTGCCTTGTGTGATACAACTACGTTGCGGAACTCCTGGTTGATCTTAACGATCTTGAAGTCCATAGTTGTGTCAACATACTGATCGTAGTCGCGGATAGGCTTGATGTCGATCTGTGAACCAGGAAGGAATGCCTCGATTCCAAATACGTCCACGATCATACCACCCTTTGTACGTGTCTTCACGTAACCCTTTACGATCTCGTCTGCGCTGAATGCAGCGTTTACCATATCCCAAGAACGGAGCTGACGTGCCTTCTTGTGTGAGAGGATAAGCTGACCTCTCTTGTCCTCTGTATTCTCAACGAATTCCACAACCTTGTCCCCTACAGCGAGGTCCTGGTTGTAACGGAACTCAGGAGCCATGATGACACCTTCGCTCTTGTAACCGATGTTTACGATTACCTCTCTCTTGCTGATGGCTGTAACAACGCCCTCAACAACTTCACCCTCAACTACCTTTGAGAATGTCTGGTTGTACTGCTCAGCGATTTCCTCTACTGATGCACCGTAAACGTCGTCGTTCTCAAACGCATCCCAGTCAAAATTCTCAGGAGCAACTGAAGCGTTAAGAACAGTCTTCTTGGTTTCTTCTACTGCTGGAGCTACAGGAGCCTCAGCAATTGTCTTGTTTTCTTCCATGATTAAAAATCAAAAAACAAATTAGTGGGTTAAACATTATCTATTGTGCCCTGCCTCAGCGACTTACGTATAAAAAAGCGCGCTTCGGTCAGAAAAGCGCGCAAAAATATGGATAATTTTCGGATTTTCAAAGAGTTTCGTATATAAATCAATTAGATAAACCGACCACCCACTTGCCGTCAGTCTCCACAGCCACATAGCCGTCGGGAACATAAGCTGAAGGATCATCCGGGAAAGTACCTCCGGTGACAGTTATTGCATCCAGAGCCTTATCCTCCGCGCCATAGCTATAGAATCCCCAAGCTCCGTTGAAGATGCCGCCGCTGATGTTCAGCGTCTCGAGATTTGTCTTGTTTGCACCTCCTGTAAGCGCTATATCTCCATTGAATGTTCCTCCGCTCACATTGATCAGAACATTACTCATATCGTTTCCGTAACTATATGAATAGATGGCCTGATTATATGTCTGGTCGGTACTTGTCAGTGTTCCGCCTGTAACCGTCAGCTTCATTATCGGAGCCACAGAAGTTGTGTTCGATGCAAGCTGCACCCATACCGCTCTGTAACCTGAAACAGTTCCACCGTTGATGGTGACATCGATCTCACCGGCACTTCCGTTGAACATACGGATTGCGATATCACCTCCAGACTGGACAATAGTGCAACCATCATTGATTGTGAGTCTCGCACCATTGTAATTATCAATGACATACGAAGCTCCACCCTTCATTGTCTTATTCTCGAGATAGACATTTTCAAGGGTAAGAACACCCTCGTTTCTGATGGTATTGTTTGCATATCCTGGATATGGAGGCTGTCCCTCGCCACCCCACTGGGTATCAGGTGTTGTTGCAGCAAAAATCACAGTTCCATCCTTGATGGTAAGGTCCGCCCCACTCCTGACAGAAACCAGGCTGGATGCCGAAGCGGATGTAGCAGTTCCAGATATTGTATTTCCGTTGAGATCGATGGTTGCAGTCATTCCTGGCGCCAGTACGACAGGCTCATCAAGAACAAGGTCATGATCGACGTTGATCACCTGTCCTTCAGCAACATCATCAATCGCCGCCTGAAGGCTTTGATACAAAGAACCGTTTATCTCTGCAACATAATCAACATCCATTGTTCCGCGTTTTGGTATCTTTCTTTTTACAGTCTGGTCGGCCCATGTTCTGGTAGCGATGGTCTGATCCCCATCCATGATCTCCGCAGTCACGGAGCCATAAGTACCAAGGGGTACAGGAACATAGAATACACCTGTTGCCTTTGAGACATCATTACTGAAATTTATGGTGACACTCTCTCCCACCTGATCATCAGTCTGAATGACAGGCTGATCTGCGGAAAGACCGACCACGAATTCACCGGTTATCCTTTTATCCGCAGAAAAGACGAACTTCATATCATCTCCACCAGCAGGAATATTATTGACGCTGATCTTGAAGAAACTTCCAAGATGCATAAGATCCGCCCTGCTGCCGCTCACATCACCGAACATCGGAGGATTGAAACTGTTCACATCTCCAGTGATCGAGGTATATGTGTATGACACAGGGAATACATAGGTAAGGATCTCACCATCAAGAACATGAGTTCCCGAAGGATATACGACATACGCTCCGATCTCCTCCTCAAAATCACCGACAAACACACCTGATGCCTTTCCCTGATACCTTTCATCCAGAGTCATTTCCCTGAAGCCTGCAGAAGTCAGCACACCGATCTTATCTCCTTTATGCCAATAGAATGAATTATTCTCATCAAAGCCCACACGGGTCATCTTATCATCAGCGACTCCCACAGTGAGAGTCTTATAATTCTTGATATCATCAGGGATGTCATCACTTCCAGACTCCATCCTCTGACACGACACTGCCATCAATATGGCAAATGCCATCAAATATATTGTTGTTTTCATAATACCACCTTTTGATTACATATCCTCCCACTCCTGTATATCTTCTCCATAAAAACTGATGGCGAACGGCGCCTCAGTACTGATTTCCACAATCTCGATCTTGGGAGACTTGTAGACATTTTCCGTTTTCATTTCATTTACCTTTAAAACATTACACTTTCACTAACTGCCGAATTCCTTTCAGAGAAATCACAGATAAGGAACATATCAAACAAAATACCAACGCCCAAACACTTGCATTAAAAGCGCTTGGGCGTCGGTATATATTTTAAAAAGGTATGTACGGTTTTTAGAACATCTTGCGGCTCTTGAAGATCCAGAACACTACGGAAGTCGAGATGACCATAAGAAGGAGGGCTAAAACCCAAGACCAGCAGCTTGTTCCGATCCATCCGAACTGAACATTCATACCAAAGAAGCTGGCGATGAGGGTCGGAGGCATGAGCATCAGCGAAACAAGGGTAAACACCTTCATAATCTTGTTCTGATCGAGGTTGATGATACCGAGAACAGTGTTCTGCAGGTACTCAAGTCTCTCAAAGCCGAAGTCGGTGTGGTTGATAAGTGACGAAATATCCTTGAGAAGGACATTCAGCCTCTGCTGATATTCCTTAGGATAAATCGCACTCTTGAGGATGCTGGAGATAACTCGCTGCTTGTCGATGATATTCTCACGGATGAGCATCGTATTATCCTGCAGCTGGTTGATATCGATGAGGAATTCCTCGCTGATATCCTCTCCCAATGACACCTTTCTGTTGTACTGGTTGACCTCTTTTGAAACAAGCTCCACCATGTCGGCATCAAGGTCAATACGCTGTTCCAGAATACCGAGGAACACGATATGTCCTGAATGATATATCTTAGGGAATGCGACCAGACGACGCTGAAGGTCAGTGAAGCTTCGGAGAGGACTCTCACGCAGAGTTGTAAGAATATCTCCTGTCAGGATGAAGGAAACTGTCTCTTCATTGTATTCATCAGGACCTGGAATGAGGAAGCTGGTGTTGGCGAAGATAGCCTTCTCAGTCTCTGAGAAACGAGAAGAAATCTCAATCTCTTCAGCCTGCGCACGATTCTGGATCGTTGTGCCAAGAAACAGCTCAGTGGCCCTTTTTTCTGCACCTGAAGGAGAAAAGAGGTCAATCCACACAACATCGTCGTATGGGATGGTAGCGAAATCAGCTTCCGACTGGGAAACCATCATCTGTCCGTCTTTCTTGTAGAAGATCTCAATCATACCTCGTCCGTTTTTGTTCCGGCCCAGTCGTCGGAACGAGTGAATACCTACGAAACAGGCTTGCGTAAAAACACAAGCCTACAAATGTATTATTTTTCCGGCAGACTGCCAAATTTCTTTTATCAAGGCTTGAAAACCTGACGATTGACAATAGATCGTCCCAGAGTGAGTTCATCAGCATATTCAAGGTCATCACCGAAGCCGAGACCTCGGGCGAGAGACGACACTTTCACACCATACTGAGAGATCTGCCTATATATATAGAACGATGTCGTCTCACCTTCAACATCTCCGCTTAAGGCAAGAATGATCTCAACCGGAGCGCCATCGATACCAGGTGCTTCAGCCTCAAACAGGGCATCAGGGGAGGTCAGACGGGCAACACGGGCAACAAGTTCACGGATTGTTATATCTGACGGGCCAATGCCATTGATCGGAGATATGATTCCGCCAAGTACGTGATACACACCATGATACTGACCTGTGTTCTCGATGCTCATCACATCACGTACACTTTCAACCACACAGATGGTCCTGTGGTCACGGGACTTATCCGAGCAGATAGAACAGATATTCTCATCTGCTATCATCATGCAATGACTGCAGTACTTCACATCATCACGGAGATTCCTGATGGCAGATGTAAAGTGATGAACGTTCTCCTGCGGCTGCTTCAACAGATGCAGAGCAAGACGCAAGGCACTTCTGCGGCCAACTCCAGGAAGTGAGCTGATCGCATCCACCGCTTCTTCAAGCAGCTTTGAAGGGTATTTTTCCTTATATGCCATACCTTATATATATTGTCCGTGACGTTTCCAATGGATATACCCGTAGATAGCGGAAAGCGAATATGCGCCGTAGAGCACAGCCATCATCCACATTCCCTGGCTTATGCAAAGAGCTGTACTGAGAGCATCAGCGACAATCCAAAGCCACCACTGCTGGATATATGCACGCACGAGCCACCATGTTGCCACCACACTCATGACAGTTACAGCCGAATCCAGATAAGACATCGGATTCTCGAGCAGCTGCATCAGCTGAGCCATGCCGAAGGTTCCTGCAACCATGAACACGGCACTGATGACTACAGTCTTCCACGGGAGATGGTTCAGATGGATGGTCGGAGTGCTTTTCTTTTTAGACTTGGACTTCTTGGGAACTCCGGCTCCCAACCTCTGACGGTCCTTTCCCCACTGCCACAATCCGATGAATGCCGTGATGAGATAGTAGGTATTAAGGCCAAAGGACGCATATAGTCCCTGACGGAAGAATACCCACATGGCTGCCAGGCTTGTTGCAATGCCTACCACCCACATGAGGTTCTTCTGTCTTATTTCAAGGATAATATAAATCACTCCGGTCACCAGAGTGAACACCTGCATGAAATCCATAGCAAAAGATCCCCGGCTGAACCGGGGATGATATTAGAGTACTTCGATAAGTTCTACAACAAACTTAAGGGTTGCATATGGAGGGATAGCACCAGGAGCGCCATGTGCACCGTATGCAAGGTTGTAAGGGATGAAGAACTCATACTTCGAGCCCTCAGCCATGAGCTGTACACCCTCTGTCCAACCTGGAATCACCTGATTGAGACCGAATACTGCCGGCTCGTTGCGGTCATATGAGCTGTCGAACTTAACACCATTGAGGAGAGTTCCCTCATAGTGGCACTTCACCTGTGAAGTTGCAGAAGGCTTCTTGCCGTTACCCTCAACGAGGACCTTGTACTGAAGACCGCTTGGAAGGCATACAACACCCTCCTGCTCAGCGTTGAACTTAAGGAAAGCCTCGCCTTCCTCCTTCATTGCAGCGCTCATTGCCTCCATCTCAGCCTTCTTTGCTGCCTCGAGCTCAGCGAAATACTTATCGAGGAGCTGACCAGCCTCCTGGAATGAGATTGCAGGCTCGCTTCCTGTGAGGATAGCCTTCACACCTGCCACGAAATCATCAAACTCAATTGTCATGATGCCTGATGACATCATATTGTGGGCAATGCTCATGCCCAATGCATAACTGTTCTTATCCATAATTGTATAAATTTAATTCTGTTAAGGGGTGCAAATATAATACTATTTTCGCGGATGATGGTCCAAAACATTCTGATGCCAGGTCGAGCTGTCGATATGTGTATATATTTCAGTGGTGGTCACGCTTTCATGTCCGAGCATCTCCTGCACCACACGAAGGTCGGCACCATGCTCCACAAGATGGGTCGCGAATGAATGACGGAAGGTGTGCGGGGAAATCTCCTTGCGCACATCAGCCAGCAGAGCCTGCACCTTTATCATCTTGAACATGGACTGGCGGCTCAATGGTCTGCCGAACCTGTTCAGAAACACAATATCATCAGAATCCGTATCCGCAGGTTCAGGACGTCTGTCAAGATATGCCTTCAATGACTCTGCAGCCATTTCATTCATGGGAACCAGTCTCTCCTTGTTACCCTTGCCGATCACGCGGACAAAGCCCTCAGTGAAATACAGGCAGGAAATCTTGAGTCCAACAGCCTCTGAAACACGTATTCCACAACCATAAAGTACCTCCAGAATAGCCTTGTCGCGTGCTCCCTGCCACGAACTCACATCCACGCTGTCGATGATTCTGGACACCTCCTCCTCTGAAAGGACATCAGGAAGATACCTGCCGAGCTTGGGCATATCCACCCTGTCGCAAGGATTTTCCTTGACCATCCCCTCAAGCACCATCCAATTATAGAAGGAACGGAGGGCACTCAGCAGACGGGCCTGCGAACGACGTGAACGTTTTGAACAAGAAGAAAGATATTCATTTATATCCTCTGCAGTCAGATCTTCAGGCTGCACTTTCCGCTTGTCTGTATCGAAGAACTCAAGAAACTTGGCCACATCAGAGCAATACGATGCCACAGTATTCTGTGACATCGCACGCTCTATACGAAGATAGTTGTTATAGTCCTTTAAGATATTCATTAAAGAGTACCGTACTTCTTGCCGTACTCAAGGTGCTGCTGGAGATAGTCCTCAGCGTAAACAACCTTGTAGTCCACAACCTTGCCACCCTTCTCTACAGGAACGATGGTTGGGTTCATGAAGCCACCATAAGGCTTGAGACCGAGAGCAGCGTAACGCTCCTTGACCTCCTTGTGAAGCTCAGGATCGATGTTCACCGCATACTTCTCAACCAATGCCTTGCCGGCCTCAAAGTCACCCTCTGACTTGATTCTCTGGATCTCAGCGAGGAGCTGTGCGAAAAGGTCACGAAGCTTCTCGTAGTCGTTCACCACGAAATATGTCTTTCCGTCACGAACCTTCTTCTCGATCACGTTGTCAGCAAGACCCATCTCATAGCACCAGTCAGCGATGAGCTTACGGTTCTGCATGTGAGCCTCTGTATTCCTCTTACCGAGCTCGATACGGGTGAACTGAGTAAAGATACCGTTGCGGATATAGCTTGAATACTGAGCCTTGTAAGCCTCCATATCAGGAAGGATACCAAGCTCGACAAGCTTAGGATCAGCAAGATAGTAAAGACCGAAGAGGTCAGCGCGAGTCTCCTCAAGAGTTGAGCTGTACTCTCCGAGTGCATTAGGTGATGTCTGCGGAAGGAGCTGACCGGAACCATGACCGAGACACTCGTGGAGGTCTGTATGAAGGTCGTTTGTAAGGTCGCCATACTTCTTCTCGAATGCTACTTCCTCCTCAGACCATGCGAACTCACCAAGCATATTCTTTGGCGACTCCTGAGCAGCCTTGCCATATGCAGCTGTGAGGTTGGCGATAGTCACTGACTTTGAACCATGCTCACGACGGATCCAGTCAGCATTTGGAAGGTTGATTCCGATAGGAGCTGCAGGGAAGCAGTCACCGGCGAGAACAGCCACGTTGATAACCTTTGCCGTCACACCCTTCACCTCAGACTTCTTGAAACGCTTGTCAACAGGTGAATTATCCTCAAACCACTGAGCGTTCTCACTGATGAGCTCAGCACGACGCGAAGCCTCGACATCCTTGAAGTTCACGAGACCTTCCCAAGTCGCCTTGCGTCCGAGAGGGTCGTTATAGTCCTCAACGAAACCGTTCACGAAGTCAACTGTTCCGAGAGTATCGTTAACCCACTTGATATTATAGGTATCCCAAAGCTTGAGGTCACCGGTTCTGTAATATGCAACGAGGTCAGCGATGTATTCCTTCTGAGTCTCGTTCTCAGCGACAGCAGCCGCCTTCTCAAGCTCAGCACAGATCTTCTCGAGAGCAGGGCCATAAAGACCACCCACCTTATATACATCCTCATAAATTTTGCCATTGGCATCCTTCATCACCTTGCTGTTAAGACCATAAGAAATAGGAGTCTTGTCCTTAGGATCAACCATCGCAGCGTAGAATTTCTCAACCTCCGCCTTGGTCACACCCTCATAGAAGTTCACAGCAGACTCAGCCACGATATCGCCGCTCTTGTCTGTAGACTTGCGCTGTGGGAACACAGCCGGGTTATACATAAGGTCGAGAAGCGCCTCAGCGTTTTCAACTTCCACAGCAGAAAGAAGTCCTGCAAAATACTCCTGCGAACACTCAGGGAAGAACTTGTCCTCTGCATAATGATGGTGGATACCGTTGCTGAAGAACACTCTCTTTGCATAAGTCTCGAATGCCTTGTATTCCTCGCATGTTCTGTCACCCTGGTAGTTCTCAAGGATAGCCTCGAGAGCCTTGCGGACATCAAGATTATACTTGCAGTTCTGCATCCAGATGATATCACGGCCATATTTTGAAGCCTCAGCAAGGTGATACACATACTCCTTCTGAGCAAGTGTGAGCTCATCCCAACCCGGAACCTGATATCTCATGATCTTGAGATCAGCGAACTCATCCATAAGATACTTGAAATCCGAACTCTTGTCTGCGCATGAAACCATAGCTGCAGCCAAGCCTGTAATTGTAATCATTTTTGTAAAAAGTTTCATATACCTATTATATATTAATATTTCACGCTCTGTGCCTTAAGCAATTGACACATCGGTGCAAAGATAGCAAATATGTTAAAAATAGTTATCTTTGCAGGATTCAAAGAACACGAAAAGAATAATGAAACACAATATATTAAAGGTAATACTCGGCTGGGCCGCCATGGTTACTGTAATGTCATGCGAGCCTTTCTGGTGCAATCAGACGGATCCGGAGACATATAACAGAGTCATGCTCCTCTACTCTGCAGGACACAACAACCTTTCATCATATCTGAAAGGTGATATCGAGGAGCTCAAGACTGGAGCTATTCCGACCTCAAAGGACGAGAATGTCGTTCTCGTATATTCGCACTTTCCTGCCGGCTCCGGCTACAACAACCCGTCATCTCCGACACTTGTCAGACTGACCAGCACTAAGGATCATGATGTAACTGCAGACACTTTGTTAGTATTCCCTGACAATTCAATATCTTCATCAGCTGAACAGATTGAGAATGTTCTCAAATATGTCAACGAGAACTTCCCTGCCCAGAGCTACGGTATGATATTTTCGTCCCATGCCACAGGATATCTCCCTGCAGGATATTATCAAAACCCTGACACCGATGTCTTTCCAATTCAATGGCAATCAGCTATAGGACGCCGTCTTACAGCCGTCCCATATGTGGAGCCTGAATACGACCCGTCACTTCCTATGGTCAAGAGCATCGGCCAGGACCAGGTAGGAACATATGGTGAATACATATCATACGAGATGAACATCAACGACTTTGCTGATGCCATTCCGATGAAGTTGGATTACCTGCTCTTCGATGCATGTCTCATGGGAGGTATCGAGGTAGCATACGAGCTGAAGGATAAGGTAGGCAAGATCGGATTCTCACAGACAGAGGTACTGGCCGACGGATTCTGCTATGAAAACCTCACCACACATCTTCTGGGAGGAGAAAGCCCGGATCTGGTGAGTGTATGTACAGACTATTTCAACCAGTATGAGGTACAGACCGGAGTATATCAGTCTGCTACTATTTCATTGGTCGACTGCTCGAAACTCAGCCCGGTTGCTGAAATATGCGCAGACCTGTTCAACAGATATAAAAAGCCAATTGCCAGACTCAATCCAAGTGAAGTCCAGAGATACTACAGAATGGGCAAGCACTGGTTCTACGACCTGGAAAGCATCCTCATAAATGCCGGAATCAGCGACGAGGAGCTGGGGAATCTGCGCAGTGCATTAGATGAGTGTATCATTTACAAGGCACACACACCTAAGTTCATGAGTGACTTTGACATACACACATTCAGCGGCTTCAGCATGTATCTTCCATGCGACGGTTCCTTGAGTCTTAATGAATTCTATAAAAACCTCGAATGGAACAAGGACACAGGACTTGTCAATTAAAATAATTTATCTATCTTTGCAGCCCCATAAAAAGAGGCAGACTCTTTTTGGTGCAATGGGGTTTTTGTCAGAGCAATCTGCAAAAACTGAGTAACACATTTTAATTTTTATCAAAACAATGAAACACATTGAACTCAATGGCCAGGTTCGCGAAGCTGGCAACAAGGCGTCAGTAAAGGCTGTTCGTCGTGCAGGACAGGTTCCTTGCAACATCTATGGTCTTGGTATGGAGAACATTCTCTTCACTATCGACGCACAGGATCTTAAGACAATCACTCACACTCCTAACTCTTACATCATCGACCTCAAGCTCAGCGATGGCAGAAATGGTTATGCAGTACTTCACGAGGTACAGTATCACCCTGTAACTGATGAGGCTCTTCACGTAGACTTCCTCTTCGTTTCTGAGGACAAGCCAGTGACTATCGAGGTTCCAGTTAAGGTTGTTGGACACTCTGAGGGTGTTAAGATGGGTGGTAAGCTCCTCGTTTCAAGCCGCAAGCTCCGCATCAGCGCTATGATGAACAATCTTCCTGACCTTCTCGAGGTTGACTCAACTAACCTCATGATCGGTAAGCAGATCGTTGCTGGTGACCTCAACTACGAGGGTGTAACAATCGTATCTCCTAAGGCTACTATCATCTGCTCAGTACGTCCTACTCGTGCTACTCAGCAGGCTAAGATGGAGCAGCAGGCAACTGGTAAGGGTAAGAAGAAGTAATCTACCTTGGTATGAATTATTTGATCGTCGGTTTAGGAAATATCGGCGTCGAATATGCCAACACCAGACACAACATGGGATTTATGGTATTGGATGCCTGGGCTCAGGCATCCAATATTCTTTTTGAGTCTGGAAGATATGGCAGCACGGCGACAATTTCCTTCAAGGGCAGGAAGTTCACCCTTCTGAAGCCTTCTACATATATGAATCTCAGCGGCAAGGCTGTCAGATACTGGATGAATGAGCTCAAGATTCCACTTGAGAATCTCCTCGTGCTTTCAGACGACCTCAACATCCCGTTCGGAACCCTCAGATTGAGAAAGAACGGAAGTGCCGGAGGACACAACGGCCTGACCAATATCAACGAACTGATCGGAACCCAGGATTATGCAAGAATCCGCCTGGGCATCGGCAACGAATTCGGACGCGGACAGCAGGTTGGCTATGTTCTTGGAGAACTCAGCAAAGAGGAACAGGAGCAGATGCCGGAAATCTGCAAAAGGACAATCGAGGGTATCAAGGCCTGGGCTACAATCGGAGCAGACCGAGCTATGAATATCGTCAACACTAAGCCAAAAACTGAAAATAAGGCTTAAAAGTGTCTTAAAATCAGCTATTTCGTTAAAAAGATTTGTTTTTTTAGAATTTATCGCATAACTTGCAAGAAGTTTGAAAAACCTAAAAACTAATAACAAACTTAAATTAAATGAACATGAAAGCGCTTGTTGATCAGATCAAAGCAGAGTACGAAGTTTTCGCAAAGAACGCTGAGGCTCAGGTAGAAAAAGGTAATAAGGCTGCTGGTGCACGTGCACGTAAGGCTGCTCTCAACCTTATGAAGGCAATGAAGGAGTTCAGAAAAGTTTCTGTAGAGTCTACAAAATAATTTTTGAATACCTAAAAAGTCAATGCGATTGCTCATTTTTATGGGTGATCGCATATTTTTTTCAATAAATTCAAAAAAAATTCAACTTTTGATGCAACAATTTAAAACTTTGTTGCATCTTTGCAGCAGGTTTAGGTTTTAGTACACGTTTAAGGGGCTGATAAGCGCATGCTTTCAGCCCCTTTACACTTTTCTGAACGTCTTTTCAGACGATTACATCACAATTTCGATATTATCGACCCAGAGAGTGTTACCGACTCCACCATAGAAAGCTTTTCCACAGCTGGAAATGAAGTGAAGAATCATGTAATTCGGTTCCGTCCCCGGCTCCGCCCAGCCATCTTCCTCGACAATCACGTTTTCACCTCTGCTATTGATTGTGTGATATGCCGTCTCCGGATCAGTCTTCAATCCCATAAAGTATTCATAATCAGGATCAGACGTTATATCTCCATATTTCAGTACAACTTCATGACCATTGACCCACTCTGACTTGTTTTCAGCAAAACGCTCGATACCGGTCGCCACTCTCAAGGCATGAACTCGCCCTTCCTCATCCTCCCATCTTTTCTGAAGCATGAAAGTGACCTCAGCCGAGTCCGGATAGTCGAGCACCTTCAGTTTCGAAAAGCCGGTTCCGCGCATTGCGGTATGGCCTACATCTGATTTATAGTCGAAACGGAGCGCTTTCGGTGTTTCATTGAAAGGGATACCATAAAGAACCTTTGCCATCGGAGATTTTGTATCCTTGATCGGTTCTGGAAGACTTCCGACCATGAATGCACCCTGGCAGACCACATCCATATTCACGATTCCCAAAGCCTTGACCTCCTCAATGTGAGTCTCGATTCTCGCACAATAGCCACCATCCCTTGGCTCAGGATAGACGGTATTGTTGGTCTTCACAACTCCAGCCACAATGGCCAGAACGTTATTGGTTCTCCATGGATAATCCTCAGGTGACACATAAGGGGTCTTACCGGTGAACGTGGTATCCTGATCCCCGTAGAATTCATACAGATATCTGGTTTTTCCGCCGATGATTCCGGACTCCTTCACTTCTCTGACACACCATCGGTCCAGTTTACCATATTCATTGATACGCCTGACCACATCCGACTGGGCATGCATGCTTGCAGCAGTCAAGAATGCCAGCAGAAAAGAAAGGCGGCATAATCTTGTTCGTCTCATAAAAAATGTGTAAATATGCAAATTCCTTATGCAAAGATAAGGTCTTTAATCAAAACAGGCAAAAAATGGAACTCAAAAGACTCATTACATA
Source organism: Candidatus Cryptobacteroides sp. (assembly GCA_045612265.1). Taxonomy (GTDB): domain Bacteria; phylum Bacteroidota; class Bacteroidia; order Bacteroidales; family UBA932; genus Cryptobacteroides. The sequence continues at coordinate 13,081 of JAZKYT010000069.1, forward strand.
TATATGCATGATGCTTCTGGCCATTGCTGTTTCAGCATCTCCTGCAAGAAGAGGGCCGGTAACCCTCACACAGCCGGACGGGACATCATTCGTCGCCAGGATCCAAGGTGATGAGTTCATGAGCATCAAGACAACTGCAGACGGGCAGGCCATCATGCAGGATGCAGAAGGATGGTGGTGCTATGCAAGATATGAGAGCGACGGCAGCAGATCATGCTCCGGATGGAGGGTCGGACAGGAAGCTCCTGCAGATGTTCTGAGCAAAAGCGCTGATATCCCAAGAACTGCCATTTCTCAATATGCCTCTGACAAAAGGACATCGTTCATTAGGCCAAAACTTCCGGTAATCGGCACCCGTGCTCTTTTCCAAAGCCGTGCGATTGTCATCCTCGCCCAGTTCAAGGATATCAAGTTCCTGAACACCAGGGAGGATTTCAACGCCATGCTCACATCCAAAGGTTATGACAGATACGGAGCGACCGGAAGTGCAAAGGAGTACTTCGAGCATCAGTTCAACGGCATGGTTGACTTCGCCTTTGACGTCAGCGAAATCGTGACACTGCCTGCCAATAGAGAATATTACGGAAGCAATGACAGCAGGGGCAACGACCTCAGACCGGAAGAGATGGTTGCAGACGCATGTACCCTGGCAGCTCAGGCCGGTGTCGACTTTTCGAGATACGACAGTGACAATGACGGCGTGGTGGACAATGTATTCGTCTTCTTCGCCGGAGAAGATGAGGCCGAAGGTGCAGATGAGAACAGCATCTGGTCCCATTCATGGTATCTCTTCAGCGGAGCCGGCAAGTCTATCGAACTCAACGGAAAGATGATCGACAGATATGCATGTTCAGCAGAGATGACACGCATACATGACACCGCTACAGGAAAGCTTCTGGAGACAAGACTCAGCGGAATCGGCACATTCTGTCATGAATTCAGCCACACATTCGGACTTCCGGATCTCTATGACACAGACTATGAAGAACAGGGAGGATGGGCCGCAGGAACCTGGGGCAGCACTTCTCTGATGGATTCCGGCAACCAGAACAACCAGGGCAATACCCCGCCGAACTACAATGCCATCGAAAGGGAGATTCTCGGACTGACAAGTCCGGTGGTCATTACAACAGACGGCAAATACACCCTCGCCCCTATAGACACTTACGGTGAATTCTACAGGATGGACACCGATGTGGAGAATGAATATTACCTGTTCGAATGCAGGTCAAACGAGCCTGGCAGCTGGGACGAACACATCGGAGGCAGCGGAATGCTTGTTTACCATATAGACAAAAGTGGTGAGCAGATCGACAAATGGCAGAGGCTAAACACGGTCAACGCGGCTGCAGATCACCAATGTGCAGACCTTGTCGAGGCTGACGGAAGATCGGACTTATTCTCTGACTATATGGATTATATAACGAGAATGAAAAGTATTGAAGGAATCTTCTTCCCATATTTTGGCACTAACAGCCTGCAACCTCAGGGAACTCCGGGATTGAATTTCTGGAGCGGGGCAAACAAGGACATCTCCATCATAAACATCGAAAAGGGGGATGACGGGAAGGTGAATTTCTATGTGATCGGTTTCACGGAAGACTCTACTCCACCATCTGTGAAAGGAAACATTCAGTACGAAGCCTTCTGCGATGGAGCCATCATCAGTTTCGAAAGCGACAGACCGTTTGACGGAGAGGCTCTTATTAGCTTCAAGGCTGTCGGAGAAGATGCACAGGAAATCTCTGTCCTGCCATATGTAGAAGGCAGATATGCTGTCATGCTGGAAGGCTTTGATCCAGTCAGGACCTATACGGTATCTGTGAACTTTATCCATAACGATATCAAGGGCTCCACAACAAGTGTGTCATTCATGACGAAGAAAAAGCCTTCTGTTTCATGGCCACACATTGCCTCGGGCATGAAGAGGCCTGTGGGCAGAACCGAGATGATGAATAAGAAGCCTGTCTTGAACGAAGGAGGAAGACTGGAACCGGGGACAAGAATCCCATTGAAAATCAACAATACGAACGGCGTGAAGGACATATTATGGTTCTTCAACAGACAACCGATAACTCATGAAGGTGACTACTATTTCACATTGAATGAAAGCGGTCTTCTTGAGGCGCACCTCTACATGGAGGATGGTCAGGAATATATACTTGTCAAGGAAATTAACTTAGGAAGATAGGTCATGAAAAAGCTGATGATTTTTGTGCTTGCAGCACTCTCATTGACTGCATGCCTGGGATATGATATAAACGAGGTACTTCTGGTGCGCGACGATGTTTCCTTGACATTGAAGGGAAAGTCGCAATATGCCTTCAACTCCGATTACGGACAGATGGCAACTAACGCAGACAGAACACTTTACAGATATATGGCAGATGACCTGACAAGCTGGATGGAGGTGAAATGTCAGGCAAGACCAGGAGGAGTCGGGGAAAATCTCATAGCCGACATCAAATGGAAATCAGCCGTTTCATCAGGAGAAGAAAAGGGGCTGGAGTTTGAGATCAAGCAGACTGACGGCAGCGGAATGATATGGCTGTGGAACAAGTCAAATAATATCGGACTTGTGATAAGGGATTTTGAGTGATTTTTATTATTTTTGCGCCGCTTTCAGCAAAACAGAAAATTAGTATAAACTTTAAATATCTTTTTAAAATGAGAAAACACATCGTAGCAGGCAACTGGAAGATGAATACAACAGTTGCAGAGGGCGTTGAGCTCGCAAAGGCAGTAGTAGCAGCAGCAGCTGAGGTTCCAGCTGACGTAAAGCTTATCATTGCTCCTCCATTCACTCACCTTTACCCAGTAGCTGAGGTAGTTAAGGGTTCACCTGTAGGTCTTTCTTCACAGAACTGCGCTGACAAGGTAAAGGGTGCTTATACTGGTGAGGTTGCAGTAAACATGCTCGCTGGTGTTGGTTGCGAGTACGTTATCCTCGGTCACTCTGAGAGAAGAGAGTACTATGGTGAGACTGACGCTAAGCTTGTTGAGAAGGTTAAGCTTGCTCTCGCTGAGGGTCTTTCTCCAATCTTCTGCATCGGTGAGAAGAAGGAAGAGCGCGAGGCTGGTCGTCACTTCGAGGTTGTTACTGAGCAGGTTAAGAACGTTCTTTTCGAGCTTACTGCTGAGGAGATGGCTAAGGTTGTAGTAGCTTACGAGCCAGTTTGGGCTATCGGTACCGGTCTTACTGCAACTGCAGAGCAGGCACAGGAGATCCACGCTGAGATCCGCAAGGTACTTGCTGAGAAGTTCGGTGAGCTCGCACAGGAGATCTCTATCCTTTACGGTGGTTCTTGCAACCCTACTAACGCTAAGGAGCTTTTCGCTTGCCCTGATATCGACGGTGGTCTTATCGGTGGTGCAGCTCTCAAGGCTGACAGCTTCCAGGCTATCGCTCTTAGCTTCTAATTAAAACGCCAATAATTGAGGTCTGTTTGTTTTGCAAAAGACAAACAGACCTTAAACGTAGATAAACACAACTATGAAGAAGATTTTATTTTTTGCAATGGCAATTATGGCTATGACAGCATGCAACTGCGAGTGCGAGAAGCAGTTGCAGGAGAAGGTGGAGAGCTATGCAGTGGTGGAGGTATCTTCGCCGCTTTATGACGCACTTTCTGAAAATGACAAGAAGATCGTAGGTCTCTTCCGTGAGGCGGCAGACATCATGGATGGCCTTTTCTGGAAGCAGACTTTCGGTGACAAAGCTGTGATCGATGCTCTTCCTGAGGGATATGCAAAGACTTATGCTTATATCAACTACGGCGCTTGGGATCATCTCGATGACAACAAGCCTTTCGTAAAGGGTTATGGCGAGAAGCCACTCGGCTGCCAGTACTATCCGCAGGATATGACTATGGAAGAGTGGGACGCCTTCGAGGATCCGAACAAGCTTAATCTTTACACTGTAATCCGTCGTGACGAGAACGGTGCACTTAAGACTGTATGGTATCGTGACGAGTACAAGGCAGAGCTTGACAAGGTATGTGCTCTTCTTGAGGAAGCTGCAGCACTCACAACAAACGAGGGTATGCGCACTTACCTTACTGAGCGAGTAAAGGCTTTCCGCACAGACGATTACCTTGCAAGTGACCTTGCCTGGATGGACATGAAGGACTGCAACATGGACCTCGTTATCGGACCTATCGAGAACTACGATGACCACCTCTTCGAGGCTAAGGCGGCATATGAGGCATTCATCCTTCTCAAGGACGAAAAGCGCAGTGCAAACCTCGCCAAGTACGTTGCACTCCTCCCTACCCTTCAGAAGATGCTTCCTTGCGCTCCTGAGTACAAGACTTTCGTTCCTGGTACATCGTCAGACCTCAACGTTTATGATGCGATCTACTACGCAGGTGACTGCAACGCCGGCAGCAAGACCATCGCCATCAACCTCCCTAACGACGAGAGAGTTCACGCTGCCAAAGGTGCTCGCCGTCTCCAGCTCTACAACAGCATGATGGCAAAGTTCGATAAGATCATGGCACCTATCGGAGAAGTCCTCATGGTTCCTGAGCAGCTCGAGTACCTCAGCGCTGACGCATTCTTCTGGAACGTGACTTTCCACGAGGTTGCTCACGGACTTGGAGTAAAGCAGACAATCAACGGCAAGGGTACAGTAGACCAGGCAATGGGTGACCAGAAGACATCATGGGAGGAGGCTAAGGCTGACATCCTCGGTCTGTTCATGGTAAGCAAACTCATCGACATGGGTGAGATCACCGACATCACAAAGGAGCAGTCTATCGCTACTTTCATCGCAGGTATCGTACGCTCGGTACGTTTCGGCTTCGCATCATCACACGGAAAGGCTAACATGATGTGCTACAACTACATGGAGGATCACGGAGCATTCACTCGTAACGAGGAAGGCAAGTGGGTGATCGACTTCGAGAAGGCTGCTGCTGCAGTAGACTCATGGGCTGCCCTCATCCTCGAGACACAGGCTACCGGAAACTTCGAATTCGCCCAGCAGTACGCTGCTGAGAATGCAAGCATCCGCGAGGCACTTGCAGCTGATATTGAGAAGGTTAACGGCGCAGGCATCCCACGCGACATCGTATTTGACTGGAAGTGGTAATCAAGTTTTAGCGCAATACAACTTACTACAAATCAACTGACTAAACACTTGAGGGTGGGCAAAATTGCCCACCCTCAAGTGTACATATAGATGAATATCAGAGATTTACATTGCATCCAAAGTTTTACTTGATATATTTCTGCATCTTCGATGTGACCTTCTGGATATAATCCTGAGTCTCAGCATGCGGAAGGGATTTCTTCAAGTGTTCGAACAATTGATCGTATGTCATCGTATTGATGGTAGGAATTGCCTTGGAGATGTTCGTCGTACCGTTGATAGCCCTGCTGACATTTCCGGCACCGGTATTATATGCAGCAATTGCACATAACATTCTGCAACGGTCGTCTTCAATCTTTTTGAAAGTAGTTGACATCAGGAGCTTGAGATATCCTGTTCCCAACTGTATGTTATTATTCGGATCGAACAGAAAATCAGCAGTTGGAATCTCATCCACCTTATGGACATATCTGTAGGCATCTCGACCGCCGGATTTTGGAACAAGCTGCATCAGTCCGTATGCAGGTACCCATGACTGGGCTGCCGGATTGAATGAAGACTCCTGCTCCATAATGGCATAAATCAGAGGAGCATCCACAGCATATGCAGCTGCATGAGTCTTGACCATATCCTTGAATTTCTCCGCTCTCTTCGGAAGGTGATCCTCGACAAGATCCAAGGTAATCGTAACGACCTTCTTGGTTCCTTCTTTCGTACTGACATTATGAATCACAGGTTTTTCTGCTGCAACAACCGCAGCCGAAACATCTGCAACAGCCACCTTGACTTCTGCCTCCTCCTTCTGTTGCTGTGCTGCTTTAGCCGCCATTGTATTTACAGATGGCTTCACTGCTGAACCTGCATTTCTTGACAGATTCAGATTCCCGCCTCGGGTTGGAGCAAGAGCAGACGTTGGGCGACGTTCAAAAGGCTTAGGAGCTTCATATGCAGGATAGGATGTAATTCCATATTTACCTAAATCAATCTGATCCTCAAGGAGCGGTTTGTCAGATATAGGCTTATCCTCAAGGACGGTTGATCCGAAACTATTTGAATTTCCCCTGCTTGTCAGCAGTTCACCCACAGCTGCCTGCAGTTTTTCGTTTATTGTAGCTTCGTCATCGTATTGATCCACGAGAACTTCCACGGCCACTTTTCCTGAGTCCCAATCAACTGATGTTCTGCTCGTGCGGTCATTAGAATATTCCACCCATTCCTTTCTGGTGCTCTCCACCATCACACTATCGCCCCATTCACCCATGACCTCCTCACAGAACTGCTTATATTCCTGGAGAAGTCTGGATTCAAATTCAAGATAGCTTGCCAGAGCTGCATCCGCCTCATCAGTAAACTCCTTCACTGTTGCATCAAGTCCTTTCTTGGCATCTTCAAATGCAGCATCAAGATCATCGACAGTCTGTGCATTCAGACAGACTGTCGATAAAATAGCCATGACAAATAATGATATACGTTTCATATACCATCTATATTACATTGTTTCCAAGGCTTTCTGTGCTGCTGTATGACCAAGGCCCGCTGCCTTCTTCATCCACACCTTAGCTTGAAGAGTATTCTTTGCTATTGTTCCCTTACCTGTCGAGAGCATGAGTCCCAACTGGTAGCATGCCTCAGCATCACCTGCAGTACCAGCCTTCTTAAAGAGGTCATGTGCCTCTTTATAATTACCATTCTTATATGCCTCAAGTCCCTTTGTCAGATCATCAGACTGGGCCACAGAAGAAGTCGATACAGCTTTTGCTGCTGCAGCCTTCTCAGCCATTGTCGGCTTTGCTGCCGGTGCTGCCGGTGCAGGACTAGCAGCAGGTGCAGCGGGTGCAGGCTCTGGAGTCACCGCTTTTACAGGCTTTTCAGCTGGTTTCTCTGCAGGTTTCTCCACGACCTTTGTAGTAGCTGCTGGCTTCTCTTCAGCCTTGTTGTCAACATCCTTATTCATGAACAGAAATGCACCTGCAGCCAAAACCACAACAAGAGCGGCAGCAATCAATCCTCCTTTACCTTTCTTCTTAGGTTTCTGAACCTGGGTGAATGATGTCACTGTAGGATTAAGCGGACCACCAGCTGAGTTTAAAGTATATCCTTTAGATTCCTGTGCGGCAGGCTTCTGAGGAGCAGCAGGACGGGAAACTGGCGCAGGAGCTGGAGTTGGCGGTGGAGTTGGACGAGCTGGAGCTGGACGAACTGCTGGTGCAGGACTAGCAGTTGGTGCAGGTGCAGCAGCAGGTCTGCTAAGAAGGATTTTCTCAACAGACGGAACAGATGCCTTTGAAGCAAGAACCGCCTTCAATCTTTCCCTGAACTCCTGAAGACAGCGGGATTCCGTTTCCACAACACAACTTATATCGTTATCTGCGTCCTCAAGATATGCACTATCCTTTATCTCAAGATACTGGAACACCTCAAGGTAAGCCTGTGCCAAAGTTACGTCATTGATGCAGTCAGGATATTTGGTCTTGGCAGCGTCCACGCATAGCACAGCCTCAGTTGTATTCTTCGCCAACACGGCAGCGACAAAACCCCAATATATCTGCCAGTAATTGTCAACTGTAGCTGATTTCATATCCTTGAGATAACTCTCTGGTGAAACCACTGCAGAAAGCAGCCAATACCAACACTGCACAGAAGATTCATCAGTAAGTTTTGCATACGCAGACACCTTGCCTAAACATGAAGCTGCATTACTCTTACCTTCCTTCAGCTGTTTCAGAGTCCTGTCAAAATCCTTCTGCTGGATATCACTGAGTCTTTCCTGCTTGTCAGACTGGGTCTTGCGAAGCTTGAGTTCAGATTCCTTGACCTGCTCTTCAGTCAATTTGAAAGACCTGGCCTTTGCATCAAGCACCGAACGCAGTTCCTTGTCAATGACTCTTGAGCCTGCAGTCATATCCTTATAGAAGTTCTCATAAGCCTGAACTGCCTTCTTCTCACAAAGGCTGCAGCGAAGCTTGGACTCATCATAATACTGCTCGGCAACAGTCTTTCCGCACACCGGGCAGACCACACTCGAAGTCAAGAGCACCTTCCTGCCGGAGATCTCGCACACCACACTCTTCTTGGTATCATCTTCAATCTGTGTGATATTTGAGATATTGGTTGTATTAGTTGTATGATTATGAGTTGTGACACTGTTGTCACTGAAAGTCTCAACAGCACCGATCTTGGTCCTGTTCTCCTCAATCATACCCATTCCATCCTTTATCACATGACCACTCTGAGCTTTTTCAGGCACAGGCGTCGGAGAAGGCTCAACTGATGGAACATTCGTAATTTCAGATTCGCACTCAGGACAGAAGTTCTTACCTCCCACCATCATCGGAACCACTTCAGCTCCGCATGAGGTACATTTTATATTGTTACTCATTTCTTCTTCATTTATCAGTTCATCGGATTACCACATGTCATGCAGAATCGCGCATCTGCAGCAAGCTGAGTTCCGCACTGAGGGCAGAACTTCTTAGCCACCGGCTGTGGCTGACCATAAGCCTGCGGCTGCTGTCCATATTGCGACTGAGGTGGATATCCATGCTGCATTCTGAGGAGTTCCTTCATATCATCGACACGCGCCTGATTAAGACGGTTGATCTCTTCCTGACGGGCACGCTCCGCCTCCACCTCGCGTCCCTTTCCAAGAGACTCAGCCAATTTCGCCGCAGCTTCAGGAGAGAGATTTTCATTGGCTGCGATTGCAAGAAGCTGTTCCGGAGTGAGGTCCCTTGACATTCTGTATTTCTCAAGCTTCGCTCTCTGCATTGCCTCCAGGGCCTCCATATTCCTTTTATGTTCTGCAGCATCCTTCTCCTCCTTCATTCGCTGAAGTTCCTTGAAACGATCAAACTCATCATCCTTCTTCCTCTTCTCAAACTCATAGTCTTCATCGCGAAGTCTCTTCTCGTATTCTCTTGTAAGAGATGCAAGTTCAAGTTCGTCTTTCTTCTGCATCATGCGGAAAGAGTGTCCTCTGCGATGCTCGTTAGTGCGGATCTCATCCTTCAAGACATTGAGATCCTCATTTCTGATAAGACCTGTCTTCTCTATATCAGCCAAAGCTTCAGCTATCTGAGCCTCATTCTGAGCCTCGCGGATCCTCTTTTCACGAGACAGTACTGTATAGAACTTCTCAAGCTCATCCTCAGCAAGAAGCTTGTCCTTATTGATTTCCTGAAGACTTCTCAAGAGCGCCAATTCTGATCTCGACTCATTGATCTGCTGAGCATTCTGAGCAGCTGAAAGTCTGTTCTTGAATTCATTTGTCCTTTCAAGATACTCAAGTTCACGACCTGTGAGATAAAGCTCGGAGTTAAGGGCACGGAATCGCTCCAGCTCTTCACTACCAACACGGATCTCCTCAACAGAAGATACACCCACACCACCGAGTTCGCCTGTCATATATTTAAGTCTCTCTGCGATCTCAGCCTTCACGACATCTGTAAGGCCGGTTTCAGACACACAGACATCTGCCAGAACTTCCCTGAGTACCTTTTCCACCTTAGGCTGGATCAGTCCTACAAGTTCATCAGTAGTCAGTGTCGTCCTGTCAAGCATATATCTTGCGGCAAACATCTGCATGCTGCTGATTCGGAGCATGGCACTGAGTCCGACCTGAACATCGAGGTTCTGAGTAGGAACAACCATCGGCACAAACTTATCCGGAGTGCTGGCCTGACTTCCCACAAGAACAGGAAAATCTCCATCTCTGACAAGAAGAATCGAGCAAGTCTCCGGTACAACAGGAGCATCGGATTTCTTATTAGCGGAAGTGAACAGATTGCTTATGAAACCACCTGAATTCGTCTGAGTCTCAGCCACAGGCTTTGGGAACTTATATATTCCGCTTGATAGCATTGTCAGGTCATCTGCATTCGTGCGGATGAGTACCCTGGCTCCTTCATTGATTATGAGTCCGGCCGCATCACTGTACTGAGCGAACTCTTTTTCAGTGATCAGCTTAGCCACCTGGCCTGGCTGGACATTCCACATGATATGATTATCGACATCATTCATATCTGATGTCATGATTTCTTCTTCTGCTGGCTCATTCTCCACTACCGGCTCCTGTACGGTTACCGGCGCAGATTCCTCAACCACTCTATAGCCACATTCTGTACAGAATCTGTGACCATCTGCAATCACTGCATTACACTTAGGGCAATTCATGATCTTTCTATTTAGTTGTTAATACTGATTCTATCTTTCCATCTGTGGTAGTTGTAACTCTCCACATTGAACTGATTGAAGATTCATTCTTTTCAGAATATGAAAACATCAGACGCTCCTGACCATTGGCATACCTGATTCTCTTGACAGTCTGAGGCTCTCTAGGAGGGAGTCCGTACTTCTCATAAAGTTCCTTGCCTATGGCATTGCTGATTGCCTGGACATTGGCATCAACAGCACTTCTTACACGCTCAAGGAGAGACTGGTTCTTTGAAGCTCCCTTGATGACCTTCGATTCATATCCGATCGGGAAATCTGCCGGAGCAACTTTACGGTCTACCGCAGCAACTGCCTTGCGTCCGGCATCGGAAAGTGTGACAGACAACGAAGGATCACCGAAGAGATTGAATTCAGCCAATGTTGTCGCACCTGTATCAGACAACATTCCGTCATCACCGAAGAAGGCCTTCCTTGCAATGACCATTGCCTCACCGGCAGAATAACCACTCATGAGAGCCATCACGAAGTTGGCACAGATGATATCTGCCGAATTTCCCGGAGGACCAGATGTTCCGAATGCTATTCTAGAAGATGCAAGGCCGAGAACAGTCATGTGCGACAGGCCAGCCTGAATCATTGAATCAATTTCATCATATCCTATGAAACGTCCGCCGTAACATGCCTCAGCCACAAATATGTTCTGTCTGTTAGGAATCCGCATAGCTGATGTCGGAAATATCTCATAGTACTGACGGGTCTTTGGTGGGAGTTCACCGGAATATCCTGACATACGTGGATGTGAACTTCCATGAAGATTCAGATATATCATGTCCGTATCCTTCTCCATGACTGCAGCAATATGCTCACTGGTTATCTCCGGGCCAAGCATCACATTCTCATAACAGAAACGTCCCGAGATGTTACCTCGATCAGGCAACATACCCACCTTGTTGAAAGGCAGCATCAGATGTGCAGTCAGTGTCTTCCAATGAGGATCGCATTGGGCATATACCTTTGTAATCGGTATACCGCCCAGTACGGCCTGTACATTCTCAAAGTAGTTTATGAGATATGACATATCTGATCCGACTGGTATAGGAAGACGTCCGACAAGAAAATACATCTCCTGCTTATATAGCTGCTGAGATTCCAAGGCCGCCTGGGTGTGAGGTCCATACGGATATGAGTACAGGATATCAGTCTCTATATCCACGTCATGGAAATCCTCTTCATCAATATAATGGTTGATGGCAGCAACAGGCACTACATCATGTCCACCAATAATGAACAGATAGTTGGATTCTGGAAGTCCTTTTTCCTTTTCATAGCATATGATGTCATACAATATATGCTGATAGTCAACCCATGTACTTTCAGCGTCCAATGACACAGTCTCAGACCTTCTGCCTGCTCCCTTTGAAACAAACTTATAGTTGGAAGCATCAACCACTCTGTAACTGATGTCGGCATCCGTCATCATATTCACATAAACATCCAGAACATCAGAGACATGCTTCCTGGATGTGCGCAGTTCACTCGCCAGGATTTCGAGATTGGTAAAGATAATACCATGGCGTGAACATTTCTTGGCCTTAAACTGCTCCTGTGGTGCCTGAACCTCATGTTCAATGCGTGCTCCGCACTGTCCACAGAACTTTTCCGTTCCAGACAGCGCAGATCCACAATTATAACAGAATTTCATAGCTTTTCTATTTAGCCGCGTTGATTGCCTTCAACAATTGCTCACGCAGAAGTTCCTCATCAACTTTCACATTTTTGTTCTTGGCATCTGCCATCGACTTCATAAGTGTCTTCATAAAGTCGTCAGCGGTAATTTCAAGAACCACATAACATGAATACTTGCCCTGTGCATTCATTGGTTCCCAATGATCATATATGACTTGGGCTCCGATCAGAGCAAGATTTGATGCTATGGTTGTCTTCTCGCTGAAATAGTCTTTTGTAACCGTAACATCATCCGTAGATGCTTCAATACAATAGCGGTCAATAGTCGAGGTAACTACAGAATTAAGCAGTATGGACAGATTAGAAGAAGCCGAAACCATAGCCTTCTTTCTTGCGGTCATTTCCGAGTCAGATTCTCCCATCGCCCATGAACGGATTGTATTCGGCATATTGAGAAGTTCCGAGCCTGGTTGAACATACGTCTGGACCGGTTTCTGTACAATTTTTCTGGAGGCACCACATGATGTCAGCACAATGGCTGCCAATATCATTAACGCCAATCTCTTCATAGTATATCTGATTATAGGTTAATATTCAACTTCTTCAAAGCCTGAGGCAACTGCACATTCACCCTCTTCATGACTTCCCTGACACACATTGCTGCAGCCTGCTGTTCTGACCTGTTCGTAGGAACCAGAACCCTTAACTGAGGTACATTGTAGTTGAGAAGTTCCTTCTGTCCAGCATTATCATAAATCTTCAAAGTCAAGGAAGCAAAGCACTCATTCATGTCATAAAGTTCACCTGGAACCACTTCACCCACATCCATAGTGGTCGAAAGTGTTATGAACAGCGCGGCAGAAGTATCCTCGGTCAGATCGAAATTATTATTCACCAGAATAGCTCTCACCTGCTTATCACATTGCTCAAGATCATTACGCTCAACCATGTAGTAAGCGGTATAGTTCGTATTCATAAGAACAAGAGTAAAAGTAGCAGCAGGCCAGGTCGAAGTATCGATCAACTCTCTATATGAAGCAGGAACCTCTGCAATGAATGACTCATCGATTCTGACCTCAACAGTCTGAATAGGAAGTTTGGAAGTGACATTGGTCACATAGAATAGTGCCGTTCCGGAAGCATCAGTCTTGGTGTCAGCAGTCAACGCACCGTCTCCAGAAGTAAAGGATGCCTTCATCATGACATTAGGAAGAACCTCACCACCTTTGCTCAGACAGACTGCAAGCGGCTCTCCACAAGGCTTGAAAGCCTCCACACCGATCTCTGTAGCACCCTGAACAAGTTCCAATCCGCTATATACTCCGAGACATGCATTATATAGCTCGGCAGCAAGATCCACCTGACGGCCTTCATGTTTTGTTCTCAGATCAAGGTAAAGATATGGCTCAATCGCCTCAAGACCCTTTGCATATAGCTTGACAGCATTCAGATAACTGTTCGAAGCTTCAGCGGCACGTCCCTTCGAGTAATAATCCAGACCAAGCGCAACACCTTTCTTCTTCTGTTCCTCAACAAATTTCTCATATTTCTTTTTGTCGAGTTCGTAATAGACATAGTAATGTGTTGCGGACTGATATGAATCCTTGAGTTCCTGGCCTGAAAGATTCGCAGCCAGCTTCGACTGCACCTTTTCTTCAAACAGCTGCTTTGAGCGTCCATCCACATCCACTGTCTGCATGAAGGATGAACTCTCGATGTTAACACTGATTTGAGAAGCGATATCAAGCATTGCATTATTCATGGCTACATTTCTGCAATCCTGAACAGACAGAGGTGCCACTCCTATACCCACATATTTTCCATCTGCAAGCGGCCTTCTGGTCACCCACATCGGTGCCTGAGCATATACACTCACCAACGACACCATCAAACAAAGTGAAAGTAAAAATCTCTTCATATCCCTATAATTATAAGATGGTGATATAAATAGTTGTTCCGTCGAATCTGCTCATGCATGGCACACCCACAGTGTCATTCAACCAAGCCTCAATCTTGAATCCGAACTGAGCCGCATCCATCATCATTCCATCTTCATCACGAGGAGGAATCATGACATAGTCGAAGAGCACGCTTGTATCCACCATTCCCTGAAGATGATATTTGCCATTATGTGCATTCTTGCGCACCCACTGATGAATGAGATTTGAGAGAGGATAGTTGTTCGGGCCAACTCTATCATTCATGGTCATTGCAGATGATCCATCGATTGCAAACTGAAGGGTAACCTTCTTGCCGTTTGAAGCCTGCTTCGAGAAATTCTTGCAGATATCATCAAGGAATGCCGGAACATTATCCCTGATCGCATAAGAGCAAAGCGCATCTGTCGAAGCATCTGCAAAACGTCTTGTGATTGCATCCTTCGAAGCCAGGATGCTGCCGCTAGCAGTCTCATATGCCTTCATGATCAAAGACACTCTCGCTCCTTCTGCAGTCACATCCTTCTGAAGATCAACGACCACATAAACGTCAGCACCAGAATTCATGATGAGCTGCTTATCATTAGAATCGGCATCATTGGCACCGAACTCGGCATTTCTCCTGACTGCAGCCAGCTTGGCTTCCACATCAACGGTTGTCACATTGCGGGATTCAAATCCGTCCTGAACCTTACTTACCGCTATCCTTCTGTCGAAATCATCAGCAAGCACCGACGCATAAGTTTCACCATTCCTCTTGTAAGGAACAACCATGATTGTAGGAAGAACCATTGCCTCTTCAAACTCCACATCATCGTATTTCACTTCAGGTTCACGTGACTTATGGAGCTTATTTCTTTCAAGATCCTTGATGAGATTGCTGTATACAACAGTAATCCTGTAATTGCCCTGAAACATCTTTGTGGCATTCTTCTCAGGCTTACCCAACTCCTCATTGGAACGCACAAAGAAAGGATAACGGGATGCAAGGAACGTATTTACATAGTCCTTGTTATCTGTCGTAATCAGAGGTCTTCCGCCATTGATTCCATCCACACCGGAATAGAACAATGTATAGAACAAGGATTGCGCAGCATTTTCCGCAGCATCCTTTGCCTTTTCTGCAACACCCACAGAAGTGAAGGTTGCCGCCACATCATCGGAATTTTCAAAAACAACGATTTGAGGATATGTCTGAGCCATCATCGCAAAAGCGGAAAGACACAGCGAGAAAGCAATAAGAATTGATCGTTTCATCAGTTTGTTTGTTTAGAATTGATCAGCAAAGCCACCTTCGAATGACCACGCCGTAAAAATTTAACATCATTAAAGAGCCGAGAGCGCACCGCCCATATCACCTAAGAAATCAGGCTTTTCCTTAGTCACCACCACAAGTTCATGACCTGCCTGGAAAGCCTCAACAATCTCTTTGGCTCCATTGACGAACTTACAGTCAGAAAGATCATCAGCCATAACCTCCTCAATCGAGACTACACCTACCAGAGACCTGGCTTCACGGCCGGCAATCACCTTGACCGCATACACCTCACACTTCTGACCTTTCACGACACCAGAAGCTGCACCAAGATTGATATAGCAGTTCTTTGCCTTGCCACCCTTCATCTCACCCATTTCAACAATGACTCCATCCACCTTGAAATACTTGGACACGAAGACCTTCATTGCTCTCTTAACCTTATTGAGGGTAGAAATGATGGCATCCTCAGCTGTTGAGCCGGTATTTGCAGTAAGACCAGCGTATGCATATGACTCAGCACCTACAAGAGTTCCATCCTCAGCGCTTACCACCTTGATCGAATAAGATACATTTCCGGTATAGTATACCGAACCACTGTCCGTTGACTTTCTTTCAGCGTCGATCTTTGACGCCACACCAGTGATTATATAGTTAGCTCCCAGCGTCTTCATCGCACCTAATCGGGCTGTCTGATCCTCAAGAGCAAGAACAGAGGATCTGCGGTTACCCTCGAGAACAAGGGCAGCTTCCGCCTCTACATCGATAAGATTGACACGACCTGTCTCTGTAATACCTGCAATAACCTGATTTCTAAGAATTGAAAGATCTGAATCAGAACATGATGGAGAAGTGAAATAATCCACAACAACCACTGGTTTCTGTGCGAAAGCCAGCATGGATACGAACATAGCCAAACAGAGCAGAAAAGTTTTCTTCATAATATTAAGTATTTTATTGATTGCGTTAGAAAAGTCGCAATTAGAGCGCACACAAATTTAAACATTTGCATCCACAAAAGCAATAAGAAAAAAACTTATCCAAGAGGTTTTCATAAAGTGTTGCAGATTCGGATTTTATCACTATCTTTGCGCCCGCTTTTGACTCCAATTTCAGGAGTCAGGCATAAAACTTAATTATTAACCTCTAATTTTTTCAAAAGATGGCTGAATATTTGGCACCAGAGAAAAAACAGGAGCTTTTCGAGAAGTACGGAAAGTCTAATACTGACACAGGTTCACCAGAGAGCCAGGTGGC
>JAZKYT010000070.1:0-7706 GCA_045612265.1 Candidatus Cryptobacteroides sp.
CAGCGCCTTCAGAGCGAACATGCGGTCGCCTCCCCCCGGTCCTGTCAAAATCCTAGGTCTTCCTGAGACCCTCGTGAATGCCTCTCTAGCCTCATCCGACACCACCTTGATCACCGCCTGCTGAGCGAGATACATATTCAGGAAGATGGAGGAGAACAACATGTTGCCTCTAGTGTTTCCTGTTGGATTTCCATCCTCAAACCTGCCTACAGAGGTCTTATTGATATGAAGGATCACATCGATGTGACCATCTGGCCTTAGGTGAAAATACCTTCTCAGATCCGAGTCATAATGCTCGCTGAAGTACTTCTGGAAGTCCAACGCGTTGCCGGAACACCCGGCAACGGTCAACTGTGAAAATTCATCCATTCGCATATCTCTCAAATTTCAATTACTTACCAATCATACCCTTACTACCCATAAAAGATACACTCTTCGACGCCATAACCTGGGCCTTCTCAAGCGCGTCCTTAACCACATCTGCAGTTAACCTCTTGATAGATAACGCATCAGCCTCAGCCAAAGCATTCAAGAAAGTGGAAGTCGTCCAGTCACCAGCACCATCCCAATCCACGACATTCTCATTTTCAACAGGAGGAAGATTAACCCATCCCTCCCCTCTCAGATTAAAGCGAAGGCCATCTGCGCCAAGCGTCTGGATAAAAAGCTTATCCCTATAATCCTTCACAAATGTCACATCCTTAACATTCTCACCAGAAAACTTAATAATATCACTCGCAGCAATTGACTCAAAATCAGCCTTTTCCTTAATCGCAGACGGTTCAAAGTAAACCAACGCCCCTTTCTCTCTCAACTCTCTAGCCATATATCGATATCCAGCAGCCGGATCATCGAAGAAGAAAACATCCGGCACAAAGTCAAGTGCCTCAATGAAGGCCGGCGCCTGATCCCTCAAGCGGAGGTGTCGCCTTCGAGGGAACCTTGACCCTCCTGGACTGCCGTGCATCACCCTGGTCCTCTTGTTTCCATTCTCATCCAACCCATGCTTAATCGTCAAAATCGTCGTTCCACCCTGATCAGTATTCGTCACAAACCTACAGTCACATCCATACTCCTTAAGTGACTCAGTCATTCCCAAACCCTCCTCTGACCTGTCCAGGTTCGTCACAGGAAAAGCTTCCCATCCAAAATGTGACAACATGCACATCACATTACCACATGTTCCACCAACCTCTTCTACAACCAGCTTCTCATCAAAAATTCTGTTGCGCTGAGGGCCATGAGGATACTCTCTTACTGAGATCGAATCCCAGTTAAAAATACCTGTTCCAATAATCTTTTTCATAGTTTGTTTGTTTTTGTGTTCCTCCTTATATACTGAATGCGCCACATTTCGTGACGCCTTCGTGTACTACTTCTTGAACATCTTGTAGAAAGGAGAGAACTTTCCGTCTTCACCATCCTTGTCGAGGATTGCGAAGGTGACCTTTCGGAACTTGTTCCTGAACTCATCTTCTGTCAGTATCTCATTAAAGAGAGCAGCAACCACGTCGCTAGGAAGTCTGAAGGCGCCGCAACCGAACGCTCCGGCAACGAGGGAGTCATGCCCGTTGGAGAGAGCCAGACGGTAGATTGTCCTGATCTTGTTCTTCATGATCTCGAGCCCTTCTGGTGTGAATCCGCCATCATCAGCCTTATAGGCCAGATTCTTACCATGCTTCTCGTTGAAGTCAAGGGCCGCCACCGAGATGACACCTACCTTATATGTATCTGCCTCCTCCATCAGGGAGTATAGGTCTGCAGCATTTCTGAAGACAGTGACACCAGGAGAGTAGATACCTCCGAAGTTCATATCCATCGGATAGGCAATGTCCTTGAGACTGATATTAGCTTCAGCAGCATATCTGTCCTTCTTTCCACTGGCCGGCTTAAAGAACTGGAAGAGCGATCGCGAGAGTGTGGTCGATCTGCACAAAGCCTCCTCCTGCGCTCTGGAGCCTCTCTTGTACCATCCGCACGCTGTGTATGCATCAGCAAGATTCATAACAGCAGGGTTATATCCTTCAGCAAGAAGTTCCTTTGCCACAAGAAGGCAATCGAGATTCACCACGTCTGTTGATACTGCATCAGTACATGCAGGCACATCATTGACATCGAACGCCTCTGCATACACCTTGGTTCCATCCAGCATCGGATCATCCGCAGGAATCGCCACCTGGCTTCCTGACTCGGTTGTATATCCTCCGGCAAGGAAGATTTCGCTGTTGTTCTTATAGACATCCTGGCGAAGAAGCTGGCCTGGTCTCGGACCTGCTTTAGCACGTTCCTGAGCATATTCTCTGCTCCATGTAGGGTATTTATTCATATGACTTTCGTTAGATTCGTTAAAGTTAAGGATTAATGGGTGAATATGCTAGAGGATGAGTATATTTTCTCTGTTGAAGGCTGTGACCGGGTCATCAGCATTATATCTCTCAAGGATGACTCTCTTCATTTCTTCAAGATCTTCCATCTCAAGGGTGTCATGCATCGCATACATCAGAGGCATGAGAGATTCAGCAATGTCCTCATCAGAGTACCCTACAATTCCGTTCATCAGAGCCTCAATCTCTTCAGAGATGATCATACCCGAGTGGAAGCCCTTCATGCCATGTCTCTCGAAGTACTCATCGCTGTAACACCACATCGAATATGTCTTCTTCGTCTTGAGGAGGTCTGCATGACCGTCGTGAATCAGATATCCGATGAATCCAAGCTTCTTATCAACAGCAAGAAGACCGTCTGGAGTACCATGGCCAAGCATGATGATGGTATCATGCTCTTCAATAGCCTTGATGAGATCTTCCTGGCTGATACTGCCATCATTGATCACATCATAACCTCTACCTTCGTAGACAGCCTTAAGCATGTCTGTGGACCTGTCGTCCGGATGAATTACTAGTACGTTGCTCATATTATCATTTCTTTTCCAATCATTTACTTCTTTCTTTCGCGAGCGTTACGGCCAGATGATCTACTCTTGCTGAAAAAATCTCATCGAACACATCTTGAAAGATTCTCATGTAGTATTCCTGTGAGATCATCTCGACGAATGCATCATCAAATGCCTGTTCAATGGCATCGAGTTCCTTGACAAGCCCTTTGGTCGCAATAGCCCTAAGAGGAAGCGACTTGCAGTGAAGGCTGATCTTCGCACTTTGGAGTCGGTCCCAATAGAGGGCAGCGGCATCGCATTCTCTCCAGGTGGGATCGATGACCTTATCTATCTCCGGACTCCAGTCGGCTGCATACTGATTGATGCCCAGACCTATGAATGAGTCCCAGTCAACGAATGCGCTGTCATAGAAGGTTGCAGCGTATGTCATATAGTCTACAATAAGACTGTCGCGAAGTTCATATGCTTGAGTCTGAGAAGGATGATTGCAGCAGCTGCCGGCAAGGAATGTGACAATAAATAGTAGAAGGAGTGTTATACGTTTCATTGCTCTTGTTTGTTGGTACAACCCCTTATACGTGAAGAAAGCAATTCGGTTACAGAAATAAATCGTCATCTTCTACTGTAACAACAGCAAACCTGAAAAGTACAAGAAAGATGACAGCTTGTGCCAGTTACTACGTAACGCAGCAATCTTCTTCACGTACATATACCTGAACCAAAAACCTGAACATATGATGACACCTAGACTCCGGATGAACTCACCCTGCACATATAACCTTGACGCTGCCAGATCTGTAGATGTTTCTTCCTATATGGATAGATTGGGGTTCTTCAGCGGCATGTCCCAGGCTTGGGAGAACTGTGTAAGAAGGCTGTACGATGACTTTGACGCGTCATTTGCAGCTAGCGAGGGCCTTGAGGCCATCATCCGTGACTTAGCTCCGTCAAGAAGAAGGCTTACAGTCAACAGAATCAGCAGAAGCTGCTTTTCAATCGAGTGCGAACAGGGCGCAAAGCTCTTCCTCACGGCAACAGATGATGACTCGATCATTCTTTCGTTCGACCAGCAATCCGCAGATAAGGACAACATCGACCTTGCATTCTATGATTCCTTCGAAGCGGCGCGATTCATCAGCAACGCATTCAGAGCATATAGAATGATACAGGAAAACTTCAGAAGAAAGCTTAGTGACTGTTAAAGAAAATCAAACGCTATGATAGAACAGCCATACAATCAATATGAAGTGTATACCGATGTGGCTTATAAGCTTGTCGGATATACGATCAACCATCCGGAGGACCAGTCATATCCTCGCTTCAACGTACATGTATGTGAAGAGAGCATTCATCATACATTAGATGATGCCAAGCGAAGGATTGACAAGCTTATATCCGATCCTGATAGGAAGTTCACCAAATGGCACAGTTTCTACGTTTCAGAAATTCCATTCGGGGTAGAATGCTACAGGGGATATGACGGACAGAGACGTTGGTCATTCACAGGTACAGGCGATCTTGTCGCTTACAAAGCGATATCTTCTTTAGAAGACATAAATGGAAACAGAGAAATATTCTGGGGCCGGGAGAAAGAAGACTGCCTGTTCAACGTGGGTGATGTGGTAGAGATTCCGTCTGGCGGAAACTCTGTTACACTTGGCATCATATGGAGAATGCCGATTGATTTTGAATTTGCCAGCAAACGACTGCCTAAGGAGAAGCCGGAGGAACCGTTGACTTTCCACCTAGATGACTCGGATGACTGTTATCAGGTCATCTGTCTTGATGATGAATTTCCAGACCATATTGACGTGATAGACTGCTTTCCTCCCTTGGCTTTCCAACTCGATGAATCATATATAACCAGACTGAAGGCACTGTCTGAGTCCTTTACTCAGCAGGTACTTGCTAATACACAAAGGAAATGACCCCAAAGGAGCTAGTAGATATCACTCTAGATCGGGCAAGAACCGATCTTCTGTATGACCTGGAGAGGCTTGAGTATGAGTGTGAGAGGCCTGTTCATCAGGTTGACAATAATCTGGTAGAATGCTTTATAGGTTTCGCTCTTAATAGGCTGATTAAACTATGTGCACAATACAGAAAGGGACACAGAGGTGAATCGGAAAGGAAGATAATCATTGGTAAAAACACCTTCTACGTCTTCAAGTTAACTGCTAACCATACTCTAGTGATGGATAATCTGAGCCCTGTTGAACTTCGGTGGATTCCTGAGGATCTGGAGGATATTCTAGAGCACTTTGCAGAGAGTCTAGCTGACAGTTGTACTAAGGTCCAAGAAATAGTCAACGATTATTGGACTATGCGCAAGGCGGGCGACATAGCGACTTCAACTGTATCAGCACTTCTGAAGCCCACCTTGGATAAAGAAGGATATGAAATCAGAATCATTTGTAAACAGGATGAAGTCTGGACCTGCCGCCTGCACTCTGAACAAAAGGACTTAACTTATGTATTCTTGTCAAACGCTGAAACAATACAGCAGGATATAATCAGGATATTGCAGGGATGAAGGTAGAAGATGTAATAAGATCCGCATACAAGCGTGCGAAAAAGAGCGTCCGCATATCATTATATGCCAAGATGGAGGAATCTTCAGGCGTATATAGTGCCAGGTCTTCCTTAGAGGGGAATTTCGGATATCATTTCTGGTGGTATATCCATCACCTCTCACACAAGAGACGAGCAAAGAGATATGACGGTTCTGCCCGCTATGGTGACATGGTGATTGAAGCATTCAGGGCAGCAGGATATGAAGTGACGGTTACAGAACACTCCATCCTCAGGGTAGAGATTGCAATGGATCCGCTCACGATCAACATCATCAATATGAAAGGAGGTGCAGAAGTGTATGCCAGCCATGTAAGGGCGGAGTTCGCAGTCCCACCGGAAGACCTGGTCCAGTATCTGATAGCATTCAATGAGTACCATAGAAGACTGCAGGATATCCTGGATGAACTGATGTCAGAAAGCAAAAGGATATACAAGACCGAACGGATAATGCTGGTGACCGCAGCAAACCTTATTAAGGGGTTAAAGATAGATACGGGTATCAATCATGCTCTGACCGTTGACAGCAGAGGGCGGATTCTGTGCGTGATGCATCATAAGGACAATCCGAGCTACCGCAAATCCTGCCGGTCTGATCTGGAAGGTCTTGTGGAGGCTGTAAGGAGAACAATCCCTCAGCTGACAGCGTATAGATTCACAGGGTACGTCGAAGAGGTGTAACGCCTTTTGAGTTTTGCAGTAATAATCTATATCCGATAAAATAACTGTGCCATGAAAGAACCCATATCTGATTTCACTCTCAAGTCTTCGATTCGAAGAATAGTGCATGACACCTACAGCAGGCATATGGCTGAACCGGCAGCTGTCTATCATGACATTGTCATTTCGCTCGTCTGGAACTGGATCTACACTCCTGAAGTGCTAAACCAGACAGTCAATGCAGATGAGCTCGTCGAATTGCTAAGAAAAGAGTATGGATATGACGCAGTGGAAGACAAAGGTGTCGTAGACGGCTATCAGAGATATGAGATTCTGTTCTCAAATGTCAGGTTCCATATTGTGAAGCTACCTATGAGCTACCGTATCGGTGCTGCGTTGCCGGTCACCAATGTCGTGTATGTCAGCTGCTGGAATCCCCAGGAGACGCTCTGCTTCATGCGTGCATTCAACGAGTTGATACCTACCGTTCATGATTACATTGATCAGAATCTATCGGCTGCCGCCAAGGAAAGTATGATATGCGATATGACAGCTGCCAGCGGCAAGGGCATCATCGACCAGCTGATAGCGGAGGAAGGCCTGGAAACACCTCACATAGACAGGATATGTGGAACGGCTAACGGGCGCGTCAAGGTGTACTTCGCTGACTCATCAGAGAAGATCAACTGTCCGTTGGACTACCTGAGAGCCAGGTTCTTGAGACGATTCGGAAAGAGAAAAACCAAATAGACTTAATTATGACAATACTTCTTTACTTTTTCCTGCTTGGAGGACTTCTCCTCTTCCTCTCGCAGTCTTCGTATGCCTATGTCATCGCGAAGGTAGACGTTTCAACATCGGAAAGACGTGTCCATTGCGCGCACCATACCGTGCATTCCGTCTGCGGAATCCTAGTGATGCTTCTTGCTATTGCTCTGCTGAAGGGCGATTGCCAACCATTGATAAATGTGGCCTGTGCGATTGCTGGAGCCTTACTTGTAGTAGATGCTGTCGTCTTCATTGTTCTTAACAAGGTAAAGCAATTTGCCGTGCGCAGGGATGCAATCATGTGGAAATGGAAGGGCGAGAAGGTGTTCGGTCCGGAGCACGATCGAGAGGTATCCGAGTACAGGGTCCTCAAGGAGATCACCAACAAGAATCTTCTGCGTGACGGACTTCATCTGTTGCTTTTCGTCACACTTTTTCTGATTTCGTTCATATAGAAATAAAGGACTTGAACACCCTCACAAAAGCAATCGAAGTAGCGAATAAGCGCCCACGAACAGGTCTGACGGCTCACTCCGCCAGCTATTAAATATACTCAAGTTTATTAGACATATTTTATCTTGCAGTTTGATTTTAAAGTGGTTATTTAAATGCTACGTATTCGCTGCTTACTACACCTTCGTCAACTAAACCCAGAATATCTTTCTCCGTAAGGCAGCCATAATAAAACAAAAAGATTGAAACCTTTTCCCAATCAATATAGGGCGCAGACGGAATCAGTCCCTCATCTTTTTTCAATGGTGCACCCAAAGCCGCATCATCTATATAGATATTTCCATAAACTTTAGGAGAG
>JAZKYT010000071.1:0-31823 GCA_045612265.1 Candidatus Cryptobacteroides sp.
TATGACAGGTCTCTATTATACCCTTATTACCAAGGATGACGTTGATAGAGCGACTGGTGTAGTGGGTCAGCGCAGCGAGGCAGGAATGGATAACAGTCTTACATACTGCTATAGCGTCGAGGGTGGTGCAGAGATAGCTAAACAGATCACAAAGGGTGTGGTTCCTGTGATCGGATCCATCTATGTGGAGCAGTACCTTGGCGATTTCACTCCATTCGGTCCGGCTGTGACTCAGGCGCTCAAGAGCACTGACGGTGTGATGATCTTCGATATCGTACACCTCAATAAGCACGAGCTTTGGGATGAGCTTGAGGCTGCTATGAAGGCGAATAAGAAATAACCAAAAACAACTAATAACTAATCTAACCATGAAAGCGATTTACAAGAATTTGCTTGTCATGCTAATCTTTCTCATGGGGGGGGCAGCCTATGTTTCGGCTCAGCCAACCATCAGCGGTAAGGTTACAGACCAGAACGGCAATCCGCTAGAGGGTGTTGTCGTTATCGTACAGGGCACAACAAATGGTGCCATGACCGATTTAAACGGTAATTATACAATTTCGTCACTTAAGAAGGGAGATGTGCTCGTCTTCTCTTCTCTTGGATTTGCAGAGCAGACTTTTGACTGTACAGGATCTCTTTCCAAGATTGATGTCACTTTGTCAGAGGACGTCACTTATCTTGAAGAGACCATCGTAGTAGGTTACGGTACACAGAAGAAATCATCTATGACAAGTGCCGTGTCGGCCATGAAGGGAGATGAACTCCTTAAGGCACCGGCAACCAACGTGTCGCAGCTTCTTGCTGGTAGACTTACAGGTGTGTCATCGGTACAGGAATCAGGAGAGCCAGGTCTCGACCAGGCATCTATCCGTATCCGCGGTTCGCAGGGTGCTGTGAAATATGTTGTGGACGGATTCCCTGTGGATAACATCAATGACATAGACCCATTTGATATCGAGAGCATCTCAGTTCTCAAGGATGGTGCTTCTGCAGCGGTATATGGTCTTCAGGCTTCAAACGGTATCATCATCGTTACCACCAAGAAGGGTGCTTCAGGCAAACCGAAGATCACTTACAACGCTACTTTGGGTGCGTCAATGAATGCCAACTTCCCGCAGTTCATGGATGGTCCTCAGTTCGCATACTATTATAATGTTGCGCAGATGATGGACCAGCTCTCCAGCGGTGCTATTGCAGATGAGTCAGAGTATGTTCCATATTTCACGCAGGAGCAGGTTCAGCTGATGACAAACGGCGACCCTACCGATGGATGGGACAATGTCAACTATATCGACAAGGTATTCGGAACCGGCTTCACTCAGAAGCATAATGTCACAGTTCAGGCAGGTAATGAGACATCTAAGTATTTCGTGTCTTTCGGATATCTCGGACAGCAGGGTAACATCGACAACTACAACTACGACAGATATAATGTCCGTGCCAACATCGAGTCTCAGCTCGCAAGGGACTTCAAGTTTGCAATGGGACTTTCCGGTGTGCTCTCTAACCGCCACACGCCTGGTTTCGGTACAGGTGGTTCCGATATGGGTTCTGAGACAGGCTGGCTTTCAATTGCTAACCAGACAATCCAGATGCATCCATATCTACCTGAAAAATATAATGGTTACTGGACAGCATCTCAGAAGAAGAATACAGGTCTTCCACAGAGCCCGCTCGCAGCAATTTACGAGTCTGGTTATAAGAAGACACGCAGTATGGATGTTTCTGCTAATCTTGCTCTCTCATATGATGCTCCTTGGCTCAAAGGTCTTCAGTTCAAGGTGTCAGGATCATTCGATTACGGTACATCTATGAACAAAAACCTCAACACACCATTTGATCTGATGATGTATTCTGGTGGATCCTGGTCTCAGGTTGTTGATCCACGTGGTAAGGGAGATGGCGTTAATCTTGGTGAAGGAACATCCTACTATCAGTATCTGACAGGTCAGGCTGGTGTTACTTATATCAATACTTTCGGAAAGCACTTTGTTGAAGCAATGGCTCTCGGCGAAATCCGTGACAACAGGTCAAATGCTCATTCAGCATATGCTAAGCTTATTCCTTTTGCGGATCTTCCGGAACTCTCATATGGACAGCCTGCAAGCAGTCCTATCAGTGGTTGGAGCAGTGCATCACGTATGGCTGGATATGTCTTCCGCGCACGTTACAACTGGGACGAAAGATACCTTGCTGAGTTTACAGGACGTTACGACGGTTCCTATAAATTTGCAGGTATGCGTTCAACCCGTTGGGGCTTCTTCCCGTCAGGTTCTGTCGCTTGGAATCTTGCAAAGGAGCCTTGGATGCAGGGTATTGCAGGTTTGGATGACTTGAAGCTCAGAGGTTCGGTAGCACTTCTTGGTAATGACTCGATCGGAGCATATGCGTTCCTCAATACTTATAGCAAGTATTATCAGCAGATCATTTACGGAAATACCAATGGTGGAACAATTGTAACTCCTGGTTATGCGGATTCAGGACTTGCCAACCCAGACCTTACCTGGGAGAAGAGCCTTTCATACAATGTCGGTGTCGATTTCAAGATGTGGGGCGGAAAGCTTGCTTTGGAGGCTGATGCATTCTATCGCTATAACTTCGACCTTCTCACATACATGGGATCTGACTATCCACCTTCAATGGGAGGTTATTACATGGCTGCTACAAACCACAACGCATACGACACCAAGGGTGTTGACGTGATGCTCTCTCATAGAAATCACTTCATGTTGGGCAGCAAGCCTTTCCAATATGGTATCAGCGGAACCATGACATTCGCGCGCAGCCGCTGGATCATTTATCCGGACCAGCCTAATATCCCAGAGAACCAGAAGGTGGTTGGTAAGCCTCTTGGAGCTATGATGGCTTGGACTGCAGATGGCCTATATCGTTCAGAGGAGGAGATTGACAACTCTGCTTGGTATGGTACTCGTCCAAATGTCGGTGATATCAAATATGTAGATATCAATGGTGACGGTAAGATCGATTGGGATGACAAGGGTTTCATCGGACGTACAAACAGACCTGAACTTACATATGGTCTTAACCTCGACTTCGCTTGGAATGGATTCGATTTCAATGCACAATTCACAGGAGGTGCGATGTTTGACGTATCACTTACAGGTACATATTACAATGGTAACGATGATAATACCATCTGGACTCAGACATTCAAGGAGAATGCAAACTCTCCTCTCTTCCTTGTAGAGAATGCCTACAGTATCTACAATCCTGATGGAACATTCCCTCGTCTTACTCTTGGTACTCCAGGACACGGTGGTGATAATGGTCTCGCATCTACATTCTGGCTCCGTGATGGAACATACCTTCGTCTCAAGTCAGCACAGCTTGGATATACAATTCCTGCAAAGTTGACCCAGAGAGTGAATATCGAGACATTGAGATTCTTTATTGAGGGTCAGAATATCTTCACTCTTGATTCTCTTCCTGAGGGAATTGACCCAGAGTCTCCAGGTGTAAATAATGGATATTATCCACAGCAGCGTCTGCTTATGGGTGGTGTAACTCTTACATTCTAAAGAAGTGAAGAATATTATGAAGAATATATATAAAGCAATACTTGCACTGGGACTTTCATTGGGAGCTTTCTCGTGCACATCTTACCTTGATATGTCTCCGACAGACAGTGTGTCGGATAAGCTTATCTGGGAAACAACTCAAAATGCGGAATATCATGTGAATTATCTCTACACCTACCTTTATGACTTGCTTATGAACCAGTGTGCTGCAGGTCAGACAGAGGCGTTGACAGACATGATGAAATATGGCTCATACAACTACAATGCATTGTGTTATATTCCAAGTGAGATTGCCTATGGTGTAGAGCAGACATTGTCTGCCGGATATGTGAGCACTTATCTCGGATACTGGGGTACCTGGTATCAGGGTATTACAAAGACAAACAAGGCTCTTGACTGTCTCAAGCGATATGGTCAGATGTCAGATGAGGACAAGATACGTCTTGAGGCTGAAATCAAGTTCATGCGTGCTTCCCTGTACTTTGACCTCATGAAGCGTTATAAGGAGATCATCATCTATGATGAGGACCTCTTGGCTTATGCTAAGGATAAGGCTGTCAGCACAGAGAGCGAAGGCTGGGACTTCATTTACAATGACCTCTATTTCGCTGCTCAGAATCTTCCTGCAAGAGAGGCTGCAATGGGTCGTTTGAACAAGGGTATGGCTTGGGCATTCATGACGAGAGCGATGCTTTATGCAGAGCGCTGGGATGCTGTCAAGACTGCTGCCGATGAGGTGGAGAAGCTTGGATATGGTCTCGAAGCCAATTATGTTGATGCGTACTCAAAGGAGGTCAGCTCCGGCAACAATGAGGCGATTATCCAGTATCTCTTTGACAGAGCAAACGACGTGACTCACAGCTATGACTTCTATTATACTCCAGGAGGAGACTTTGCTCTTCACGGAGAGACCGGCGGTGGCTATGGTACTCCGACCCAGGAGATGGTAGAGTCTTATGAGCTGGCAAGGGGTGGTTTCCCTGATTGGACAGCATGGCACGGAGCAACAACTCAGACTCCTCCTTACGCGGATCTTGAGCCTCGTTTCCATGCAACGATCCTTTATAACGGAGCAGAGTGGAAAGGTCGTGCAATTGAGCCTTTCGTTGATGGCGTTGACGGATGGTGTCAGTGGAATCTTGACCGTGAGCCGATGGGACGTACTACAACCGGATACTATCTACGTAAGATGGTAGATGAGAATCACGACGTGATCGCTTATGGTGGCGGTATCCAGCCGCTCATTATCATGAGATATGCAGAGGTGCTTCTTAACAAGGCAGAAGCTTGCTATCATCTTGAGAAGGAAGCAGATGCAAATACTGCTGTGAAGGCAATCCGTAATAGAGTGGGTCTTCCATACACTGATAAGGGTGGTTCTGCTCTTTGGGATGCAATCCGTCAGGAGAGAAAGGTTGAGCTTGCATTCGAGGGCCTTTGGTATTGGGATCTTCGCCGTTGGGGTGTTGCACATAAGCAGTATCCTGAGGGACTTACCGGATATCAGCAGCACGGTCTGAAGATCGAAAATAACGGTGATGGTACATTCACATATACATATGTTTCTGTTGACGATCAGGACAGAAACTTCCCACAGAAGATGTATCGTTTCCCAATGCCGACAGGTGAGTTGAATAACAATGCGCTCGTTGAGCAGTATCCTGAATGGAAATAATTTAAACGATTAGAGTATGAAAAAAATATATTATCTGATTTTTGTTGCAGTGCTCGCATTGGCTGCTTCCTGCCAGGAACCACAGTTTATCGAGCCTACTGTAGAGCGTCAGGGAATCACAAGCCTTACTGCATATTTTACAACAGGTAAGTATGTGGATCAGCAGCTTGCAAAGCTTGATGTAGCTGATGAAAATATGGATTACTATGTTATCGAGATTCCTTGGTTCTTCCCAGAGGAGACTGAGGATCCGACAACCATATATATGTCAAACTTGAGAATCAGAGCAGAGCTTGCTCCAAACTGTAAGATCGATCCTCCTCTCACTGTTCTTGACCTTAATCAGGAGAACCACTTCACTTTTACAAACAATAAAGGTGAAAGCCGTCCGATTGTAATCACAGGTAAGAGAACCAAGTTCAGAAGAACAGACCTGATGTCTTTCAATGTGGTGGGTACATTCCCATGCGAGGGCTTCATCGACAATGATCTCCGTAAGATCTACTTGTTCACGAATGATGACCTTTCAGGATATACAGCTGAAGCTTCTGCTTGTGTGCACGCTACAATCAAGAATCCTGAGCAGCTTGCTAAGCCGAAGGACTATAACCAACCTCAGAAAATCACTGTTATTGCTCACGATGGAGTAACAGAGACTGAGTATACTATCACTAAGGAAGCACCTACAAAGATTCCTTATGGTTTCAACGCAGGATCTGCTAAGGAGATCTTCTCCGTAAATCCAGGAAACCTTGGATTCCCGGCATACACAGAGGCAATGAACCCTTCTATTGCAGTGCTTGAGAGCAAGGTTGTCATTTCTATGGGTAACGGAACAGCTCCTAAGTATCTCCACGGTATTACCGGAGTCCTTGAGGGAGAGCTCAACCTTGGTGCTGCAAAGGCAGACGGTATGACAAGTGACGAGGGTGGAAACCTCATTCTTACAAATAAGGCAGCTGGTGGAGAAACAGTGAATATCTATACTACAAATTCATTGTCAGCAGCACCTCAGCTCTACCATTCATTCACTAACGAGACTTCGTTTGTTGTCGGTAATGTTGTAAGAGTGATCGGTGACATCAAGTCTGATGCCCGAATGATTCTTACTCACGAGGGTGTGTCAGGTGTGACTACAGCAAGCATCGTGACAGAGCTTGTGATCCGCGCAGGAGAAGTAGTCGAGAATAATATCATTGACTATGCTGCAGTTTACCCTGGCTGGGGTGAGACATCAATCCACTACGCAAAGGTTACACCAGTTTCTGTGGACCCTGCAGCAGGTGTGATGGTTTCTCATTATGGCAACAGCGTGACAATTGGTGAGGATTCTCACTATTACCTTGCACATATTGACGGTAAGATGAGTAAGTCGCAGAAGGATCTCTTTGATGTTGACTACTGTAACTGGGGTAAGAACCCTAACTCGATGGATGCAAAGAGATATAACAACGCAACATATCTTGCTCACTTCATTACATCTCAGTTCCCGGCTTGGGGACAGTGGCCAGGCTTGTATATCTATGATATTTCAAACCCTGCAACAATCAAGAATGCAGATCCAGTTGTGATGAACGCTCAGATCAAGCAGTATAATGAGCAGAATGCCGAGGCATCGAATGCTTGCGGTGATGTTGTGATCGCTCAGTCTGCTGATGGCTTCAAGCTCTTTGTATACTACATTGACCATTACGCACAGGCTATCGGAGGATATTCTGTCAACTGTATCAAGATGTAATAACATATGATGTTGATCATATCAATCTTGCTTTTACTTGGATTCACCGGATGTACCACAACATCCGGTGAGATCCAGGATTGGCCTTGGCAAGACCCGGAGGTGGAGCAGCCGGAAACGCCGGAAGATATTGTCGAGGATGCAACTCTCGACAGATGGACCGATGTTTCTGCAGATTATGGCACCCTTCCGGAGTATATAAAGGTCTATAAATCGCCCGATAAACTCGAAGGACAGAAGGCTGTTGCATATATCGCTGTTGCTGACATGAACTCAGCCCAGTGGGATATATGGAGCATCAATGACTCGGAGATGTCTGGCACAAAGGATTCATTCAAGACACCATCTACGGTTTATTCCGAGGGTTTATGGCCAATCGTTGTCAATGCCGGATTCTTCTATTCTTCAGGGGGACTGAACTATTCTTCAAGCCTTGCTGTAAGAGCCTCAGAGGTTCTGGCATACAATATCAATTATGCATCGGAGGATTGGGTTACGATATATTATCCAACTCGTGCGGCATTCCTGGAGTCTGAGGATGGCGGGTTCAATGCTTGCTGGACATATTATAAGTCAGGCGGAAAACATTATATGTATCCTGCTCCAGCGGATAATACCTGGGAGGCTAAGCCAGCAAAAACTCCGTCTTCAGCATATCCTGAAGGGGCTGAAGTGTTTGCTGCAAAAACCGCGATCGGTGGTGGGCCGCTCTTGATTGATGACGGAAAGATCAGGAATACCTTTGTTGAGGAGCTGTTCAACGGCGCTTCTGGTATTGGGCCGGATTCATGCCATCCTCGCACAGCGGTGGGAGTCACAGCTGATGACAAAATGATAGTATTTGTATGTGAGGGACGTCAGATGACTGAAGGCGTTGCCGGGCTGACAACAGCAGATGTGGCGAATGTCCTTTTGGATCTTGGATGCGTTGAGGCGATCAACCTTGATGGCGGTGGATCAAGCTGCATGCTTGTGAATGGAAAGACTACGATAAAGGTTTCAGACGGCTCTCAGCGCGCTGTAGCCAGCACAATAATGATTAAGTAGGAATGAAGATGATAAGAAACATATTCCTTGCATTGTCTTTGGCTGCGTTCTTTGCTTGCGAAGAACCGGAGCCGGATTATATCTGGAACCCTAACTGGAATGAAAACACGAATTCAGGCCAGGAAGGAACTGAGGATAAGGAAGATCCGGAAAACCAGGAGCAGCCGTCACCTGAAAAGAAAGATGCAAAGGCTCGTCTGGTATGGATTGATGCTGCGGCCAATTTCAAGGATTATGCAAACAGCAAGAAGAATATTGCTGATGATATGGCCCGCCTTAAGGAGACCGGATTTACTGGTGTAGTGGTTGAGGTGCGCCCGACAACTGCCGGAGTCCTTTTCAATTCTGATGTGGAGAAACCTCTTAAGCAGGTTGATGCCTGGGTGACAGGTGCATACAAGTGGCTGAAAAGAACAGAGTCGTTTGACTATCTCCAGGAGTTCATCAATGCCGGTAAGAGTGTCGGACTTGACGTGTATGCGGCAATCAACACTATGGTTGGTGGAAAGGAATGTCCTTATGGCCTAGGTACCAGCGGTCCGCTTTTCGACGGTTCTGTCGACAAGAGTTGGGCTACCGTCATCAATACAAAAGATGGCCTGGTCAGCAGCATGGATATGGGTACAGGTACTAAGTTCCTTAATCCTGCAAATGACGATGTGGTTGAATACCTCCTTGGCATTCTTGAGGATCTCGCGGCATATGATGTGAAAGGTATCATCCTTGACCGCTGCCGTTATGACGACACTGATCTGCAGAGTGATTTCTCTGAGGTGTCGCGTCAGAAGTTTGAGGAGTACATCGGCAAGACGCTTAAGAACTGGCCGGGCGATGTCTTCAATCCGGGCGCTACAAAGATCAATAGTCCGATAACTGCAATGCAGAGAGACTGGATGGAATTCCGTGCAAAGAATATCCATGACTTTATGGAGAAGGCCTCGAATAGAGTACACTCTGTAAATCCGGATATCCGCTTCGGTGCATATGTGGGAGCATGGTACAGCAGCTATTACATGTCAGGAGTAAACTGGGCAAGTCCTAGCTATAATGCCGGTAATATGTACAACTGGGCGACAGCAGAGTATAACCAGTATGGATATGCAGACCATTGCGATATTATGTTGATTGGCGCTTATGCTTCGACACAGTCGATATATGGAAGCTCAGAGTGGACGATGCAGGGCTTCTGCCAGAGAGCTCAGAGAATTTTTGCTGGAGACGTTCCGTTCATCGGAGGACCAGATATCGGAAACTCCACAGGATTTGAAAACGGAGGACAGGGCAAGCTGATGCCGGATATAGTGGATGCCTGCATCAACGCCTCGACAGAGGGTATGTTCTTCTTCGATCTCTGTCATATCAAGATGTATGACTACTGGGATGATATCAAGAAGGCCTTTGACCAATATTTGGAAACACTATAATTTATACTAACCCATTTAAATAATTACATTATGAAAAAAATGCTTTATGCTTTGTGCTTGATGGCAGGTCTTGCTGTTGTAGCATGCGAACAGGAGGTTTTTGTTCCTCATGTTGATTTCCCTCCTACAGAGGTTACAATCCCTACAGCTGGTACTGAGGACTTGGTTACTCCAATCACAGTAAACTTCACTGCAAATGCAGCTTGGACTGCAACTCTTACAGGTGAGGGTGTTGCTGAGTGGCTTTCAATCTCTCCTAAGTCAGGTGAGGCTGGTGAGGCAGCAATCAAACTTGATGCTCTTGCTAACACTGGTAAGGAGAACCGTACAGCTGCAGTTGAAATCGCGGTTGAGGGTCTTGAGCCAATCGTAGTTAAGGTTACTCAGCTTCAGAAGAATGCTATCGATGTAAACGCAGAGGATGTTTACTCTGTTTCATTCGAGGGTGGCGTTGTTGAGATCGAGGTTGGTGCTAACGTAGCTTATACATATGAGGTTGACGCTGAGTGGCTCGTTGAGACAAAGGCGTACGCAACTGACAAGCTTACTTTCACAGTTCCTGCTCAGGAGGTTAATGCTGCAGCTAGAACTGCTACTGTAACTGTTTACAGCGAACTTGGCGTTGTTAAGGTTGTTGCTGTATCTCAGGAGGCTTGGAGCCCAATCAAGTGGTCTAACTCACTCTCTGAGATGGGTGCTGCTGCTGGCCGCGTAGGTGTTGCTGCTGTTGGTGACAAGGTTTACTTCACTGCTGCTGGTGAGCTTTGGACAGTTGATGAGGCTACAGGTGCTAACGCTACTAAGGTTGCTCTTCCTGAAGGATTCGTTGCTGGTGGTGTTCACGCTGATGATGCTGGTAACCTCCTCGTTTCTGGTGCAGACTGCGCATGGGCTGCTGGTAACCTCCAGCTCTACAAGGTAACAGCTACTAGTTATGAGCTTCTCGTTGACTACGATTCAGCTAACTACTATTGCACTGAGATGGGTAACTTCCGCGTTAAGGGTGATGTTAACGGTAACGCTGTAATCACTGCTTACGTATGCTTCGGCGGTGGTGCTGGTATCGTTTGGGAAGTTAACGGCGGTGTTGTTGCTGCTCCTGCATATGTTGACCTCCACGATGGTTCATGGGATGCATCTACAGGTGTATTTGCTCCAGCTGGTGCTGCTGTTGCTGATGGTTTCTTCTCAGTTACTTACGGTGTTGACTACAACCTCTACTACTATGATGGTTCAGCATGGACAATGACTTGGGAGTCACCTGCAACATGGATGGAGAACTTTAACTGTATCTCTACAGCTGAGGTGGGTGGTAAGAAGTATCTTGCTCTTACAATGTCTTGCCACTTCGACTACGACTATACTGACCTCGTAGTTCTTGACGTAACTGATCCTAAGGCTGCTGTTAAGGTATTCTCACTCCAGGTTAAGTTCCATACTAACAATGCTGCTGGTCTTACTTACTCAGACGTTTATATCAAGGCTGAGGGTAGCGATCTCGCTGCTTACGTAGTTGACTCTTGGATGGATACAGTTGATAAGTATGTACTTCCTCTCTAGTCTTCAACCGATTCTATAATAATGACGGGAGCCTGAAAAGGTTCCCGTTTTTTATGTCCTGTGCAATTCATTTTCTCCTTAAAATTGTGTAAGTTTGTCAAAAGAGGAAATCTAAATATGTTTTATATGAAACAGATTCTGTCACTAATACTTACAATGGCTGTGCTAGTCAGCTGCAATCAAGGTAGTGAGTTCACTAACAAACAGTTTGAGTCTCCGAATGCTCTGAAGGGAATGCCTATCAATGCGACTTTTCTTGATGAGATCAGCTGGGATATCCCGCATCAGAACTGGGGTGTTGAGGAATGGGATCAGGACTTTAGGGCGATGCGTGATATGGGAATCAACACGGTGGTACTCATCCGTGCTGGACTTGGCAGATGGATTGCTGCTCCGTTTGAGTCTATTCTTGAGACTGAGGATGTGTATTATCCGCCTGTCGATCTTGTTGAGATGTTCCTTTGCCTGGCAGATAAATATGACATGGCTTTCTATTTCGGCATGTATGATTCTGGAAAGTATTGGCACGAAGGTGACTATCTCAAGGAGATTGATCTGAATATCAAGCTGATTGATGAGGTGTGGGCGAAATATGGCCACCATAAATCGTTTCAGGGTTGGTATCTTTCACAGGAGGTGAGCCGCAGGACCAAGAATATGACCAAGATTTATGCTGAGGTGGGAAGACACGCTAAAGAGGTTTCTGGCAATCTTCCGACAATGGTTTCGCCATATATTCACGGCGTGAAGACTGATCAGGTGATGTGGGGAGACAAGGCAACGACTGTTTCTGAGCATGAGTTCGAGTGGAATGAGATCCTGAGCAACCTTGAAGGTGTGGTGGATATTCTCGCTTTCCAGGATGGCCAGGTAGATTATCACGAACTTTACGACTATCTTGTTGTGAACAAGAAGCTGGCCGACAAGTATGGAATGAAGTGCTGGACAAACTTTGAGTCCTTCGACCGTGATATGCCGATCCGTTTCCTTCCGATTAAGTGGGAGAAGCTCCTTCTGAAGATGGATATGGCCCGCAGAGCAGGAATGGACGGTGCCATCACTTTCGAGTTCTCGCATTTCATGTCGCCGAATTCGGAGTATCAGCAGGCCGGTCATCTTTATGACCGTTATTGCGAGCATTTCGGAATCAAAAACCGTTGGAAGAAAAGGTGCAACTAAAAATATTTTACTTTTATATCGTGTCCGTTTGAATGGATGGTTAAACAATTCTGGAATATGAAACATCTCTTGTCTATTGTCCTTACAGCTTTATCAGTTGGCTCATTTGCGCTGTCTGCGCAGAATGTGGTATATACTGATGCCTCTGTATTTCCTGTATATGGAAAAGTGTCAGACCGGACCAATGCCCGTTATGAACGTCTCCCGTCTTCGCTGGAAGGCGTGAGCAGAGGACCTGTGTGGTATCTAGGACGAAATTCAGCGGGACTTTTCATCAGATTCCGCTCCAATTCTACGTCCATCCATGCAAGGTGGAAGTCGACTTTCAACAACAGCATGACACATATGACTGATACTGGCACAAAGGGTCTTGATTTGTATGCCATTGTCGGCGGTCAGTGGAGACATGTGTGCAGTGCTCAGCCGCAGGGAGGAGTCTCAGAAAGAAAAATCATTGGAAATATGGATCCGGTGGAGCGTGAATACATGCTTTACCTATCTCTGTATGATGGCGTAAGTTCGCTGGAAATCGGAGTTGATGAGGGCGCAACTCTGGATTTGCCGGCTGTCAGCAGACCTTCCCGTGAGAAGCCGATCGTGATGTATGGAACCAGCATCCTTCAGGGAGGTTGTGCAAATCGTCCTGGCATGGCCCACACCAATATCATCAGCCGCCGTCTCGATAGGGAAGTCATCAATCTTGGTTTCAGTGGTAATGCTCTCCTTGATATGGAGATTGCTGAGCTCATGGCAAGCGTGGAGGATCCGGGATTATATGTTCTGGACTATGCTCCCAATGCATATGCTGATATGATTGATGCCAATGGAGAGACGTTCTTCAGGGTGATTCGAGATGCTCATCCGGATGTCCCGGTGATATTCATCGAGGACGTAATATTCCCTCATACGCTTTTTGATAAGGAGATACTTGCTGAGGTAACTCTTAAAAATGAGGCCCAGAAACGCCTGTTCTTGAAATTGAAGAAGGCAGGAGAGAAGAATATATATTATATAGCTGCCGAAGGAATGATCGGTGATGATGGCGAGGCAACCGTTGATGCAATACACTTCACCGACCTTGGAATGATGCGCTATGTGGATCATGTGCTTCCAACAATACAGAAGGCGCTGAAGAAAAGTCGTAAATAGAATGTGCTGAGATTATGATGAACAGAGTAAAGAATTTTTGTTTTGCTGCATCTTGTGCTGTCTTGTGTCTGGTCTCATGTGCGAAACCAGAGCATGTGGATGTGCTGGTAATCGGTGGCGGTGCAAGCGGTATTTCTGCTGGTGTGCAGTCTGCCAGGATGGGTGTCAGCACAATGGTTGTGGAGGATACGCCTTGGGTTGGCGGTATGCTGACCGCGGCAGGTGTGAGCTGCATAGATGGCAACTACAGGATGCAGAGTGGCATCTTTGGCGAGTTTGCTGATTCGCTGGCTGCCCGCTATGGCGGATGGGATGCGTTGAAGACAGGTTGGGTAAGCAATATCAACTTTGAACCTCATGTGGGACAGGAAATCCTGACAAATATTGCTGCATCATGCGGTGACCTTCTGCAGGTGCGTCGTGAGACCATCATAACTGATCTTTGCAAGGAAGATGGCCTATGGCGTGTGAAACTTCAGGATTCAAGAGGAAAGGAATATTCTGTGACGTCTGATGTCCTGATTGATGGAACAGAGCTTGGTGATGTCGCTAAGGCATGCGGCGTTGATTATAAGGTCGGAATGGAGGCATCTTCCGAGACTGGTGAGTCGATCGCTCCGGCAGAAGCTAATGATGTGATCCAGGACCTGACCTATGTAGCCGTCCTCAAGGACTATGGACCGCTGGCTGACATGACCATCGAAAGGCCGGAGGAATATGACCCGGCTCCGTTCTATAACAGTTGTGTCAACAGGCACAGCACCCGACCGGAAACCGGCCAGACGCTTTGGGACCCTCATATGATGATCACTTACGGCAGGACTCCGAACGGGAAATATATGATCAACTGGCCGATCTGCGGCAATGACTACTATGTCAACACCATCGAAATGAGCCCGGAGGAGAGGGCTCTTGCTTATGCAGAAGCTAAGAAATTCACTTTGTCTTTTGTGTATTTCATTCAGACAGAGTTGGGCATGAAGAATCTCGGTCTTGCCGATGATGAGTTCCCGACCGAAGACAGGCTTCCGTTATTCCCATATCATAGAGAATCCAGACGTATAGTGGGCGAAGCATTCTTTACCGTCGATGCAGCTGCAAGACCACACGACTATAAGCATCCTTATTACAGGACAGGAATTGCGGTCGGAGATTATGCTGTGGACCACCACCACTTCCGACATCCGGATTGGAGAGAGCTTCCGGATCTGGAGTTTTACCCGATCCCATCATTCAATGTGCCGCTTGGTGTGCTTCTTCCGAAGCAGGATGATGTCGAAAACCTGATTGTTGCAGAAAAGTCGGTGTCAGTTTCAAATCTGATCAATGGCGCAACCCGTCTTCAACCGGTCGTGATGCAGCTGGGTCAGGCTGCAGGTGCCTTGGCAGCGCTGGCGTGTGTTCAAGATAAGCCTGTGAAGGAAGTGAGTGTGCGTGCAGTCCAGCAGGCACTGCTTGATGCAGGATGTTATATAATGCCATATCTTGATCTTGATAAGACTCATCCTCATTTCAAGGCCATCCAGAAAATCGGAGCGACCGGAATCCTGAGAGGCGAGGGCAGAAATGTCGGCTGGGCAAACCAGACCTGGTTCCGTGCTGATGATGAGCTTTTAGCAGAGGATATATATGCGGCCGGCTACTACAATGCAGCGCTTCCGTTTGTCAAGGGACCGATCAAGATATGTGAATTTGCAAATATGCTTCGGACGATGGGTGTGCATCTTCCTGCCACACTGGGGGAATGGTGGTCTGGTTTAGGGTTGAGCGACTGTGACTGCGATAGAAATATCACTAGACTTGAGGCGGCGGTGGTAGTGGATTCGACAATAGATCCGTTCAATTTGCTCAATGTGGACTATAATGGTGATTTTTGTAGATTTTAAGGCGTTTTCGTTTTGAAATTTATTTAAAAATTAAGCGTATTTATCGTAAATATTTTTTAACTTCGCAAAGTGTTATTAAAAGAAATATTATGGATTTCAAGAAACTTGCCGCTCAATATAAGAGTGAGCTTTTAGATAGTGTCCTCCCTTTCTGGCTTGAGAAGTCACAGGACAAGGAGTATGGTGGATACTTCACCTGTCTGGACAGAGACGGAAGCGTTTTTGATACGGATAAGTTCGTATGGCTTCAGGGACGAGAAGTCTGGATGTTCGCAATGCTCTACAACAAGGTGGAGAAGAATCAGGATTGGCTTGATTGTGCAATCCAAGGTGGTGAGTTCCTTAAGAAATATGCTCACGATGGCAACTATGATTTCTATTTCTCAGTGACTCGTGAGGGTAAGCCGATCATTCAGCCATATAATATTTTCTCGAATACATTCGCATGTATGGCTTTCGCCCAGCTTGCTGAGGCGACCGGCAGCGAGGAGTATAAGGAAATCGCTCTCAAGACTTTCCAGAGAATTCTTGACC
The DNA here is from genome assembly GCA_045612265.1 of Candidatus Cryptobacteroides sp. Taxonomy (GTDB): domain Bacteria; phylum Bacteroidota; class Bacteroidia; order Bacteroidales; family UBA932; genus Cryptobacteroides. The sequence goes on from JAZKYT010000071.1 coordinate 15,735, forward strand.
GTCGTAACGACCCTAAGGGACGTTGGGAGAAATCATATCCCGGAACTCGTCCGATGAAGGGTTTTGCTCTTCCTATGATCATCTGCAACATGGCACTTGAGGTGGAGAACATCCTTCCTGACAAGACTATGCTTGACCAGACAATCGATGAATGTCTCAGCGAAATCCTCAATGTGTTCTATCATCCTGAGCTCGGAGTCATGCTGGAGAATGTATCTCCTGACGGCACGCCTATCGACTGCTTTGAGGGACGAGAAATCAACCCTGGACATGACCTTGAGGCACTCTGGTTCATGATGAACCTCGGTATCCGCAGAAACGACAAGGCTCTCATCGACAAATGTGTCGAGATTGCCCTCAGTGTCGTTGAGTTCGGTTGGGACAAGGAATTCGGCGGAATCTTCTATTTCAAGGACATAAAGGGAGCTCCGATGCAGAAGCTTGAGTGGGACCAGAAGCTTTGGTGGGTGCATCTCGAATCTGCAATCTGCTTCCTTAAAGGATATCAGCTCACCGGCAACAAGCAGTGCCTTGAGTGGTTTGAGAAGATACATGACTATATGTGGGCTCACTTCAAGGATGCGGAATATCCCGAGTGGTATGGCTATCTCAACCGTCGCGGAGAAGTGCTCCTGACTCTCAAGGGTGGAAAGTGGAAAGGTTGCTTCCATGTTCCACGCGGCCTGTATCAGATCTGGCAGATACTTGAAACATTATAAAAGACAGAAGGAGTGTGGCAGGTTCGCACTCCTTTTTTACTATAACTCAAATCACAATGTCACTAACTAATAAGCGAATAGCCTCGATTGACATCATAAGAGGAATTACAATTGCAGGTATGGTCCTGTGCGCCAATATCGGTTACAATTCAGGCTTGCCGGCCTGGATGTTCCACGCCCAGACGCCTCCTCCAACCTATGCATTCAATCCTGATGTTCCGGGCATTACCTGGGTGGACCTTGTATTCCCGTTCTTCATCTTTGCGATGGGTGCAGCCTTTCCGTTTGCCATGCGCAAGAGACTGGAAAAGGGAGAAAGCTGGCTCTCCATGTGTGGCAGTCTGGTCAAGAGGTGGCTGACTCTCACAATCTTTGCTTTGATTCTTGGCAATGCTTATGCCGGTGCTGGTGTCGATTTTCCTGCATGGCAGGTCCAGATATTCAAGATTGCTCTTTGGGTGGCATTGTTTCTTTCTTTGGTCAGGGTCAATGTACCTAAGGCTGCAGAAGGTCTGAAGAAACATATCGGTACTGCCGTCAATCTCTCCGGTATCGCGATGCTTGCCGTCCTGACAGTCATATATACAAGATATTTCGGTCTGTCGCTCAGCAGATGGTCAAGCGACATCATCATCATGATTCTGGCTGTGATTGCACTTTGGGGAGGAATATTGTGGATGCTGACCAAGGATAATCTCCGCTTGAGATGGCTGGTTATTCTTCTGATTGCAGCTTTCAAGGCTCTTGATTCATATGCTCCTGCTGCACTGGAGTTTGTTCCGTCTTTTGGTGGCATCAGCTGGTTCTTTACATGGGATTGGCTTCAGTATCTTCTGATTGCACTTCCCGGTTCCATCGTTGGAGACCTGATTCTTAATCACTCCCGTTCAGGTGAGCCTCTCAAGGTTGACAATAAGGGTGTCGTGGCCGGAGCTTTTGCTCTTATCGCAGCACTGGTTCAGCTTTGGGGACTCTTCACAAGAAATGTCTTGGCAGACTTCTGTATATCAGCGGTTCTGGCAGCTTCTTTTGTTGCCCTTACCTGGAAGCAGCGCAATGTATACACAAATATAGGCTGGATCGGTTTTGCATTGATGCTGCTTGGAATCGCCCTCGATCCAGTAGATGGAGGAATCACCAAGGACTACTGCAATCTTTCATACCTGTTCACTACATGCGGAATGACTGCTCTTGTCACAGCAGTACTGCTGATGCTTGAGATGAGGTTTGGAATGAAATGCAGATTTGTTGCCGGAGTCGGTCAGAACCCGATGCTTGCATACACTGTGACAAGTTTCCTCATAGGACCGGTCCTCTCAATGCTCGGCATCCTTCCGGCTTTATATGCCTTGGCGTCTGGCTCGCAGTTCTGGGGAGTGATGCAGGGCGTGATAATCACATTCCTGATGATGGCTGTAACGTATGCCTTTACAAAAATGAAGTTGTTCTGGAGAAGTTAAAATATTGAATATGAAAAAGATATTGCTTTTGGCTATGCTGGTTTTTGCCGGCGCTGGCCTTTCTGCCAAAAAGACTGTCACAGTTGTTGAGACACCGGCTTCTGATTCTCGAATCGAGTACACCGGTAGAATTATGGTCGAGGGAGATGAGGTTTCTTACGACTGGAGCGGAGTATATTTCCGTATCCGCTTCACTGGTCCTTCACTTGCCATGAAGTGCTCGGACAGCAAGAACACCTGGTTCAATCTCTGGGTGGACAAGGAGATGTCTCCTGTTGCAGATAAGAAGTTCCTGGTGGCTGCCAAGGACACTGTTGTTGTTCTCGCGGAAGGTCTTGGTAAGGGGGAGCATGAGGTCATCCTTCAGAAAAGAACCGAGGGAGAGCAGGGCCGTTTCACCATCCATTCATTCCTGACTGAAGGCCAGGTGCTTCAGGTAACCGGTCGCAGGGACAGACACATCGAGTTCATAGGTGATTCATATACATGTGGTTACGGCACTGAGAGCGCATCCGGAAATGATCCTTTCCTTCCTGAGACAGAGAACTGCAACCTCACCTATGCTGCAATCGCTGCCCGATATTTCAATGCAGACTTCAACCTTGTCTCTCATTCTGGTCAGGGCATCTGCCGCAACTACGATGACTATCGCCCGGGCTATAATATGCCTGACAGATATTCTCAGACTTTTGATGAGTCAACTGAATATGTCTGGTCATCTGATATGGTTGCATATCGTCCAGATATCGTAGTCATATATTTGTGTACCAATGATTTCTCCACTGCCCGTCAGCCGCACGAACTGATTTTTGCCCAGAGATATATCGAACTTCTCAACAAGGTGAAGGCGAACTATGGAGAGGATGTTCCGATTCTTTGCATGGCTTCCAATGTGACTCCGTTCAGTTTTGACTACATCAGGACTGCCTGCGTGATGAGCGGTCTGAAGAATGTGTCATATATGGGCATGACAACAAATGTTCACAATCATAGTACAGATCTCGGTGCAAGCGCCCACCCTAACTACAAAGGACATATCAAGGTTGCGAGCAATGTGATTCCATATATTTCCAGTATCACCGGTTGGGAAATGACGGAGCAACCGTATAAATAATGTCATTGTCAGGAACAAAATTCTATAAAGGAGCAAATTTTACATATGAAAAGGATACTGATTACCATTATCTGCATTGCTGCAGCAGCGCTGTCGATTGGAGCAAAAAACATTAAGGGAACAGTCAAGGATACTGAAGGCAAGGGCCTTGCTGGGGTGGTTGTTTCGGATGGCTTGAATGTGGTTCAGACAGATGCCAAAGGCCGTTTTGTCATGGATACAGACAGCGAGAGCCGTTTCGTTTTCATTTCAACCCCTGCAGGATATAAATCCGCTGTACTTGATGGTGAGACCCTTTATTATAAGAAATTAGGTGTTGCTAAAAAGTATGATTTCGTAGTGGAGAAGAAGGCTAAGGACGACACCAATCACAACCTCATCGTTATTGCCGACCCTCAGATCAGCGATGCTGATGAGTTCCCTGAACTTGAGGTGCATGCCAAGGATATAGGCGCGTTTGTGAAGACCTTGGATGGTGACGATGTGTTCGGACTTTGTCTTGGAGATATTGTAGGCTGGAACCACGCTCTTTACCCTGAGTACAACAAGGTCATGTCTCACACTGGAATCGACTTCAGAAATGTGATGGGTAACCACGATATGACAAATTACGGAGACAGACATGAGGGATCAATGAAGGACTATGAAAACATGTATGGTCCTGCCTGGTATTCATTCAATGTCGGCAAGGTGCACTATGTGGTTCTTAACGACAACTTCTTCATCGGTCGTGACTGGTACTATATCGGATACCTCGACAAAAGACAGTTGGAGTGGCTTGCGAATGACCTTGCGTATGTCCCTGCCGGCTCAACAGTTATTGTATCCCTTCATATCCCGACAACTTTGAGCGAGGCTGACAGAAAGGCCTTCGGATATAACGACATTTCTGAAATCATGGCGAACAAGCAGGGACTTTATCAGCTTCTCCAGCCGTATAAATCATTGATTCTTTCCGGTCACATGCACACTGGAAACAATCAGATTATAGCTGACAATCTGATGGAGCACAATGTCACAGGTCTATGTGGCGCTTGGTGGTGCGGTCCTGTTTGCTGCGACGGAGCTCCGGTGGGTTACAAGATATATGAGATTGATGGAGACGATATCAGATGGCAGTACAAATCAAGCGGTCTACCTCTTGATCATCAGTTCAAGTTCTATGTGAATGATGCTCTTTATGAAGGATATGTGGTTGCAAATGTATGGGACTATGATCCTCAGTGGAAGGTTGAATATTTTGAGGACGGCGTGAAGGTCTGTGATATGGAGCGTTTCAAAGGTCAGGATCCATATGCTGTTGAATGCTACAAGGATCCGTCGACTCTCAAGAGATCATGGGTCTGGGCACTTCCTACCGAGAATCTCTTCCGAGCAAAGCACTCGCCAGATGCAAAAGTACTTGAGGTGCGTGTGACAGACCGTTTTGGTCGAACTTTCGTGGAAACTTTCAATCGTTAACTTTATATATCCCCTTTGTGGAGGAAATTATCCTCGACTAAAGGTGTAGATTGGAGGGAAGTTGTTATTAAAATGGAGCGTAGGCGGGGTCTTCGGACTCCGCTTATGTTGTATTGTAGGGTCATGTTTATTGTCTCTGAGCATAAATTTTTTATCTTTGCAAGTTGAGTTAGTTTGCTTTTATGAATACGGACCTTTTTATTGAAATGCTTCAGATTGATTCCACTTCCGGCAGGGAGAGGGAATTGGCTGACTTTTTGGCGGAGCGATTGATCACGCCTAATTGTCGTTTGGAACGTTTTGATGTGGAGTCTATGCGTGGTGATGCTCCAGAGGAATGTGGTTGCCCGCAGAATCTTCTCTTTTCGTGGGGCAAACCGCGAGTTCTTTTCTGCACCCATCTCGACACTGTCCCGCCGTATATTCCTCCTCACGTCATTCCGAGCGAGCAGTCTCACGTCATTCCGAGCGAGCAAGGCGAGCGTGGGAATCTCCCCTCAACCATCCAAGGTCGCGGGACCTGTGATGCCAAGGGGCAGATATTCGCAATGTATGAGGCCTGTCTTGAACTCGAGCGTCGTGGATATGATGGATTCGGGCTTCTGCTTTTGGCCGGAGAGGAAACAGGCTCGTTTGGAGCAAAAGCTTTTCGAGATGCGTATCCTGGTGCAGAGTGGGTTGTGGTAGGAGAACCTACAGACAACCATATGGCATCTGCAGCAAAGGGCACCAAGTCTTTTGAGGTGACTTTCACTGGTGAGGCTTTCCATTCGGGATACCCTCAGTATGGCTCCAGCGCGGTGCTGATGTTCAACGATTTTGTGAATGCACTTCGCAGTATCGGGTTCCCTCATGACCCTGTTTTAGGAGATACCACCTGGAACATCGGAAAGCTCAGCAGCGATAATCCGCAGAATATCCTCAGCGACAGACTTACCTGTAGAGTGTATTTCAGGACCACATTCGAGTCTGACGATATGGTCTGCAACATCATGAAGAATATTGCCGGTCCTCAGGCTAGATTGAGATTCGGCCGCCCTCAGGTTCAGGATGGCTCGGATATCGTGGCCAAGGAAGTGGCTCCATGGCAGAAGGCGATGAGCGTGGTTGCTTTCGGAGGAGATAGCCCGACCAGGTTCGAGGTCCTCGACGGATTCCCTTCCAAGCCGGTAGCATTCGGCAGCGATGCGCCACAGCTCACAAACTGCCCTCGTAAGATTCTCTGTGGCCCGGGCTCGATCCTTGTCGCCCATCGTGATGATGAGCACATTGCTCTGGCGGATTTGGAGAAAGCGATGCAGAACTACATTGAAATATACGAAGCGCTAGCTGATCGATAATATCCTTAACGTGTGATACATGAATCTTTCGTTTTCGTGTAGCACGCGAGCCCAAAACGTGTCGCACGCGAAAGAATAAAGAGTAAAAACGAACAATATGATAGTAATGAAATTCGGCGGTACATCCGTCGCAAATTTTGAGGCAATTACAAGAACGATATTCATCATCGGTGGCAGACTTGATCAGAAGCCTGTCGTGGTGGTGTCGGCACTGTCCAAGGTAACTGACCTTCTATATAAGATTTCAGACTCAGCGGCTGCCGGAAATGCTGCAGAGATGGAGGAACTGCTTGCACAGCTTCGCAAGCGTCATGTGGACCTCGCTGGAGAGCTTCTCGAGCAGAGCCCGATGTTGATGGAAAAGGCAGTGGCAGAGGTCAACCGAATCTGTGACGAGCTTGACGGCCTTGCAAGAGCAGTGTGCGCAGTCAAGGAGCTTTCAGACAGAAACAAGGCCATCATCATCTCCAACGGCGAGCTGCTTTCTTCGACTGTCATCTGCTTTGCAATGAATGCAAAGGGAATCAAGACGGCGTGGATCGATGCTCGTAAGATGATGATCACAAACGATTCATATCTCAAGGGTGAGCCGGTTGTGGATGAGATTCTCGCGAGAGTTCCAGGTGCGGTAAGCGAGGCATATCAGGGAATGGATGCCGTAATTACCCAGGGCTTTATAGCTTCAAACCTTCAGGGTAAACAGACTGTTCTCGGTCGTGGTGGTTCTGACTACTCCGCATCACTTATCGGTCTTGCAGTGGATGCAGAGAAGATAGAAATATGGACAGACGTGGATGGCGTTCGTTCAGCGGACCCGCGTAAGGTCGAGAATACAAAATATCTGGAGAAGATCTCCTTCGAGGAGGCTGCCGAGATGGCTCATTTCGGAGCAAAGGTGCTCCACCCTCTCACAATCGAACCTGCAGTCAAGAAGAATATTCCGATATATGTGCTTAACTCGATGAACCCTTCAGGAAAGGGTACTGCGATCCTTCGTAACGAGCTCATCGAGGATGGCGTGAAGTCGGTTTCATTCAAGGAGAACATCCGTGTGATCAACATCTTCTCAATGAGGATGATCAACACTTCCGGCTTCCTTCGCCGTGTGTTTGAAATCTTCAGCGAGAGCAAGGTTTCTGTTGACCTTATTTCTACATCAGAGGCAAACATCTCTGTGACAGTGGATGCTTCAGAGAAGATTGACCACGTAGTTGAGCAGCTTTCAGAGTTTGCGGAGGTCATCGTGGACGACGATAAGTCTCAGGTGTCGGTGATCGGAAAGAATATCGTCAAACTCAACGGTATGCTCAAGAAGACATTCGCCCCTTTGAAGAAGTGTAATGTGTATATGATATCCCAGGGTGCATCATTCGTGAATATCAGTTTCGTGGTTGACCGTGAAGAACTGACCGAGGTTGTTCAGTCCCTCCATCACCACCTTTTCGAGTGCCCTGAAGAACTGGAGACATTTTAATTATGAAGATATTAATCAGCGGATACGGAAAAATGGGCAAGATGATCGAGAAGATTGTCTTGAACCGTGGAATTGAATATGCAGGCTGGAGCGAGGCAATCACTGATATAGATCCTGCCCTTGCCAAGGAATGTGTATGCATCGACTTCACGACACCGTCAGCTTTCCGAAGCAACTATAAGTTCCTGGCAGAGAACTTCAAGGCTGTTGTGGTGGGAACCACCGGCTGGGCTGACATCAAGGATGAAGTGATTGCATATTTCGAGAAATGCGGCACTCCGATGATCTGGGCATCAAACTTCTCGATCGGTGTGAACATATTCTTTGCCGTTACAGAATATATCTCAAAACTTCTTGGTGACGCTGGCGGATATAGCCCGTATATGGTGGAAATGCACCATTGTCATAAACTCGATGCCCCAAGCGGAACAGCACGTTCCCTTGGCGATATTGTTGACAAGAATATGGGAACTCAGGTCGATATCCAGTCTGTCCGTTGTGGCGAAATACCAGGAATCCATACAATTGGCTTTGAAGGCCTTAATGACCGCATCACTATGACGCATGAGGCATTCTCCCGTGAGGGATTTGCCGCAGGAGCCGTGGAGGCCGCACTTCGCACGGAAGGACTCACTGGCGTGTGTGAATTTAAAACTGTTTTGGGATTGTAGAGAATCGCCGGTCAAGTCGGGATGATTGGCTCATCCGGATTTAAACATGGAATAAAAATGGAAATTAATAGATAATGAAGAAATATATAGACCTTTCAGGTTGCGGAACCGCCCTGATAACCCCATTTAAGAACGGCGCAGTTGATTATGATGCTTTTGCTGCTCTTGTAGACAGACAGGTGGCCGCAGGTATCGATGTTCTCGTGCCTCTTGGAACTACAGGAGAGACGCCTTGCCTCGAGGATGAGGAGCGCATTAAGATTCTCCAGATCACCAAGGAGCATAGCAATGGGCTTCCGATTATCGTGGGTGGCGGAACAAACTCTCTCCAGCACACCATCCGAAGCATGAAGCAGCTCGAGCCGTATGGCGTAGATGCTTTCCTTATTGTTGTGCCATACTACAATAAGCCTACTCAGGAGGGCCAGTATCAGTATTTCAAGGCTGTTGCAGAGTCGACAGAGAAGCCGATTGTCCTTTATAATGTGCCAGGCCGTACAGGTGTGAATATGACAGCAGAGACTACTCTCCGTCTTGCTCAGATTGACAATATCGTGGCCATCAAAGAGGCATCGGGAAACAAGGATCAGATCATGGAGATTCTCCGCAATGCGCCGGAAGGATTCCAGGTCCTCAGCGGAAACGATGACGACACTCTCTGGATGATGGAGAACGGTGGTGCCGGCATCATCAGCGTGGCATCAAACATCGCCCCTAAGCAGCTTGCTGACTTTGTGGATGCAATCCGTGGAGGATATAGAGAGAAGGCATATAAATATAATGCAGACCTCACTCCGCTTTTCAATAACTGTTTTGTGGAGAGCAACCCTATCCCGGCAAAGGCTGCAATGCATGCGATGGGCCTGATCGAGAATGAACTCCGCCTCCCTCTCGTGCCGGCACAGCAGAGCACATATGACCTTATGGTAGCAACGATCCGTGACCTGGGATTGCTCTAAAGATAAGACCAGCTATCCATAACAAGAGATATATAAGCAAATATATATGACAGATAAAGAAAAATTCTATCAGACGATAGCCGACCTTGAAAGCGGCAAAGTGAGAGTAGCCGAGAAAGTGAACGGCGAGTGGAAAGTGAACTCTTGGGTGAAGGAGGTGATTCTGAGCGGCTTCCGCCTTGGGCAGCTCACAGATATGACCCAGGGCCAGTTCTCATTCTTTGATAAGGATACAATCCCTGCAAGAAAGTTTACTGCGGAGAACGGTGTGCGTATCGTACCAGGTGGCAGCAGCGTGCGTTCAGGCGCATATCTCGCACCATCAGTGATCATGATGCCTCCGGCATATGTGAATATCGGAGCCTTCGTTGACGAGGGAACAATGATTGACTCACACGCACTTGTGGGTTCTTGTGCACAGGTAGGTAAGCACGTTCACCTTTCTGCAGCTTCGCAGCTGGGTGGTGTTCTTGAGCCTGTAGGAGCTCTTCCTGTAATTATCGAGGACAATGTATTCATCGGAGGAAACTGCGGCATTTATGAGGGTACAATCGTCAAGGAGAACGCGGTGATCGGAACAGGTGTGATCATCAACGCTTCAACTGCAATCTTCGATGCAACGACAGGTGAATACATCCGTGCCAACGAAAACGGCCAGATGGTCGTTCCTGAAGGTGCCGTTGTGGTTGCCGGCAGCCGTCCTATCAGCAAGGGTCCGGGCGCAGAACAGGGAATCCATCTCTACTGCCCTGTGATCGTGAAGTACCGCGATGCCAAGACAGCCGGATCAATCACTCTCGAGGATATGCTCCGATAGACGCCAATCCAAGGTTCTATGTATACTGAATTGTTTTCCAAAGACACCGAATCCTTCTTCAGATCTCCGGTAAGGGATATCTTCAAGAAGGTGGATCTTAATTCCATATATTCCTTCGCAGGGGGGTATCCTTCGGCGGAGACTTTCCCATTGGAGCAGATCAGGCAGACGATGTCTGAGGTAATCGATAAATATGCCGGCAAGGCCTTCCAGTACGGAGCGACACAAGGAGTACAGGAACTGCGCGAGGCTGTGGCAGAGCGCTACCGAGTGCCGGTAGAACGTGTTCAGATAACATCTTCATCTCAGCAGGGAATCGATGTCTGCACCAGAGTTCTGGTCAATCCGGGCGATGTGATCCTGACATCCAACCCGTCCTATCTGGGCGCCCTTCAGTCATTCTGCTCATATCGTGCAGACATCAGGGGTATATCTCATAATCAGGATCTTGCCGCTTTCCGACAGGCATACGAAGAGGAGATTGCCAAGGTCCAGGCAGAGGGTAAGAGGATAAAGTTCCTCTATATGATTCCGGACTTCCAGAACCCTTCCGGAGAATCCCTCACTCTGGCTGAAAGGGAAATGCTGGTGGAACTGGCCCAAAAGCATGGTTTCCTTATTGTTGAGGATAGCCCCTATCGCGAACTAAGATACGAAGGTGAGCACATCCCGACGATGTATTCTCTTGCTCCTGATCATGTAATCCATCTGGGTTCGTTCTCAAAGATCTTCGCGCCGGGATTCCGCCTTGGCTGGGCCATCGCACATCCGGAAATCCTGGACAAGATATATGTCTGCAAACAGTCCCTCGACCTTTGTCCTCCGATCTTCGATCAGTATGTTGCTGCAGAGTTTCTGAGTTCCGGCCGCCTGGACAAAAATCTCCAGAAGAGCATCGAATTGTACAAAGGCAAACGCGACCTGCTCCTCAGACTGCTTGAGGAACACATGCCGTCCAATGTAACCTGGACACATCCTGAAGGCGGCCTTTTCCTCTTCCTGACAATGCCGGAGGGTTTCGATGCAGTCAAGTTCTATGACACGGCCCTCTCAGCAGGAGTTGCCTATGTCGCAGGAGAGTTCTTCCATCCGGACCGCAGCGGAAAGAACACGATGCGCCTGAACTTCTCCTTCATGTCCCACGAACGTATTGCAGAGGGCATCAGGCTCCTTGCAAGTCTATTGGCTGAGTAATATGAAATTCTACAAATACCAAGGTGCAGGAAACGATTTCCTGATTGCCGACAACAGGGATGGACACATAACCGAGAAAGATGGAGTCTTGACTGCTGTCCTTGAGGATGGCACGCTTTGGTCAAGAAAAATCGAGGACCTTTGTGACCGTCGTTATGGTGTCGGTGCTGATGGTCTTATGCTTCTCGACCCAGGAAAGGGTGATGACGACTTCCATATGACATATTTCAATTCCGACGGTTCTGGTGGGATGATGTGTGGCAACGGTGGCAGGTGCATTGTGGCCTTTGCCTATGACTGCGGAGTCCTTGGTGATATTCCATGTAATCAGAATCCGTATGATAACCGGGGAGATAATGTGGGAAAGACAGGGTATTTGGTAAAATACAGTTTCACAGCAGCCGACGGTCCTCACGAGGCATATATTTATGAAGACAACCAGGCAACAAAGATTGTCGGACTGATGATGAAGGATGTCCAAAATGCGGACCATTATGATGAGATTGAAGGCGTTGTTGTTCCTTCTGAAGGCTACTTCCTTGACACAGGTACCCGTCACTATGTCCGTTTTGTGGAAGATGTCGACCAGTACGATATCGTGACCGAAGGAAGAGACATAAGATATAATGCCCAGGAACTCCAGCCTGTCGGAGCAAACGTGAACTTTGTCGAGCCTTGTGAAGGTTACCTCAAGGTCCGTACATACGAAAAGGGTGTTGAGGATGAAACATTTGCTTGCGGAACAGGAATCGTAGCCTCAGCCCTTGCTGCATACACGAGGGGAGTGCTCCCGAAATCGACCTCGGCAAATGGAAGAATCTTCTACGACATCAGAGCAAGACGTGATCACCTCATGGTTGATTTTCTTCCTTCGGAACAAGGGGTGGCCCAGCAGATTTTCCTTACCGGACCGGCTGCAAAAGTCTGCGAAATCCTATTATAACAAGATAAACTAACTCTACAAAAACTCTACATTAACTCTCATAGGCCTCTCCTGTGAGAGTTGATTTGTATATGTTAACTATCTGAAATTCAGTTTAATAGCGCGCTCATATAGAATAGGTCCTCTACATGTGGTTTTCTTTGGGTGTTCCTCTACAAAGCAAAATTTTATACATTTGTGTATTAACAATGCGCATTTGACATGTTTGGAAGGAAGAAATCCATAAAACTTATCGAAGATATAGACAGGTATTTTGACATCATGGACCAATCTCTTTTGGTCTACAAGGAAGGTGTCCGAAACTACCTCTACTCCAATCCTGAAGGATTCAATGACAATCTGAAGAAGATGTCTGCACTGGAGAGTGAAGGTGATGTCCTGAGAAGAGAAATCGAGAATGCTCTCTACACACAGACAGCTCTTGTCCGTTCGCGAGGAGACATCATGAGACTCTTCGAGAAGACCCGAAGCATCACCGATCTTCTCAACGACAGCCTCTTCCAGTTTGAAATCGAAACTCCATTCATCCCATCTGAACTTAATCCTGAATTCATGAAGCTCACAGAGTTCTCGACATTGGCTGTGGAGTCTGTCGTGCCTGCTGCCAAAGCCTATTTCAAAGCACCGGAAACTGTTCAGGACAAGATCAACAGAGCATATTTCTACGAAAAGGAAGCTGTGAAATATTCCCAGACCATCAAGCGCACAGTCTTTCATAATATGCCGTCTCTGAAACTTAGTGAGAAGTTTCATCTGAGATATTTTGCACTCCATATCGAGAATCTCTCCAAGGCTGCAGAAAACGTAGCGGATCAGCTTGCAGTAATGGCAATCAGAAGAACAATGTAGTATGAATGTCTTGGCTGTCATACTTTTAGTGCTTCCAGTAGCCCTATGGTTCTGTCATTGCGAGTATGATGGATTGTTCGGGGTGTACTATCCCACTTCAGCAGTAAGGCAGGCTTCATTCCCATTCTTTGTCCTTATTCCGTTCCTGTCGGGAGCGGTCCTCAGTCGTAATGCCGGCATTTCGAATGTTCTTGTTGATTCATTTGCAATTTCCAGCCTCGGTACAGAGCCGCTTGTAATGATCCTTATGGCATCATTCATCACCCTTGGAATACTGAAGTTCTTCGCAATCAACGGTTCCATCATTCTGGCACTTTCTGGAGCATTGGCAGCATTCCTCATATCGACAGCTTCCACATTACCAAGGTCCGGCTTCATGATCTCTTTCCTTGCAGCCCCAGTGTTGTCATTCTTGCTTTCTTTCCTGTTCACAAGAATTCAGAAAGCGATATTCCCCAGACTTAAGATGCATCTGATCACCCAATCATACTATATGCGCAATGCAGTTGTGTTGGGTGTGATCTTGATATCCATGTCTTTGGGACTCAATTGGGGAGGCTTTGTGCTTGGATTTGTCGAGGTCCTGAATTCGGGATATGCAATGTGTGTGATTTCTGTGCTGATCATATCATCGCTCATGCTTTTGAAGATTCGAAAAAGAAGGAATAGCGAAGAAGAAGCATCAGGAAATTATGCGGATTTTTCCATATATGCTGTGATTTCTGTGGGATATTCTGTAGCGGTGACACTTATTCTCTTCTCTTTCACTAAAACGACTTCGTTCATAGGACTCAGCCCGGCATCCTTGCCGGTAGCTTCATTGATTGCAGTTGCGATCTTCGGTTTCGAACTGGCTCATAAGACTGAGGTTGTGGACAGATCCCTGTATCACAAGGAAATCCTCTCATTTATTATCGTGCCCACAGGAGCATTCCTGCTGACATGGCTGTTCCTGTATATCGTGAGGGTGGACGACCAGAATCTTATGGATGACTTCGTAGTCATGGTGACGGCAATCATCATTCTCCTCGCCCTCCTTTTCGCCGGATATGTCAGAAGGCAGACAAGGCAGCACGAAATCAAAGATAAGCTCGTCTATGCTCAGCAGCAGCAGATTTATGAGCACAGCCGTGCGTTGAATGACATGGAGCTCAAGGTGGTTCTGTCTGAGAATCAGGCACTTCATAATGCGGTTGAGATGAAGAAGCAGGAGGTTATGAATGTTGCCTTGAGTATCGTGGAGCAAAGGGAATATCTAGAGTCTCTCAATGATATTGTCAATGCACTTTCCAAGACAGACGACGTGAAGGATAAGGACAAGCTCATAGCGGAACTGAGCTCATCCCTCAAGCAGAGGCTTTCGCACGATAGGGAAGTGGATGCACAGTATTTCCACGCCCAGGCAGAGTCGCTGCATGAGGATTTCAATGCGAAGCTTTCCGAGAACTTCCCGGACCTTACACAACAGGAAAGGAGGCTTGCAACAATGCTCAGACTCGGTTTTTCTTCAAAGTATATAGCCACTTTAATGAATATAACACCCAAGAGCGTGGAGATAAGCCGATATAGGTTGAGGCAGAAGCTCGGACTATCAAAAGGTGACAACTTAGTGAATTTTATCAAATCAATATAACCAAAACATTAATTACTAAACCTTACAGACATGAAAAAGGTATTTTTAACTTCAATTTTGGCCCTCGCTGCAACGTTTGCTGCGTTTGCACAGGACGAGGCCGCTAAGACAGAAGAGGTGAACCAGTACGGACAGAAGGTTACTGCACTTCCAATCGATGCTACTGTTCAGGATGGTATCCTCGTATTCCAGAACAAGGAAGCAAACTACAAGATGTGGTTTGACGTTCGCGTTCAGGGTGATGCTGCCGTGTTCTTCGGTTACGACAAGAACCTCACTCAGATCGGTAACGGTATGAGCATGCGCCGTACTCGTTTTGCTGTGAAGGCTCAGCTCGACAAGAACTGGTATGGTGAGCTCGATACAGACTGGACCAGTGGTGCTCCTGAAATCAAGGATGCTTACATTGGTTTCACAGGTGTAAAGAATCTCGAAATCAAGGCAGGTAACTTCAAGGAGAATTTCTCAATTCAGAGAAATACCACTTCACGTTATCTCCAGTTCATGGAGCGTCCGATGGCTACTTATCTGGCACCTTCACGCCACATGGGTATCAACGTCAAGTATGCTATTCCTAAGTTTTGGGCTTCTGCCGGTGTATTCGGTCCTGAACTTGAGGGAGCAGAGGCACAGACTGCGTTCGAGGATGGTAACAAGGACTACGGCTTGAACTGCGGTCTTTCTTACACAGGAAAGCTCGTTTATCGTCCTATCAACAACAAGACAACTTCACTCCACATCGGTGCTGCGGCTTCTTACAGAATGCCAAAGACATCTTCGACTGATGGTTACAACGCAGTTCGTTACAGCACACGTAACACAACAGGTATCAACCGTAAGAAGTTTATGGATACAGACGCTATCCAGTATCTTGATCACGAGCTTGCATATACTTTCGAGCTTGCAGGTCATCACAAGGGACTCCGTTGGGAGGGTGCTTACATTGCACGTCTTCCTTACGTGGATGAGCAGAAGTATATTGACAAGAACGGTGAGGCCCCTAATTTCAAACCAGCATGGGGTTGGTATGTTCAGGCAGGTTACCTCCTCTTCGGTGGAAAGCAGAACTACGACCAGGGCGGTGCCAAGTACACTCGCGTAAATGCAGGTAAGGAGTGGGGAGACATCGAGCTTTGCGCTCGTGTTGAATACCTCAACCTCAACATGTCAAAGTATGTGATGGGTGGTTCAGCATACGCTTACTCTCTCGGTCTTAACTTCCACGTGACTCGCAACGTTAAGTTCGTTGTCAACTATCAGTACAACGATCAGGACGTATTTGCTAACGGTAAGGGTGCTCAGGATGGTACTGACAAGACTGCGAAGAAGCCTTACAGCACAGGTTATGATGCAGATGGCAACGTTTGCGCATACCCTGGCGATATCTTGAACGGTGGCAGCGGCAGAGGTATTGACTACCACATGCTTGCATGTCGTTTCCAGGTTGCATTCTAA
>JAZKYT010000072.1:0-9909 GCA_045612265.1 Candidatus Cryptobacteroides sp.
TCGTCCTTCGTGACAACATGAGTGAGATAACCAAGCGTCTCCCTCACTATAAGTCTCTCTTTGCAGCACATCACCGTGCTTTGTGGATGCTTGAAAGCCGCGAAGATAAGGCTAATGAAAATCTGGAGACAGGTCAGATCAGCAAGACAGACTACATGAGAATCATGAAAAGCATTTCCCTGAAGAGGGATTCCCTTGAGAAGATGATCAGTGACAGCTTTAAAAGGGTATATGCTGATCTTGTGCAGCAATGCACTCATGCTGAGGATCTCAAGCTGCTTGTTGAATCACGAATGATCTTTGTTAGATAAGTGTAACGTCGGATATAGAAAGAAGTATAAACAAGTTGTAAACCTAAACGGAAATAATATGACAGAGAAGAAAATCCCTACTGCGCAGCAGATGAAAGAGTATCGTGATCTTAGAGGATCCATGACAACAGAAGGCGACTTTGAGAAGGTCCAGGCCTTTGAGAACGAGTATGACATCTTCACCCAGGTGTTTACTGAGAACGGAAAGATGGGTGTGAAGGATGTACTTGGCGAGGTGCTTGTCCCCGCGGAGTATGACGAGATCGGCTGCACCTTTGCCGACTACTGCAGAGGCTTTGCTGTTCCTGTCGTGCGTGACGGCAAGATGGCTCTTGTGAGCCCAGACGGTAAGGGAACCATGAAGACAGGATTTGACTACGACCATATCGTATTCGACGACTGCTACTATGTCCTCGTGAAGGACGGCAAGAAGGGATTGGCTACCGGCGGCGGTGATGTCATCATCCCTGCTGAGATGGACGAGATCTATACTCCGTTCAACGACCTTGCGGCGTTCACTAAGGACGAGAAGTTCGGCTTTGCGATGATCGGCTACGACCTTATCACCGAGCCGGTGTACGAAAGCTACGATATCGTAGGTGAGTCCGACTATCTCCAGGTAGTCAAGGACGGTGTGACGGGCTACATCGACGAGTCCGGTGAGTTCACCACCGATGAGGATGAAAGATTCTTCCATGCAGCCTGTGACTTTTAAAGGCTGAAAGTGTTCCATAGTGTGTTGGTTTGTGGCAGTCGGGCATGAGTCAGGCTGCCATATCTTTAAAGATTCGTAGACATGTATAAACCGACAAAGGAAGAGCTGAAGGCTCTTTTCGATGAGTGTAATCAGATGTACTTCTGGGGTAAACTGGGTAAGTGCAGCTTCTTTTACTTCCCGAAGACCACCCTGGGATGCCTCGGCAAATATCAGTACAAGAATGACTGCAAAGGCCGCCCTAACGATCAGATATGGTTCGGACAGATAGTGCACTGGACAGAGAAGGAACTGCGCAGAGTGATGATCCACGAGATGGTGCACATGTATAACACAAGGATTGAAAAGCACTGGTGGTATGGCCTTATGGGACATGGTCCGTGTTTCAGGAAGCACCGCAGAAGGATAAGGAGAGACTTCGGAATCGATATCATGGACGGCAGCGAAGCCGTCTACGTAAAGGAGGAATACAAAGCTAAAACATGGGAGAAGGTACTTCAATGGCTAATTGACAGATAGTAAGAATAGAACAAGAGATATATGGATGCAATAGTAACGGATATGCTTAGAAGATCGGAGTGGTCTGAATCTGAAACCATTCAGAACGGTGACGTCCTGTCATGCCAAATAGAAGGCGAAATCGTGGAATGTGCAGTCAAGATTGATTCCAAAGAGATTTGTGTAAAGCTTCTCAGGAAGGACATCGAACTGACAGCATCAGCAAAGCTGATGTTGATGGCACCGGTAACATATACGACTGGGGCTGGAACTCGCATAGCTAATGACCGCTGCGCCATGAGGCTCAAGCAGCTGATGGTCGGACTCTATCATGACTACCGAATCATCATGACCAACATGCAGCAGATTAAAGGTCTTATACCGGAGTTCTTGAAAGCAAAGGAAGAGTGCAACCGTGCAGTGGAGGCCCTCAATATTAAGAAGAGATGCCTGAAGAAGGATTTCAAGGAAGGCAGACTATTTCAGAAGTCCTATATGGAGCAGCTGAGCGAGCTCAAGAATCAGATAGTCGAACAGGAGCAAGCTCTTAACGTATCGTTCAGCAAAATCTTCAACCCGGTTCTATCTGAGTGCACGCATTGTGACAACCTCGTTGAAGTGATTCAAACCCTTTCATGACTGTGTCTTGATAACGAATTATTGTAACAAGGATATATACATGTGATGAATATTCTAGTCTTAAGCAGTCAACTGATTGGTAAAAGTATAGCTAAAACATGTAACGCGGAGGGGGTTGTCTTGTATAATAGGCAAACCCCTTAATGAAACAGACAGATGATTAAAGGAATAATAGGAACAGTGATCGGCGATATCGCCGGATCGACACACGAAGGAAAACCGGTCAAGACAATGAGGTTCGATACCCTGAACAAGCAGTCTACAGTGACCGATGACACGGTATTGACGATGGCCGTAGCCGAATGGATGCTTGACAGAAGGAACGTATCAGTGAGCGATTCTCTTATCAAGTGGGCCACGTTGTATCCACATGCCGGATACGGCAGTTCATTCAAGAGATTCCTGGCCGAGAAGAAGGAGATGACTCCTGGAAGTACTCACAATGGTGCTGCCATGCGCGTCAGCTCGGTGGGTTTCTTGGCTGACAGTCTCGAAGAGTGTCTTGTTCTTGCCGAGGAGTCGGCTCGTCCTAGTCACGGCAGCCCTCAAGCGGTAGCCGCTGCCCAGGCGACAGCTGCTGCAATCTACCTGGCAAGGACCGGCTCGACGAAAGCAGAGATACGTGATTACATCTCCGATAAGTTCGGTTATGACCTCTCCCGTCCGTACGACCAGGTGCGTGCAGACGTGCTCCATGCCCGCGCGACCAAGCACATTGACTACGAGACCTCCCACGAGAGAATCGTCGGTGCCGAACCGGCTGTCCAGGACGCTCTGATTGCCTTCTTGAACGGCGGCAGCTATGAGGAGGTCATCCGTCTTGCGATATACATGGGTGGTGACGCTGATACTGAGGCTGCGATCGCGGGTGGCATAGCTGCGGCGTATTACGGTGTACCGGAGGACCTCGTCAAGTCTGCTCTGATTTATATCCCATCTGATATGCTGAAGGTTATCAACGCAGTAGACGGGACCGATTGGAAGTGTAGTGGACTGATTCCGCCGAAGTCTAGTCGATGGAGTATCAACGACATCGTTGTATACGGATCCAGCGTGGATGGCACCGACAATGAGAAGGCGTACCATCTGACCCACAAGACACTGTTCAGCAAGCACTTCAACAGGGGCTATGCAATCCCGGTAATCGGCAATGACCTTGAGAGTGTCAAGGCTGCCGTCGAGGAATTGCGCCGTAGGGTCAGTGAGAGGGACGCAAGGTGGCACATCCACGAGATAGGTCTCGAGAAGGCTGGTTATACGATCGAACAGTACCGGGAACTCTTCTCATGGGCGTTGGAGATGGATAACGTCCTGGTCGCTCCATCTCTTCGATAATGAATAATAAATGACTATATTTGAGGACTAATCCTGGAACTATGGCTAAATTTGATTTCTGTTGCGTTAACAACCTTGGATTCGCTCATTGTTGCGGAGCCATCGCCGCTGAAGGACATGGCACTATAGAATTCTCAGACGAGGAAGTCGCTATTCTTGTAGAGCTTATCCGCCAGAAAGGCACGACTGATGTTTGTGCACTAGACCTTAATACAGCATACCCGGAGCTCTTCCAGAGACTGGACGAAGCATATCGTCAAGTTGCACGAGAAGCAACCATTGATCACTGGTATATGGAAGGCTTCTATGACGGATGCTATGAGTATGATGCAGAAGAGCTCATGAACTACTGCAGCGAGACCTATGACTTCGCTTTCGAATACAACGAAGAGGACTACCTTGACGAGGAGGGTGAACTGGATGAAGACGCACTCTTTGATGACAAGTATGACGCCTTTGTAGAATGGCTGGAGCCGTTCGTGGAATCCTTGAATACTCAAGAGCGCATTAAGTTCCTGAGCGAACATATGAATGCAGAAGTTGACCTGTCCGACCTGGAGCTGGACTACATGGTGGATATTCCACAGGGTATCGTCGCATTGGCGAAAAACTCCTAATCTCCAGCAGAATGCGATAAGACATACGGACAAGAAGCAAGAAGGCAGCCACATTACTGTGACTGCCTTTTATGCTAAGACTGCATATGCTATAACTATACTTCAGCATACGAGCAATAGATAACCAATGTGCGGATAGATGCCTTAAGGTAATCGTCTTCCCATGGTATCATTGTATTCATGCTGAAGCCAACGTTGTCACCGTACTCGATCAACTCATCTACGAACCCATCCATATCATCCAGAGAATACAAACTATTTTCGTCAAGCAAAGTATTCAAGATATGATGAACCAGCAGGATTGAGCCAGTGGCATTAGCCCAGCTGATAAAAGCCAGCATCACATGACGGGGTAGGTCCATAATGACATCAGGAAGGTTTGCGACATACCTGTCGACTACTGCTTTCCTGTTGCACATGGGTTCATTGAACCCCCAGAAAGGATCCTGGTATATGACTTCCTTAATCCACTCTCGTGTCTGCTCAACCTCTTCTTCGGTCAACTGCAAGGAATCGCAATATGCATAATGAAGGAATCTGACATAGAAAAGATGGGTCCACTGATCTCCTCCGTTGGTCAGTTCATGCTGAAGCCATTCCGCCAGATCCTGTGACCTGGTACATACCAACGATTTGCGCGGGGTCTTCACTTTTGCCCTTCCTTTCATGAGCTGGTAAATACCATTCTCCTCTTTGATGCCGTACGTCGTTTCCATGTGTTAGCGTCTTATTTTAGGTTTAAAAATACATTATGCTGATGAATGAATTTCAAATATAGTAATATTTCAGGAAAACACGGCACAACTCCATAGGCTAATGGCTTCTATTGACAATAGACCCTGTATCTCTCTTTCTTGAACTCGTCGTATGCTTTGGCGAAGTCCTCTCGAAGCGTTTCAAAGGTCGTCCGGAACACCTTGTTTGGCAGCCAGCTTGCACGCCTGTTTATCGTGAAGCACAGTCTCCCGTTCTTCTGCTGCTTGACCTCAAATGAGATTTTCTCATCATCTATAAGATCCTGTATAAGAGCCTGAGCTGTCATTGTCAGAATCTCCTCGCTCTTCTTCTGGGCATGATACTCCAGCAGAGCCCTGTCGAAGACCTGTTCAATTTGAATGTCATTCTTCCCCAAGAACGCGTCAAAGACCTCTACCATTGTCACCAGGCGTTCTCCAGACATCCCTACCGGGAATGTATCCATATGACCGGCTGTGATATAAAGCTTGCCCTGTGAGAAGGTAATCCAGTATGAGTGATTGGGAAGCCTGATTTCGACCCATGCAGGTGTCTCTTTGACGATACAGCCTCCCTTGCAAAGGCTGACAAAGAAAGATACGAGTGAGCGGAGGTCAACCGGAGCGGAATCACTGGTTGCCTCCTTGACTGTCAGTTCATGGATCCTTCTCCAGAATTCCTTGATGAACCATTGTTTAAGCAACCTCTTGGCTCGTGGATTCTCCAATGAACGATAGCCCTCCCTGCGCTTGATTTCCGTCATCAGCGCAGAGATGGCCTTCTTTTCGGCTTTCTTAATGATAGTATTCATTTAAAGGCAGGCAAATCTATACGTACTGCCACTCTTGTTAGTCCCCGTGCTCTTGCAGTCCCCTATCTGAAGGAGCATCTGGAGAGGGCTGTTGAATGCATTAGCGAACCAGTCGCCGAATCCCTTAGGATGGTGATTGAGGATGGCATCTCGCTCGTCATCAGTGAGTTCTACACCGCACTGGTTAAGGATGGCGATAGACCTCTGAGGATGGGCACCACTGCTCACCTTCCTTCCATCGAGACGAGCCTTGCCAAGGTCGTGACAGAGGGCTGTGAGGATAAGGCTCTCACGCGGGATACCAGCCAGGTTGTCCTGAAGCATGGTATCCAGAACCTCCAATGAATGCATCATCAGTCCATGAGGACACTTGTGGTGCGAATGGCACTGGGCTGTGGTCAGGTAGTCACTGTCCTGGATGAACTTGATAAGGTTATCGATACCTGAACGTTCAACCTCCGAAAGGAGTGAGATGATTTTCTTCTGATAGTCTAGTGTAGTCATATGTATTCCCTGTTTGTTTCTATCTTATTGTACGCCGACACGATAGCAGCGTTACACAACGCCAGGTGGATTTAGTGATTTTCTATAGGTATTCAGTGTTTTCACCATGTCTATATGGCAGAGAACCGATAGGTCTTGCCCCTCTTGTTAAGTCCGGTACT
Source organism: Candidatus Cryptobacteroides sp. (assembly GCA_045612265.1). Classification (GTDB taxonomy): domain Bacteria; phylum Bacteroidota; class Bacteroidia; order Bacteroidales; family UBA932; genus Cryptobacteroides. The sequence goes on from JAZKYT010000072.1 coordinate 6,327, forward strand.
TCTGCAGTCCCCCATCTGGAGAAGGATCTGGAGCGGACTCTTGAGAGCACTGCTTATCCACTTCCCGAATCCTTTAGGATGATGGTTCAGGATGGCAGACTCCTCATCCTTGGTGAGTTCAACACCGCATCTCTTGAGTATGCTGATTGAACGGCTCGGATGCGGTCCCGCACCTACCTTCCTACCTCCAAGACGTGCCTTGCCCAGGTCATGACAGAGAGCTACAAGGATGATACTTTCTCGTGGGATTCCGGCGAGATTATTATTCAGCATGCAATCGAGGACCTCCAGAGAGTGCATCATGAGTCCGTGCTGACACTTATGATGTGAGTAACACTGAGCGCTGGTAAGGTAGTTACTGTCCTCAATGAACTTGATAAGGTTATCGATGCCCTTGCGGTCTACTTCAGAGAGGAGAGAGATGATTCGGTCTTTCATAGTCGTTGTGTTCATATGCGGTTCTGTTTATCGTTCGATTACTTTTACTTCTAAACTGCACCGCTGTTACAGAAATTTCACTAAAATTGTGGACAATAATCTCTAGGTATATAAATCATCATAACATAGTAACAGCCAGATATTAAATCAGTATATATACCTGGATTTTAGAACAATAACCTATAAAGCAAAATAAAATGAATCAGATCATCAATTCCCCAACAAAGATTACTGAGAAAACAGGTTGGACCGTATTTCTTGCCGGTCCTATGAAGGCTTCGCCCCGCGGATGGAGAAACAAGCTAGTCAAGGCTGCTACTGAAATGGGAATGGATAACATTACGTTCATCAGTCCCAGGTATACAACAATGAGGATGCCGTCAAACCAGGTTGAATGGGAGACACAGGGCCTAAGGATGTGCGATGTTGCATTGTTCTGGATTCCTAATAAGGATCCGAAGGCAGAACTTGGCACGAGAGTATACGCTGAAACCACTAAGATGGAGCTTGCGGAAAACTTTGCAAGAGGAAAGAAGATCATCCTCGGTATCGATACAGAGATCAACGGAACCCGACATATGAAGTTCCTCGCCAAGAGGTATGGAATAAAGAAGGTGCATACATCAATGGAAGGATGTCTTGAGGAACTTAAGGCATGGATAGAGAAGCAGAAGCCGAAGGTGCATTACATAGCAGCTCCGAGGTTCGACAGTAAGGAGCAGCTTGCTGTTCATCCTGAGTTCGTAGACCTTCTTGCGATGAACCAGACCTTGATGGAGCGCTGGAACAGAATTGTGGCTCCGGGTGATAAGGTATATGTAGTTGGCGAATTCGGTAATACTGAGTGGATGAATCTATTGAATGGAGAAATCCATATTGAGGATTCAGACGCAGAGGGCATAAGGCTGATATAGTAAATATGATAAGTGACGAGGCTGACCATCGCGGTCAGCCTCGTCTTGCAAACAAACACAACATGATATAAAGAACACGAACTATCTGTTCATACAATTATTGGTATAGAGGTGCCTGGTGGTGCGGTGCATTCCGCCGCAGGTGGCAAGGACTCTATTTATCCTGAAGTATCCTCCCCAGACGTCTGTATTGACTCCACAGATAACAAACTCCGGCTCCTCTTCAGCCTTCTGCATGATCCTGTCAAGTGCACCACCTCTACCGAACCTGTCGTAGTTCCCACCAAATCCATGATCCTGGAGGAGGAAAATCCATGGTGCCTTCTTGTATTGACTTACGAACAGCTGCTCATATGCATCGATTCCGTCAGCCAAGAGGAATGTCACAGCAAGGCGCTCTGCTCCCCATGAGTCATCCTTATCCGCATTTCGTTCAAAGACCTCCATGAAGCAATATGGCTCCAGTTTCCTGAATCCGGAATGCCCGTCAATATGAACCGCTTCTGACCAATCGACCCTTCCGATGGAGTGATAGCCGGCCAGACAACCGTCCTTGGCAAGATGCTTCTCGATCTCTTCCCTGCTGACGCCGTAGTCGGCATGAAGAAAGCAATGAACAGAATGAGACGTATTACCGATCTTCACCAGGTTACCGTCGAATTCAGCTCCCGGATAGTATCCAACCCTGCATCTCATGAACTCATCAAAGCTCACCTTGTCACCTGGCTGATAGTCCGTCAGCCACTGTGGCACATCCTCGCGGAACTCCTTGAGGTATTCATGCATCGGCACCTTCTCTATGTGGTCCATCGGATACGCCACATAATTGCCTTCGTAGTTGGTTTCCGGATTCTTGATCCATTCACAGTACAGCATCTGTTGCTGATCAAACAGTGCAGACAATTCATTGATGTCCACAGCATCGACAAGAGCATTGTGTGCTGAACGATTCAGGCACGGCTCACCCTTCTTCATGAAATCCAGGAAGTCCTTCTTAAGATACTTTCCCGCATTGAGCAGGGTTTCTGTGTAGCTGTCCTCCGGAGTAAGCGGATTGAGTTCGCTCTCCCACATCACCTGGATAGGATGCATAAGGCCTCCCATGCCGCAGCTAAGCATCGGCCACTGCGACGCACGCATGAAGTTCTCCATCTGATGCCATCCGTACAGTCTGCCGACAATCTGCGTGCACATGGACATATAGAACACGGCTGCAGAGAACATATAATAGTGATTCAGGTCATCCCACACCATACTCTTACGACGAAGGTTGGTGACACTGCACGGCATCTCCAGGACGAACGGATACGACCTGTCTCCAAAGTCATTGGAGATGTCAAAGAACCTGCGAAGATCCGAAGCGAATCTTCCGGTATAATAGCTGACGAATACCTCCATGCTGGCAGGGCAATCCCTGCTGACATCCCTAAGGTTAATATGATTATTTCTTTTTCTTATCATAACTCTCTGATTATTAGGCAATGACTAACGAACTGTTTCTAAAATCAAACTGGATCTTAAAGGATCTGAAGAAATCATATCCTACGACTCCATCCAGCCCCATAAGCTGAAGAGACATTCCCATCATCGCCGGCAGATTACCATACGATCCGGTGAATCTCTTTCCACCCAACACAGCTTCAAGCTGAAATACAGGAGTCGTATAACGACCGGCCATAGGGTGAAAATCCTCTTTCTCACCGACCGGCTCCAGACCATCAGTCACCATAGTGTCCACATACGAAAGCGGGGCCCCAGTGTCGATCGCCACCTTCAACTGCTGACCACCAATCTGCATAGTGACTGCTTTCACACCACCCATGACGTTCACCAAAGGAAGTGTTTTACCTTCGAGTCCAGACTCTTCATCAGTTAGGAAGGTGATCTGACGATTCTCATAATCGAATACTACTCTATACTGAGAGAGGATATCCATACCGAGAAGAGTAGTGAACTCGATACCGGAAAGTCTACAGAGGGAACCGATTCCATCTCCCATGATGGAGGTATGAACCGGGAATTCACGACCGAGGAAGCAGAGAGTATCCTCCTGGTGAACTGTTAAAGGACTACCTGTGTCAACAAGGATGGTGTTACCATTGTCACTGATCAAAAGATGACCGTCTACGAGATTGATGTCAAATGTTCTTTTCATATCTGTTGTCGTTTTATACCCTATACTCACAGAACTGTTTCCCGTTACGGCTTCATCGGTCCTATGATGTGAAAAT
>JAZKYT010000073.1:0-29645 GCA_045612265.1 Candidatus Cryptobacteroides sp.
GCGGTTCGGGTTGAACTGAAAGGTGACTCGATGAGAAGAAAAAATCAGAAAAAATAATAACTTTGCCGAACCTAAAGCGACCATATCTGAAGTGGTACATTTGAAAACGCTCTAGGAGGTACATTCAATGTGATATAGTCACACCATGGTCAGACTCGACGAAGACGCCCCAGCCGACGGCGAGTAGTCGTCCTCCCCACAGTCAGCCTCCCAGCTGGCACATAACGAACCCCGCCACCCTGATTCCTCAGAGTGGCGGGTGTTCGTTTGTAATAAAAGATTCAATCTTGTAAAACTATATTATTTGATTGATTTTAGATACATTGTATTTTTCAAAGTCATCTAACTGATTGTAAAATTGGAGTATTGCTGCTTGGTCATCAGGACGATTTTCCTTTGTATCGTAATATCTGATTACATTAAAGGAGGCTCCAATGTCACTCGCTCGTCTACCTAGTTGTGTGTCTGCACAATACTCTAATCGCAATAATAGGGATTCAATTCCGCTTATATCATCAATGTTAACGCTTAGTCTTTGGGCTTCTGATTGTTTGTAGAGCATATTAAATAATCCGAAATACTTAACTACTTGATAACGAAGCATGTTAAATACAAAGTCGGCAGCTGTTCTAATACCCTTGTCAACGTCTCCTTCTTTTTCTATATAGTGATTTGCTGATCCAGCAAATCCGTGAGATATAAAGGCAGAAATCATATCTACAAGGTAGCAGTTAGAACGTTGGTTGTTGCCATTCTCTACGTAGAATCTTAACCTATCGTTTTTAATGATGTGTCTAATACTTTGGCATATTAGTTCTAGTCCAGGATAATATGGTCTACGTTGACTTACAAAACGTTTTATTAGTTCTTTGATTTTGTCTCTATCTGTTCCGGAAAAGCGTGATATAGTATTATAAAGGTGTAGTTTGTCATCATATGAAATAGTCTTGAATTCCTCGAAGCAAGAATCCGGCATGACTCCACTAGCTTTCAGATTATCAAGCTGCTCTCGTCTTTTTGCTTGATCTTCACTAAGGTACGCAGACTCAGTAAGTACTATGTCAACATCTTGTTTGTCGAGGTCCCTATCGAAAAGTTTATGCCGTAGCAAATCATCTTCTTCATTAATGTGTTCTGAAAACTCTTTATCTAATATAAAGACTCTTCCTTTATAATGTTTCATAAATCTTCCGGCTCTGCCCTCAATGTTTTGTGCGTCAAACTTTTTGAGATTTTTCTTTCCCTTTTTTCCAGATAGAACGATTATATTCTTGGCAGTTGTATTTACTCCTTCGGTAATAGTGGTTGTGCAAATGAGAACCCGAAGGACTCCTGCATTAAACAATGATATAATTTCTTGTTGAATATATTTAGGAACCAGTCCATGATGAATGCCTATCCCTTTCTTAAGAGCTTTGGTTAATATCCACTGTGCTCCCTTCCTTTTTTCAAATAAGTTCTCGATGTGGTTGGTCAATCTTATGATACGTTGATCGTTAACAGCGTCTAAGCCAATGCCGTGCTGCAGAAGGATTTTAGCTTTGTTTTCTGTTAATGCCTTTTGACTACAGTAGATAATAGTGTTTTCTCCTTTGTCTAATAATTGCTTTACAAGTTCTATGAGTCGAATTGTTTTGCTTTTAGCACTAAATGTCAATGAGAATGTGTCATCTACTTTTACTGTCGATGCAGATTTAATAGTTATTTCCTCTTTATTTACGATATCATATTGATTATAATCTATCGGAGTAAATTCATACCTATCAAGAAATGCTTGGAAAGATGATTGTTCGCCGTTTTGATCTGCTGCGGGGAACTTAATGTAGGGGCCAACTAATAATGCATCAGTGCTTTCGTGTTTCAGTAACTCGTATAAAGCGATTCTGTATGCAACATCTCGTTCGTTTTCTTGTGGAGTTTCATCTATTATAAAGCCATTGTCTAATTTATACACTTCATCAACAAAGACAAAGTCGAGACTCAGCTCGTCATTTTTATCTATGAATGATAAGTATCGCTCCGGTGTGAAAATGAAGAAATTCCTTTCTCCCATAGAGTCAGTTTCGCTAAGAGTATGAATTGTATAGTTGTCCTTTATCCAGGAATATTCGGGCTTTGTATATATGTTGAAAATGTTTTCAGAGAGAAGAGAAATCGTAGGGAATATTAACGCGATATTTGAATATCCCATTTTTCTTATGATTTCGTATATTAGAAACGTCTTTCCAAATGATGTGGCCGCACTTAAAAAATAGCGATTTCGTCGTCCTGTTTCAAACATATTCAATACCTCTTTCTGGTATTTATGTAGCATGATATTTTCACCAACGACCAAACTGCTTTCTTGAGTGAAATTTGAGAACGTTTGCAAGCTAATTTCTTCGTCAACTGTATCTCCAATTTCGAGCATTGGATTATAGTATTGCGGTATACCTGCTTTATTTGCCAAATAATGCATAAAAAGTTTATCTGCTTGTGATAACTCTTTATCTTTCATCAAGTCAAAGTAGGAACAAACGGCCTTTATCATGGATGGACGTAAATTGATGTTCTCAGATGCTTGATTAATTAACTTTATGGCATTAGAGGCTGCTGCTGACTTATCCATTGCAAAACTTGGGTTTTAATAGTTCGACTATTGTCTACAGGAAGGAATATGAAGAATAAAGTATAGGGGATTGTTAAAGTTGGGGTGATGGCTGCATATTTTGTTTGAATATGCGTCGTTACTTCAAGAATTAAATCTTCATATGTATTTGCTTTGTCATCAAATATAATAAGAATTGGGTAGACTAGATGCATGTTATGCTTAATAGCCTCATCAGTCATATTGATGGTAGGGTTTTCTCGCCATGCATCAATTATTAATGGTATTTTACTATCGGGATTTATATGCTCATAATGATTATCCATTGCGGTAAAATTGCGATTAAGATAATCATCTGATAGAGCTTTGTTAATGTTCTCAAATACGGCTTTTAATGATTCCTTATAACCTGAAATGTGAAATTTGGCTTCTCCGAAATACATGTATAGCGTGTCTTGATCCTCTACCATTAGGTAAGAATCATACCCTTTTGTTTCTCCGTTTTCTAAAGCAGAATACAAGTATCCTCTAGCTATTGCCTTATGTGCATGATAGTAATGGCTTAGAAGAAGGTGTAATAATACTTCGCCCTGGAAACCGCAAGCAAGTTGATTCGTATGTGGCGCATTTGGATTGAACTTCAGCTTACTTTGTAGAGCTCTTATTTGGAGGTTATTTAATTGCGTTAATTTAATCTCATTGTCATTGTATGCATATTCAACAATGCCATTATATATCAAATTCGCAATGTCGCTATTTGTGCCTATTTGTTTTAGACAATCGTCTTCTATTGTTGATATGTGGACACGAGGAATCTGAACTCCATTTACAACTGTAGGGAGATTGTATTGCAACACAATAGCACGTTGCATTAAGTTTTCAAGGCTTGCACGCATCTTAAATTTGGTTAATTCAATGCAATAAAAACTCTTAAAGATGTCTTTGCATATGTACTATATTGTATATAATAGGATAAACAAAGTTAATGATTCTTTTGAGTTTCAATATGAATGGTAATCAAAAAGATGGTAATGAGACGGAAAATCCTGTGTTTGACTGAAAAAATTAACTTTTTTACACTTTTTTGAATTCAAGTGGGTAAATCGGTTGTAAACTTTGTAACAAATTGATAATCAGGCTTTATGTAACTCCCTGGGGGAGCACAAAGGCGGTTTTTTAACCGCCTTTTTTATTTGCTATATATTAATGATTTTCATAAATTTGCGCGTTATATTCTGACCAACCTATATACTTACTGATGAATTTCCTGAAAAAACTATATACGACACTTTTGTTCTTGATGTGTGTGCATCTTTTGAATGCACAGGAGATGTCGGTAGAACTCTTCTATCATGATGAAACCGACCTTACTGCACTCAGGCACGACACAAAGAAGCAGGACCAGAATGGTAATCTCTGTGCCTTGATCAAGGTTGAAACCACTGCCAAGGACCTGACTTTTGAAGTAGGTGTTCTTGGAGTTGTTGCTATCGTAGAGCAGCCTGCTGAGGTCTGGGTATATGTCCCTTATGGAATCAGAAAGATTTCCATAATGCATCCGAGGTTTGGAATGATCAGAAATTATCCGCTCCCGATTGCGATTGAGCAGGGTCGTACCTATATTCTTAAACTCAGTACTCCTGCTGTTTCTGATTTTGATACCGGAGGTTATGATCATACCAAGAAGCAGGACGTAAGGTTCAAGGTTTTTCCCGCCGATGCAAATGTTGATGTCAACGGTATGTCGATTCCGCTTGACGCTAATGGTGTCCATCAGCAGAAATTCTCTTTCGGAAGGTATCAGGTCATGGTTTCTGCGCCAAAATATCATCCTGAAAGAAGGAGAATGGAGATCAAGGATTCAAGCAATGTCCTTGATATGAATATCCATCTGAAGCAGGCATTCGGCTGGATGAAGCTCAATGGAGATGGTGATGAAAAACTGTTCATCGATGAGAAACCTTTTACTTTTGTCCCTGGAGAACAGATAGAGCTGATGAGCGGACACTATAAGATTCGACTGGAAAAGCCGTTGTACAAACCTTATGACGGTGCAGTGGAAATCAAGGATAGTGTTGTCTATGATTTTGCTCCTCAGTTGGTGGAGAATTTCCATGAAATGACTTTGAGGGTCAATGACGATGCAGAGATCTGGGTGGATAGCGTGAAGGTAGGAACAGGTTCGTGGAAAGGTAAGCTGGAATTCGGAACCTATCGTGTCGAGGCCAGAAAGGAAAGCCATCGTACGTCAGTTAAGCTTTTGGATGTCAATGAGCAGACCATGGCATTTGCCCCTGTTCTTCTTGATTCGCCGGAACCGATAATTGGTGATATCGACGTGACCACAACTCCGATTGGAGCGCAGGTGTATGTGGATGATAAATTGGTCGGATACTCTCCGATGACAGTGCACGCGTTGGTCGGTCAAAGAAAAGTCACCATCAAGCGTGATGGATACAATACAGAAAGCAGAACAGTGAATGTTGCTGAGTCTCAGACCATAAGCGTGAATGTGAAGTTGAGCAACATTGTTCCTATGACAGTTTCGTCTTCTCCAAGAGCCCGACTCTATGTTGATGGAGATTTTGTTGGCAAAACCCCGACAGCCAAGTCTGTAATAGCAGGAAACCACACTGTAAGGTTGGAGGCTGACAACTATAAAAGTCTCGAAAAGGAAGTGTTTGTGGATGAACGTAACAAGACTTTCTCATTTAATCTGAAAAGACGTCTGTATTTGAAGAGTGCATTTGTGTTCGGAGGAAGTGCCCTGACAGGATTCTCGGATGTCGCTCTCGGAGGCTATATGGGTGCTTATATAAAGAATTTTTATTTTGAGGGCTTTGGCCAGAAAGGCCTTGGAAACTCAGAAGTAATCTATTGGAACAGCCTTGAGGGAGATCTCAAGCCGCTTGAATATACATATTCTCCTCTGTTTGTCGGTGGTAAGGTCGGCTGGGGATTCATTCTCGGCACAAGAATGAAAGTCACCCCTATGTTGGGATGCGGAGTCATAAGACTTATGGGTGAACAGCTTGATGGACGTATTTCAAGCTTTGATCCGTCAGGATGCGCATCTGTGGCGGCAATCGGTGCACTCAAGGTTGGTCTTGCCCTCACTCCATTCATGGAATTGAATGTGGCGCCAGAATATTATTATTCTGTATCCAAGACAGATATCTATAATGTTCTTTATAATGTGTCTCCTACGGTTGTCGGTTGGAGCGAAGGTGTGAAGTTAAACTTAGGACTTGGATTCTTCTTTTAGGAAAATGAAGCATAAGATCATATATATATTATTCGTTCTGATTGCTCTGGCAGGATGCTCCGATAGTACGGAGTATAATCCGAATAAGTATGCTCCGTCTCTGAAGGCAAAATATTTGAGCCTTTCTGAGAAGGAGTTTGACTTGCCGGATGCAGGAACTCATATCAGGAATTTTACGGTCACTTCGATGGGGACTCCATGGGGCTTTACAGAAGTGATGGATTGGGTCGCACTTTCAAAGACTCAGAGCACCAATACAGAAACTGTGTCACTTACAGTGGATGAAAATCTTTCTGGTGACTCTAATCGACTTGGTGTTTTCTACCTTGAGTCAAAGGATAAGGAATGGAAGTATAAGGCTCCTGTTTCTGTCTTTCAGCCTGCTGCAATTCCGTATGCGTATCCTGATATAAATGAATTAACATTCAGCGGAGCTTCAACAAATCAGGAAGTATGGGTTACGAGCAACTGCACATGGGAATGTTCCACTGATGTAAATTGGCTGACAGCGGTCAAGAATGAAGATTCCAACAGTATCTATATAAGTGTATCTGAAAACTTGTCTGACATGTCACGAGGAGGATATGTATACCTCACATTCAATGGAGAAACCTTGACATGGATCAGCATAGTCCAGAGAGCTGCAGAGGTGTCCATGCAGTCGAATACTCTCAATTTTGATAATACGGCAGGAGCTTATGAATTGAAACTTGTCTCAGAAGTCTCCTGGACTGCTTCCACCAGTCATACCTGGATCAATGTCTCTCCAGATTCAGGTGAGGCAGGTGAGTCCACATTGAGAATCTCTGCATTGGAGAATACCACCATATCAGACAGAACTGGATATGTTTACATCAAGACCGGAAATTCGAATAGAGTGGAGATTCCTGTTCGTCAGAGAGGTCTGTATATCGAATTCCAGGTGTCCAATCTTGAATTTGAGGCTGAGGGTGGTGAGCAAACCATAGTTATAACAAGTAACACATCTTGGGAAATAGTTCTCCCGACTGTGACTACTGAATCATGGATTACGGTGTCTCCGATGTCAGGTGAACTTGATCGTGAAATAACAATATCATTGGCGGAAAATCCTAATCTGACTTCACGATCAATCACAATAACAGCTACTCAGACGGGACTGAGTCTGAAGGATGACCTTGTAATCACCCAGAAAGGTAAGTATTTCAACTATGGCTCTGTTTCGACTTTCGAGTGTTCTGACAAGGCTCAGGATCTGGTTGTGGATGTCAAATCGGATGCTGCATGGCAAGCTGTCAGCAATGATTCATGGATATCAGTCTCGCCTGAATCCATGACGGGAGACGCAGAACTTGTCATAAGTGTTGAAGAAAACAATACTGACGGCAGCCGTACAGGAACTGTTACGTTGACCATCGGAGACCAGTCCTATACATTGACTGTGATTCAGTCAGGCAAATACTTCACAATTGAATACTCAGATTCGCAGTTTACTTCAAAAGGAACAACCCTGTCAATCGATGTCATCACTAACGACAGCTGGACTGCAAAAGTTGAAGGCCAGCCTTCATGGATCACATTGTCAAGGACATGTGGAGAAGGCAATGCATCAGTGGTTGCTACAATAGCAGACAACCCGTCAGTCAATTCAAGAACTGCGACTATCATCATTGAGACACCTCATGAGCAGTCTCTTAAGATTCCGGTAAGCCAGGCTGCAAGATATATGACAGTTGACTGTCAAAGTGTCCAGTTCTTTGCCGGTGGCGGAACATCTCAGGATATTACGATCAAAACAGATGCGGAGTATTCTGTTACATGTTCAGATACATGGTTCTATGTTACTGAAAAGGGTAATGGCATTTTCAACGTTACTGCTGAACAGAATACAACAAAGCAGCTGAGAGAGGGTGTTGTTACAATTGCCATGACAGATCTTCAGGAGGGTACTTATTCGATTGATATGTCAGTGATCCAGGCTGCTGATGGTGCGACCTTTAATGTAATAGGCTATGGTGACGACAATGACTTTGATCTGGGATCAAGTGAAACAGTCTCTCTCACCGTTATCGGTTATGGAGAAGAGAAGAATTGGGATAACAGTTCCTCTGAGAATGGCCTGGTGGTTAATGTCACCGGATATGTAGAGGATAAGAATTATGACTCAGAATCATCGCAATCATCTGGATCGATCTCTAATGAGGGGTATGGCGGAGATAATGATTATGATTCCGGAGCCGGTACATCATTCGGTTCTGTTTCGTTCGATGGATATTCATCTGATAATAATTGGAATTAAAAATAAAACAAACATATATGAAAAAGACTATCAAATCTTTAGTTGGAACCACAATTCTGACATTTGTATTAGGAGTAGTATCAGCATGCTCGGAGAAGATCGACCAGCCGACTTTGGGCGACCAGGAAAATGTGACCAAGACATGTTCCATGACATTCAATGGAGGTGTTATCGGATATGATCAGGTTGATACAAAGGCTACAGCAGGTTCGTATGCAACAACATGGGAGGATGGAGATAAGATTTATATCACTTTCTACAATGGAACGCAAAAAGTTCCAGGAGAGGCGACATATTCTGAGGCTAATGGCTGGAATGTGAATTACGACGGAGATCTTGGTATGGGAAATGCTCTTACCTGCGAAGTGAGATATTTTGCAAACGCATCTTTTACAAGCCAGTATCTTGTGTCACTTACCCCAGAAACAGAGGTCTATGAATGTATGACAGGTACATATGATTATGATGGAAAAGCTCTTGTCGTGGTCGCTTCATTGACTCCTAAGGTGGGAAGAATCAGATTCTTCGGTACTCCTGGTCAGAAAGTCACTTTGACAGGCTTGACAACTTATACAACGTTTTCTCCTGCAAACAATACATTCTATTCATCCTCTTCAATGATCAATACTACTGTTGATGATACGGGATATACGCCATATATCTGCGCTACCTTCAATTCCGACTCTAGAAGACTTGGAGTAATAGGTGAGGATTTTGCTTTTACTAGAACATGTACAAGTGAAGTCTTGAAGTCAGGAGAGAGCGGATATATGAATATTCCATCATTGACTTCATATAATAACTGGAGATTTGGACTTGTCATATCGGTGGATGATTGTGAGTTCAAGATGGTTCCTGTTTCAGGGCACTCGAGCGGATTCTTTCTGATTGGAGAAACCGAGGTGACAAGAAGATTATATTATAAACTTACGAACTCCAGCACTACCACTAATCTGGATTACCCAATTGCAACTATTACTTATGATACTTTCATGAGTGCAGTCACTCAATTGAATACTATTACAGGCCTTAACTTCTCTTTGCCGACCTCGTCACAATGGTATTGGGCAGCTGCTGGTGGAACAATGTCTCAGGGATACACGTATTCCGGAAGTAATTATCCAGGAGATGTAGCGTGGTATTCTGGAAATTCATCAAGCTCAGTTCATGCTGTCAAGCAGCTTGCACCAAATGAACTTGGAATATACGACATGAGCGGTAATGTTGAGGAATATACATGCACCCTTGGTACTTCAAGCTGGTATTACAGTTATGTAAGATGTGGAGGAAACTACTCTTCTGCGGCAAGCGCAGTTGAAAACGATTATGGCGTATATAATAGTGTAGATTACGATTCAGACACTGATTATTCTACAAGAGGTTTCAGACTTATCCTGACTTGTAATTAATTATTCTGCATCGATCGGCTCCATCAGAGGGCTTGAATCGGTGAAGTAGGCCAGTACGGCGTCGTTGTAGCTTTTGGTTACGGGGATTGGTGCAATGGCCTTGTTTATGAGCTCAAGGACGTAGCCGTTAGCTTCTTTTCTGAAGTTGCCCACCTTGCTCATATTCACAATATATTTTCTGTTGCATCGCACAAGGCAGCTGTTCTTGAAGCTGTCCTCAACGGTCTTTAAACGGCAGCGGAGGAGGTACTGTTGGAGTTCTCCTCCGCTGTTTGTGTACCATACCTTGATGTAGTTGTCGTCGGACTCGATATAGTAGAGGTTCTCAAGGGTGATTGACATCCTGAGTGAACCGCTGTTGTCGTATAATGTGATCTTCTGGAGTGAATCCTGCTTCGGAGCCTCATCCGTCACGATGTTCTCGTAATTGAGAAGTCTGATGGTCTTGTTCTTGTCGATGATTGCAAAGTACATTCCTGTCATGAAATAGGGTATGCAGAGCGCAATGCCGCAATATGGCAGGGCGTGAGCGAATATGTCCATTCCGGTGTGGTTCACAGGATGGAATATGTTGATTGTCATCTTTGTGTAGATCGCGCAGATGAACATGATTTCCAGGATGCACCATATCACGTATTCCAGATATGTCAGATTCTTCAGCTTGTTGGCCTTGTACATGAGCATCCTGCTGAATATCAGCATGATGATGGACAAGAATACGAAGACGACCGTGTTGTCGAATGTCTCGGAATTTCCCAGCCCGAACCATGCCGTATCTGAAAACGGGATATATAGGTTGAGGAAAACGATTGCAAACAGCACAGAGAAGGTCACTGTGCCGATAAGCTGATATTTACCTAGTAAGTATGGTGGTAATTTCTTTGAAAGCATTTTTGGGGAGGTGTGTCTTATTCTTGCTCCAGCTCGCAGCCGAAGAATCCGAAGTCTGAGGCAGACTTCTCCTGCGAGAAGCAGAAATATATCATGTCGCATTGAGAGCACACCTGGCCTTCATGGCTGAGTGTGGCTTCGATGAATGCGAAGTTTTTCTTCATTTCCTTGATGCGGGCACGAAGCTCAAGAGTCACATCTTCACCCACAGGCACCGGTCTGCGATACTTCATCGAGAGGCTTGTTGTCATTCCGGCCTTCTGAAGCTTCCTGTTCACCACCCAGCCTCCGATCTCGTCCAGAAGTGTAGCCTGGATGCCACCGTGGAGAGTGTTGATCCAGCTCTGGTATTCCGGACGTGTCTTCCAATAGCAGACGATATCGTCACCGTCCTCGAAGAATTCCATCTTCAGACCGTAAGGGTTGGTAGGGCAGCAGGCAAAGCAGAAATAGCCTTGGTCCTCCATTCCGGCATATGGGTTTTTGATCTTATCCATCTCTAAAACAGAAAGGGGCTTTTAAGGCCCCTTGTATCATTATTTAACTCTGAACCAGTCCATTGTACGGCCAAGGAGACCTCTCTTGTCGAGTGAACCACGAACGTGGAGAACGTCGCCTTCAACCTTCATCGAACAGTTGTATGTCTTTCCGTTGCCTGGATCGTAGATTGAACCTCCGCTGTACTCGCCGCCGTTCTTCTTGAGGTTGCTGAGCATGTTGAGGCCGATGAGCTGACGTGAGCGGAGCTTAGGATCTGGATTGTTATTGTCGACTGCTGGAGTTCCGTCATCCTCTGTAGGCTTCTCGAGCCATACGATCTTTCCGTTGAATACGTCACCTGCCTGGTAAACCTCCACGATAGCTGAGCCATCCTCGAGTTTCCACTTGCCGATAACGTCCTGAGCAAATGCCGCAGCAAGCGGCGCAAGCATGAAAATCATGCTGAGAAAAATTTTCTTCATGTTGTTTAGATTTTAGTTACGGCTGCAAATATAGAAATTATTATTATTTTTGAATGATATGTTAACACAATAAGGCGATGGCGATGAGCACAAATAAATTCTCCGCATATGACAGAATTCTGGCGTTTCTTGATATGGGAAGCGTGGAAATTATTTATAATGAGTCCGTTGTGGCTGCTAAAGGAAAAGTGAACGGACGCAGTGTATATGCATATGCACAGGATTACTCGAACAATGCCGGAGCCATGACTGAGGATATGGCAGAGAAGATATGCGATGTCATGGACATGTCCCTCAGAGATATGGTGCCTCTGATTGGCATAAACGAATCTGCCGGTGCGCATATTCAGGAAGGAGTGCGTTCCCTGGCTGGCTTTGGAAAGATATTCAGGAAGAATATTACTGCTTCCGGAGTGGTTCCTCAGATATCTGCGATATTTGGTCCTTGCGCCGGGGGTGCTGTCTATTCTCCGGCTCTTACAGATTTTACCATCATGGTCAAGGATGCATCATATATGTTCATAACTGGTCCCGGAGTCGTTGAGACAGTGACAGGCGAGACAGTGACAAAGGAGGAACTTGGCGGCGCATCTGTGCACGCTACCAGAAGCGGAGTGGCGCATTTCGCTGCTGAAAATGAACTGGAGGCACTCCAGACTGTACGTCTGCTTCTTGGCTATCTGCCGTCGAACAATCTTGAACAGGCGCCTTGCCGTCATACATATGACCCGTCCGACCGCCGTGACGATTCTTTGAATACCATTGTGCCTGAGAATCCGAAGAAGCCATATGATATATATAAGGTCATCGAAAGCGTGGTTGATGACGGCATATTTATGGAGGTTCACAAGAACTGGGCAAGGAATATGGTAGTGGGCTTTGCCCATATGAATGGTCGTTCGGTCGGTATAGTGGCCAATCAGCCAAAGATTCTCGCTGGTGTTCTTGATAGTGATGCTTCCCGCAAGGCTGCACGCTTTGTTCGTTTCTGCGATGCTTTCAATATCCCTCTGGTCACATTTGTCGATGTTCCTGGTTTTCTCTGCGGAACCCGGCAGGAGCATGCCGGCGTGATAACCCAGGGCGCGAAGCTCATATATGCATATGCTGAATCCACCGTGCCTAAAGTTACTGTAGTGCTGAGAAAGTCCTATGGAGGTGCGCATGTCTCGATGGGCTGCAAGGAGCTCGGTGCGGATGTCAATTTCGCATGGCCAACAGCGCAGATTGCAGTCATGGGTGCCGAGAGTGCCGCAGAGGTCATATCTTCGCCTCAACCTGACTTTATTGAGAACTACAGGACGCACATAAGCAACCCTGCCAATGCAATCGCTAACGGAAGTCTTGATGAAATCATTGAGCCGGGCACAACTCGAATGAGGGTGATTGAAGCGCTCTCTCAAATTGCGGATGCCAAGCAGTTGGGTCCGTGGAAGAAACATGATAACATGCCTTTATGATGAATAAGAATATAATTGCACCCCTTCCGGGAACCATTATAGAATTGTTTGTACAGCCTGGCGACAGTGTCCAGGTCGGTCAGACAGTGGCTGTTCTTGAAGCCATGAAGATGGAGAATGAACTTCTGGCCGAGTATGCAGGTCGGGTCGTCTCAGTGAATGTATCAGAGGGAGAAAGGGTTCCGGCCGGAACAGAAATCATCACAGTTGAATAGACTATGAAGAAGGAAGTCAGATTGTCTCTTGCCTACAGGGATATGTGGCAGTCCTGGGGAAAATATTTCCCAACTGCCGCACAACTCAAGGAAGTCGCACCTGCGATTATCTCCATGGGTTGCTTTGACCGTATCGAGACCAATGGCGGTGCCTTTGAGCAGGTCTGTCTTCTGATGGGGGAGAACCCCAATAAGGCCGTTCGTGAATGGACTGCACCCTTCCAGCAGGCCGGCATTCAGACAATGATGCTGGAACGTGGACTCAGCTCGCTGAGGATGAATCCTGTGCCTGCGGATGTCCGCGAACTTATGTTCAAGGTCAAGAAGGCCCAGAGCACAGACATCTCCCGCTCGTTCTGCGGCCTGAATGACCATCGCAACCTGCTTCCGAGCATTGAATATGCCCATAAGGCAGGCATGATTTCCCAGGTCGCACTTTCCATATCACCATCCCTTTCTGTTGAAGACTACCTTGCTTTTGTGGACAAGGTGGTTGACTATGGATGTGATGAAATCTGCATCAAGGATATGTCCGGAGTAGGGAAGCCCGCATTCATTGCCGAGCTTATATCATCTGTCAAGAGACGCTACCCATCGGTTTTGGTCCAGTACCATAGTCACGGAGGCCCGGGCTTTACTCCGGAGTGCATTCTGGAAGCCGCTCGTGCAGGTGTCGATTATATTGATGTGGCTGCTGAGCCACTTGCCTGGGGAAAGGGACATCCTGAGGTGGAATTCGTCAGGTCTATGCTCCTTGCAGACGGGTTCCTTGTCAAGGATATCGACGCTGAAGCTTATGCCGAGCTTAAGTCCATGAACCAGAGATGTATGACAGGATTCCTCGATAGGGGACTTCAGACTGCTGATACACTACTTTCCGATTCTGCCTTGCTGACTGGGTGCAATCTCCCCGGCGGAATGATCGGTTCGCTAATGGCAGATCTTCCTGATTTCCTGGCTGCCGTCAATTATGCACTGCGCTCACAGTCGAAACCGGAAATCTCTCTTGACCAGCTCGCGAGAGAACTGCTTGAAGAAATAGGATATATATGGCCGATTCTTGGCTGTCCTCCACTTGTAACACCGTTCAGTCAGTATGTCAAGAATACCGCAATGATGAATCTGCTGCATATATACAAAGGTCAGCCACGCTGGACGACCATCGACAAGGATACATGGAATATGATTCTTGGACGTATGGGAAAGCTCCCAGACATGGTGGCCCCGGAAATCATTCAACTGGCACGTCAGAAAGGACTTGAATTCTATGATGGCAATCCTCAGGATCTGTATCCTTGTGAACTTGACAGATACCGTGAGCAGATGAAGACAAATGGTTGGGATTTTGGCGCTGACGAAGAAGAACTTCTTGAGTTTGCAATGCACGAGCGCCAATACAAAGCATATAAAAAGTAAATAAATATGAAGAAGGTATATTTTGGCGGTTCAATCCGCGGCGGCAGAATCGATGCCAACCTCTACAAAAGACTCATCGAGTATATCCAACGTACTGATATTGTCCTGACAGAACATATCGGAAGCCCGGAACTGAACCTGATGGAGCAGGGAAAAAGGGATGTCGAGATATACGACGAGGATACAGCCTGGCTTCGTGAAAGTGACGTGGTGATCGCCGAATGCACATGCCCATCCCTTGGTGTTGGCTACGAACTGGCTTATGCAGAAAAACTGGGCAAGCCATGTCATATCTTCTATGACAAAAGCAAGACCCAGCTTTCTGCTATGCTCACGGGCAATCCATACTTCCACATCCACCCTTACCACTGCGAATCCGACATCTATCCCATCCTGGACGAAATCCTTTCAACTCATTAAGCTGGATTTGGGCTCACCAGCATAAGTGTATTTGGCTCCCCGGCCGAAGTGTATTTCCATACCTGTGTCCATTTTTCCGCCCAAACAGTCACAGTTGTGATTGGAGGAGTTCAATGAGGAGGAAAGTCTCAAGATTCATTGGACGGACCATGTTCGCATCACTCCGTGCACGATTTCGTGGAATCATAGATCATATCAACATCCTATACCTATCCCGTGGACATTTTTGGAATAGTTGAGGATAACTTTTGTATAAACTTTGGTTACTGAATGGTACCAAAAAGGTATAAAAAATAACGGAGAATATAACAAAAGTTATACTCTCCGTTTAATTTAATGTGTTGGTTACTAACCAATTAGTTCATTAATATTCCTCTTCGTTCCAGAAGAAATCATCCTTTGAAGGATAGTCTGGCCAGATGTCTTCGATGCTTTCGTAGATTTCGCCGTCGTCCTCAAGCTCCTCAAGGTTCTCAACTACCTCAGCCCATGCGCCAGAGCGTGTGGCATAGTCGATGAGCTCTTCTTTTGTTGCTGGCCATGGAGCGTCCTCCAACTTAGAGGCAAGTTCAAGTGTCCAATACATAGTTTTATAAGTTTAAATTGTTAATTATCAATGTTTAAGCGATAGCTTCCCTTAAAAGGGCCGCAAATATAGACAAAAAAACTTAATAATGAGTTTTTTATGCTATTTTTGTGCCAAATTTTATGACCATGGCATATAATAAGGTAGAGAACTACGACGAGCAGACTACTGCTGCAATTGCGGAACACTATAAGGAGATCCTTAAATTATTGGGTGAAGACCCTGAGCGTGAGGGACTTATCAAGACTCCTGAGCGTGTCGCAAAGGCTCTCCAGTTCCTGACTCATGGCATGCATCAGGACGGTTCGGAGATACTTCGCAGTGCGATGTTCAAGGAGGAATATCAGCAGATGGTGCTCGTGAAGGATATCGAACTCTATTCAACATGCGAGCATCATGTCATGCCGTTCATCGGCAAGGCTCACGTGGCATATATTCCAAACGGCCAGATCACCGGTCTCAGCAAGATTGCCCGCGTGGTCGAGACTTTTGCCCGACGTCTTCAGGTGCAGGAGAGACTTACAACTCAGATCCGTGACTGTATCCAGGATACTCTCAATCCGCTTGGCGTGGCAGTGGTCATTGAGGCTTCTCACACCTGTATGACCCTCAGAGGTGTGCAAAAGGCCAATGCGGTAACCACCACATCGGCCTTCAGCGGAATTTTCCTCAAGGACGAGAGAACCCGTAATGAGTTCCTCAATCTTATTCGTTAAAACAGACTGACTATCTGGCTTCAAAGAATTCCTTGAAACTGAGCAGCTTGATTCCTTTTGCCTTGATCGCCTCAAGTACCTCAGGACTCTTCAAGAGATCTGTCACACCCTGGCGGTCAACTGCAACATCCTCATAGCCAATGTGCATTACGGTTTCCGTCTCGCTGTCGTTATATGCAGGATGGTCGATGAACACGTATGTCTTGCCTGGTTCAGTCTTCTCCAAAGCCTTGATGAAGCTTGCGATCTTCTCCTGAGCAGTAGCCTTAGGACCGTCGTAACCTATATATTCGAATTCATATTCCTTACCAGAATCCATTCTGTCGATTGACGGAAGGCCATATTCTGCGCTGAGTCGCTTCACCATCTCGTTCACCTCTTTGCTGAAGCCTGTGGACATCATGTGACCACTGAGATGGGTGATGTTAGGAATATTCTTCAAGGCCAATTCAATCTGAGCACGGAACTCCTGCTCGATTTCCTTGATGTCGAACTTCTCCATATTCTCGAATACCGACTGACCTGGATATGCCGGGTTCGGAGCGAGCATTGGGAAGAAATATCCGTTTTCATCCACAAGGGTAGGACAGTTGGTGAGCGGGCGCCATTTCACGTTCTCCCACTCGCTGGTGATTGCAAGATGAACTCCTACGTCCAGGCCAGGATTCTCGCGAAGCATCTTCACGGCCTCAGGGAACCAGCCGCCTACAACAAGCACTTCAGCTGATGCGGCAATGCCGTTCTGATAGGTGTCGATACTTGCAGTGTTTACAGAGTGAAGCGCTCCCATATCATCGATTCGTATGATGAGGTTCTGCGCATTTACCAATGATCCAGATACAAGGATGGCTGCAAGTGCTGACAGGATTTTAATGTTTTTCATATTGTGTGGTTTTACTTGTTCTACCTTCAAATATACTAATTTTTAAATCTTCCGAACAATTCTGTTGTATTCCAGATCTATGCTCCGCAGGCAAACCTTTCGTTCCTGAGTTCGAGCCATCTGCTCTCCTTCCAATGCAGGTCCCTGCAAACATGAAGACAGTCGAGCTCCAGAAGGAGGACGTTCCATACGATTTCGCTTTTGGTCTCAACTGGTCCGGCCGCATTCAGGATGCCCGCACTGAGAAATACGGTTTGAGATAGACTAAGTCTCTGAATCGTGTCGCCGAAGAGTATGGTATAGAGACCTGTGTCCATTTCTAGCAGGATTTGGATACAGGTATGCATAAAAACTCTAAATTGTATAATGCGTTACGAAATCTGTCCAGTTGTACAGATTGAATATGTTAAGGTTTGAAGATGATCAATGCCACTGCAGCAAGAACAAGCACACCGGCTGTAATCTTGAGCCACATAGGCAACTTCTGCTCGCCCTTGAGCCAGTGCTCTGTGAGCCACTGGCGGGTCGGTTCGTCATATGCCTTGAATACGCCCCATGCAAGGATGATGGCGAAGAAGAATACGCCGGCACCTGAAGCAACGTGCATCCATGTAGGAATATCCGGATGCTCTGCCACGAATCCCATATGCAGATAGATGAGAGGGTAGTGGGTGATGTAGATCGGATATGAAATATCTCCAAGGAACTTGCAGACCTTGGCGAGTGCCGGACTCTTGATTGTACTTCCTGCTCCTGCCAATACGAGGATAGGGAAGGCAACCAGAATCATGATAGCCTGATAAAGACCGTTCGCAACGCCGTCCTCACCTGTGATACAAGGCACCGAAAGGATGGTGATGAGGATCAATGAAGTCCAGATGAAACCACCTTTGAGACGGATAGGGCTGCCGCTTGGGTTCTCAGCAGTTCTGCGCTTAGGAAGGATGCGCGAGATGATGAGACCGCAGAGGAACGGATAGAGGAGACGTGTGAATCCGAGATAGATCTGAGCAGGGTCAAGTGACCATCCACCCTTCACGTGGTACTGAGGACCGCCATAAGTGACAACTTCTCCAGCCTCATTGATGAACTCCTTCACTGGCAGCATATTGAAAAGATCCCATCCGAGAGTGAAGTCCAAAGTGAAGATTGCTGTTCCCGCGCAGATGATGCAGAGCACCACAGTAGGGAGGTGACGGAATACGAGCGCGTAGAGGATATTGCCTATATACTCGAATGTCAGCGTCCAGATCGGACCATTGAATGAGTTCATCTCGTTCCATCCTCTGATGTCCAGACCTCGTCCGCACGGAATGATGAACATTCCCATTATGAAGCAGAGAGCGAACTTCCAGATAGGAATCTCGAGCGATGCAGTGAAGTAGCTTGCTCCGAAGAAGAACAGGCAGGTTCCGATTATATTAGAAACCACCACCATCGGATGAAGACGAGTCAGACGGCGCTTGAAAAAGCCACCGATGCTCATCTTACCCCATCTGTCGTCATAAGCATAACCGATCACGAAACCAGAAAGCACGAAGAAGAAATCTACTGCAAGGTATCCGTGATTGATCCACTGCTGCCTTCCGGCACAATAAGTCTCTCCAAGGTGAAAAAGAATCACCATCAATGAAGCCACACCACGCAATCCATCCAGGATCTCATAACGTGGCTTCGACTCTAAATATACATTCTCTTTAGCCATTATTTATAATTAAATGTAAAGTGTAATAAATTATCAGTCAGTTGTATGTGTGATGCTCTGAGCAATATTGACGTGCAATTTACGGTTTAAAAACCATTTGTGCAAATAGCGTCAAATATTCTCGATATGGCTACCCTTTGACTCGTAAAAGGATACAGGATGCTTATGTGTCTCGCAATATTCATTCAAAAGAAGCGAGTTCTTTAAAAGAAATAAGCTGAACCGTGTGGCCCAGCTTCAAGAAGCAGTTCGGAGTATCTCCGAGTGAATACCAGAAATAGTCCTGATATTCACTTAATTATTTCAGGTATGCATCTTCTACTACCTTGGCACTTCTTGCAATGAAGTCGCTGAGGTCTTTTCCTTTGAGCATACCGTTGGCGAGGAGTGCAAGGTCAGTCACCTGACGGAGCATCTGGTTGTCTGCTGCAAATGCCTCGAGTTCACCCTCGTGAGCACCCTTGGCCTCCATGATGCGTGAAATGAGAGGGTTCTCCATATTCACTGTGATGTTGTACATAGGTGGCATCTCACCATAGAAGTTCATTCCGCCGCCCATTGCAGACATCTCGCGGTAGCGACGCATGAACTCGCTCTGAGTGATGAGGATAGGTGCAGCATTAGCTCCAAGGTTGTCTGCGTGAACAAGATACTCATTGCCCTTAGGAAGAACGCTCTTGAAGATTGTTGAAAGATCCTCCTGCTCCTTCTCAGAAAGCTCAGGCTTCACCTTCTCCTCCTTTGGAATGAGGTTGTCAATGCTGTCAGAGTCCACTCGTGCAAAACGTGCATTCTCGATCTTGGCCTCAAGGAGGTTCACGAAATGGCTGTCAAGCTGGCAGTCCAGCAAGAGCACGTCGTAACCTCTGTTCTTTGCAGCCTCGATGAATGAATACTGGCTCTCCACGTCGGTTGCATAAAGGAACACAACCTTCTTGTCCTTGTCTGTCTGACCGCCCTCGATAGCCTTCTTATAGTCCTCGATGCTGAAATACTTGTTCTCAGTGTTCTTCAGGAGGGTGAATTTCATCGCTCTCTCGCAGAACTTTTCGTCTGAAAGCATACCATACTCGATGAAGAGCTTGAGGTTGTCCCACTTTTCCTCGAGCTGCTGACGCTCATTTCTGAAGATCTCGTCAAGACGGTCTGCAACCTTCTTTGTGATATATGTCGAAATCTTTTTCACGTTTGCATCGCTCTGGAGATAGCTGCGTGACACGTTGAGCGGAATATCCGGTGAATCGATCACTCCATGAAGCAAGGTGAGGAAGTCTGGAACGATATTGTCCACAGAGTCGGTCACGAACATCTGATTGCAGTAGAGCTGGATCTTGTTGCGTGAAATCTCCACATTGTTCTTGATCTTAGGGAAGTAGAGGATACCAGTCAGGTTGAAAGGGTAGTCCACGTTCAGGTGAATATGGAAAAGCGGCTCCTCTGCCATAGGGTAGAGGGTCTTGTAGAACTCCTGATAGTCCTCATCCTTGAGATCTGCTGGCTTGCGTGCCCAAAGCGGCTCCACCTTGTTGATCACATTATCCTTATCTGTGTCAACGTATTTGCCATCCTTCCACTCCTGCTCCTTGCCGAAGATAACAGGAATCGGCATGAACTTGCAATACTTGTTGAGAAGACCTGCGATACGGTTCTTCTGCGCAAACTCCTTCTCGTCCTCAGAAATGTAGAGAGTGATGACAGTTCCTCTGTCAGCCTTCTCGCACTCTTCCATGTCATATTCAGGAGAACCGTCGCAGCTCCACTTCACTGCCTTTGCTCCCTCTTTCCATGAAAGAGTCTCGATGGTAACCTTCTCAGCGACCATGAATGCAGAATAGAATCCAAGACCGAAATGTCCGATAATGCTGCTGAGCTGGTCCTTATATTTCTCCAGGAACTCACCTGCGCTCGAGAACGCGATCTGGTTGATATACTTGTCAACTTCCTCGGCAGTCATACCGATACCATTGTCAATGATCTTCAATGTCTTGGCTGCTTCATCGAGCTCGATACGCACTGCAAGTTCGCCAAGTTCTCCGTTATATTCTCCTGAAGCAGCAAGCGCCTTCATCTTCTGTGAAGCATCCACAGCATTTGCCACGAGCTCTCTGAGGAAGATCTCATGGTCTGAATAAAGAAACTTCTTGATCACCGGAAATATATTCTCGGTGGTTACTCCAATTTTTCCTGTTGTTGCCATTTCTATATCTCTTTAAATTTTTCTGACTTAATTTCCCTCCGACTTAACTGATATGACACAGAAAAGTCGCCCCGAAGGACGACTTACTATACTCAAAATATATTCCAATATCCTCAAACTGACTATTTGTCAGTCATTGGCAGTTAATCTCTGCTGGTCGTTACCGAGGATGTGAATCCCGGTCTGAATGAGAATGTGCAGAAATCAAGCTGTTCATCCTCTTTGTATATCTCGGTTGTAAATGTTCCGTTGTATGATAGGTTATTGTGGCTGTAGACTTTTATTCCACCTTCGCCAGTGGTGGACTGAGACCACAGATGGTCAGTTCCGATGTCGACGCTTCTTCCCTCTACAATCCAGCCTCCCAACGGGTCTTCTGCCGCCAGCTTTACTGTGGTTTCAATACCTTCTGACTCAAAGAACCATGTGCTGTCTGATACCTTGGTGAGAGTCGATTCTCCACTCACTCTTACGTCAAGGGAAACTCCAATAGCTCCGTCAGTGTATACGTCGCTATAATAGATATCTGAAACTGTCCAGACTGCATCGTTTTCGAATATCGATTTACCATCTGTATCGACTGTGCACATGAGATACGGTTCCCTCAGATGTATTTCGTATGTGTCCTCTCCTTTGAACGTTACAGTTCCATTGAACACTTCGTCCATGAGCATCTCTTCCTTACTCTTTTTCAGATACTCGTCGAATTCGGCCATTACACTTGTAAGAACAGATGGCATTGCGACACATTTACCGAGCTCCAATGAACTGTAGACCTGCAGATTGTAGGCTGTGACCTCTGGACTTTTCGGGGTTGTCAGTGTACATCCGATAACAGACAGAACTGATGCTGCAAATATGAATATTCTTTTCATGACTCTACCTCCTAAAATCTATATCCGACTCCGAATTTACCGCCTAAGTATGTTGTGCCGATTGACTGCTCAGCAAAGAAGAATACCTTGTTGCCTGCTGTGATACCAAACGGTGAAAGCTGAAATGATGGATATGCACCGAATTCCTTGTTATATCTGCCGGCAGTAAGGCCGAGACCAACGCTGCTGTAAAGTCTTACGTTCTTCTTGTTCAGCCAGTTAAATTGTGCCTGTGGCAGAAGTGTGACAGTCGCTCCATTACTCTTTTCCACAACGCATCCATCCAGTCTGTTGTAGTGCTTGCCCCATATTCCATTCACGCCAGCTTCAAGTGAGAGTGTGAACCAGCGCTTGAAATGGATGTTGAATTCACCAGAGATCAAACCTGTCATATACTCGCCTCCGTTGACTGTTCTGTAGAGGTAGTTGAGATGTCCCATCTCGTGCATGAGAGCCATCTCCCTGCATGCTTCACAGCTCATTCCGTGTCCCCAAATCAAGCCATCAAATAAAGGATATCCAGCCCATCCGAGTGTTACTTCATATTTGTATGGGAAGTCTTCCTTGAACTGCTCGTTGCGAGTCTCTCTCTTGGTCTGTGCGCTGGCGGAAATTGCCAGAATGACAGAAATTGTCAATAGAATGAGTTTCTTCATAACATTTTTATAAAACATCCATTAGATGCACTGTCTCTAGAATTTGTTGCAAAGATATCGAAACTTTTTTAGACCCTGCTTCGTCCAGGAATTACTGTCAAATCCTCATATTCGTGTCGATTTGAGGATATGGGGCACAAAATGCCTCTTAAATCCTCAAATAATGGCATTTTTGAGGATTTGACCGACCAGACAGGAATACCAACGCAGAAAACACCAAGGTGAAAAAACAGCCGCCCGAAGATTTTCGGACGACTGTGAGGTTTAGGAAAATAGTACGTCGCTCGCGCGAGGTTTTACTTGTACATGAATCTCTTGATACTCATCTTAGGAGTCTTTTCAAATGGAGAATCCATGATTTCGATCTTCGCGATCTTGCTATATGCCGGCATTGCCTTGTTTACCTCAGACTTGATGAGTGCAACCTGCACCTCAATGTCCAGACCGTCTGCCTGCAACTTATCTTTGTCAATATATACGAGACCAACAAGGCTGTGCTTTCTGTCAACAACAACAGACTCGATCACATAAGGCTGGTTGTTGATCACTGCCTCAATCTCCTCAGGGAAGATGTTCTGTCCGTTTGCAGAGAGAATCATATTCTTGCTGCGGCCCTTGATGAAGATGTTGCCCTTCTTGTCAAGAAGACCGAGGTCACCGGTACGCATCCATCCGTCTGCTGTGAATGCAGCTGAAGTTGCCTCCTCATTCTTGTAGTATCCGCTCATTATGTTCACACCTCTTGCCTGGATCTCACCGATCTGCTTGTATGGGTCCTCAGAGTCGATACGAACCTCCACAGAGTCTGTTGCCTTACCACAAGACTTAGGTGCGAATTCCCACCAGTCCTCGTATGCCATAAGAGGAGCAGCCTCTGTCATACCATAACCCACTGTGAAAGGAAGCTTGAATTTCTTGAACCACTTCTCAACTTCAGGGTTAAGGGCAGCGCCACCCATGATGATCTCGCGTACATTACCACCGAATGCGTTGAGGAGTGTTGTGCGGATCTTCTTGAAGATGAGCTGGTTCACGCCTGGGATAGCGCAAAGAACCTTCATTGCAGGCTTGCTGATTGCCGGAGCAACCTTGCTCTTGAAGATCTTCTCCATAACGAGTGGAACTGTTACCACAAGATATGGCTTCACCTCTGCCATCGCTCCGAGAAGGAGGGCTGGAGTAGGGGTCTTTCCGAGGTAGTAGATTGAAGAACCACCGCAGAGTGGGTAGATAAGCTCGAACATCATACCATACATATGTGCCATAGGGAGCATAGATACAACCTTGTCCTCAGGGTATGACGGGAGTCTCTTCTGACCGAAATCAACATTGGCGCTCAAGCACTCGTAACGGAGCATCACACCCTTAGGTGCGCTTGTAGTACCTGAAGTATAGTTGATGATTGCGAGGTCCTTGTCGTTATCAGTAGGGTAGTTCACGTCTGCAGCAGTGAATCCGTTTGGATACTTCTCAGCGAAAAGTGCATCGAGCTCATCGTTAGCCTTCTGAATCTTATCGTCAGCTGCGTAAAGAAGCTTGAAGTCTGCTGTTGAAACTACTGCCTGGATCTGTGGCATCTTCTCGATGTCGAGCTTTGCCCAGATATCTGTATCTGTGAAGAGCACCTTACTCTCTGAGTGGTCAACGAGGGAGTTTACACTATCCGGATGGAAGTCTGCGAGGATAGGAACTACCACCGCCTCATAAGTGTTTGCTGAGAAGAAAGCCACACCCCAACGTGCAGAATTCTTCGCACAGAGTGCTATCTTGTCACCCTTCTTGAGTCCTGCCTTTTCATAAAGGAGATGGAGCTTTGCGATGTTTGTTGCTACCTGTCCGAAAGTGAAGAGCTCGCCGCGGAAGTTTCCGAGTGCCGGGCGATCCCAGTGTGACTTGACCGACTCCTCAAGTCGTGAAAAATAGTGCTTCATTAGTTTCGTTTGATTTTGAAAATTTCGGTCACAAAAGTATAGATTTTTACATATAACCGCTGATTATTAACTATATTTGTGGCAAAACGGGCCTTTTTGTGGCGAAATTCATCAAAAATATACCTTTTTGAAATGAGAAAATATCCAATTGTAGCATTGATCTACGACTTTGACGGCACTTTGTCTCCTGGAAACATGCAGGAATTCGGATTTATCCAGGCTATAGGAAAGAAACCTCAGGAGTTCTGGCAGGCGAGTGACGACATTGCAATCGACCAGGATGCGAGCAATATTCTCAGCTATATGAAGCTGATGTTCGACGAGGCGCGTAAGGCCGGCATCAAGCTACGTCGCGATGACTTCCGCCGTTTCGGTGCATCGGTGGAATTGTTCAAAGGAGTCCGCGAATGGTTCACCATCGTGAATGAGTATGGCCGTCAGAAAGGAGTTCGAGTTGAGCACTACATCAACTCATCCGGTCTCGCCGAAATGATCGAGGGTACAGAGATCGCCCACGAGTTCAAGAGAATCTTCGCATGTTCCTTCCTATATAATAAGGACGGTGAGGCAGAATGGCCAGGTGTAGCAGTAGACTACACTGCAAAGACCCAGTTCCTCTTCAAGATCAACAAAGGTATTCTCAGCGTTCGTGACAACAAGAAGGTCAACGAAAGTCAGGCCGAGGACAACAAGCGAGTTCCGTTCCCGCATATGATTTATCTTGGTGACGGAGAAACTGATGTCCCATGCATGAAGATCGTCAAGATGTTCGGCGGAAATTCGATTGCTGTCTATAACCCGGAGAACAAGAAGAAGGTAAACGTTGCCAAAAAGCTTCTCCGTCAGCATCGAGTCAACTTCATCACACCTGCTGACTACACCAAAGGCAGCCGTACCTACGAACTTGTCTGCCGCATCATCGACAAGATCCGCATCGACTTCGACCTATTGAGGCTCTCTAAATAACAAAAAATCCAGTCGATTTCGACTGGATTTTTTGTTAGTATACTTTAACCTCAAGTTTAGAATAAGCGCGCTCAGCCTTTGCAAGAGCAGCTGTGACATTCTCGTCAGTGGCGAGGATCACTCCCACGCGACGGTGTCCTGCGATTTCCGGCTTTCCGAAGATACGGATCTGCACGCCAGGCTCCTCAAGAACCTTGTCAAGATTGCAGAACTCATATTCCTTTGTATTGCCCTCCACCACGATGGCCTTTGAAGCAGATGGAGCATAAAATTTCACGTCAGGAATAGGGAGACCAAGGATTGCACGTGCGTGGAGACCGAACTCAGACATATCCTGTGAAATCATGGTAACCATACCTGTATCGTGCGGACGAGGAGAAACCTCGCTGAAAATCACATCTTCACCCTTTACAAAGAGTTCTACTCCGAAGATACCATAACCGCCGAGCGCATCTGTGATAGCCTTTGCTATTGCCTCAGCAAGCTCGATGGCTCTCTCCGACATTGCCTGTGGCTGCCATGACTCGCGGTAGTCTCCATCAACCTGATGGTGACCGATAGGCTTAAGGAATGTTGTGCCGGCGCTGTGACGTACAGTCAGGAGAGTGATTTCGTAGTCAAAATTCACAAATCCCTCAACGATGACCTTACCGCTGCCTGCGCGACCGCCTTCCTGCGATACCTGCCAAGCCTTGTCGATGTCTGCTGCGCACTTGATAGTGCTCTGGCCGTGGCCTGAAGAACTCATTACCGGCTTCACGACGCATGGGATTCCGATTTCAGCGACAGCTGCATCGAACTCCTCACGAGTCTGAGCGAAACGGTATGGTGAGGTCGGGATGCCGAGCTCCTCTGCAGCAAGTCTGCGGATACCCTCACGGTTCATGGTCAGGCGTGTTGCCATGGCTGTAGGAACCACATTGAATCCATCCTGCTCGAGCTTCACGAGTCTGTCTGTCGCGATTGCCTCGATCTCAGGAATTATATAATCAGGCTTCTCCTCACGGATAACTGCCTCAAGTGCATCTCCGTCAAGCATTGAAAGAACATGGCTGCGGTGAGCGACATGCATTGCAGGTGCATTTTCATATTTGTCCAATGCAACTACTTCAACTCCATATCTCTGAAGTTCAAGTGCCACCTCTTTTCCGAGCTCGCCAGATCCGCAAAGAACCGCTTTCTTGCCCGATTTTGTGAATGTTGTTCCGATCTTTGTCATGGTTTTCGTTTTAAATCACACAAATATACAAAAATTTTTGATAATTTGTGGTGAGGCCTAACATTCTGTCAATCAGCTAAATGCTTGTTTGGCTCGCATTCCATGGAAGGCGAGCCAAACGTATAATTGTCAGAGAGTCAATTAATTAGGCCTCACTTAGAAGGTGAAAACTACTGCTCTGCTAAGTGCTGGATCTGAAGCATTCTTCACAACCTCTGTCTTCATAGTCAAGCGGTCTGGGGAGATACCGTACTTGGTTGTAAGGAGGTCGAAGATATATTTGGCACGTGCCTCGCTCAGATGCTGATTGCGTTTCTGAGAACCTGTGTTGCTGTCTGCAGAGCCCATTACTGTCACGAGGATGTTTGTCTCCTGGTCTGCTGCACCGATGATATTCTTTGCAAGGAAATCAAGCTGTGCCATCTGGCGTGCATCGAGAGTTGCCTTTCCGATCTCGAAGAATACGTGAGCCGGAGTCATGCCCTCAAAGAATGCCTCGACATCAAACTCAGGTCTGTTCTGCAGAGCCTTCACCTGCTTGCTGAGTTTTGTATTCTTCTGTGTGAGGTTCTCGTTGTTAGCTGCAAGAGAAGCATTTGCAGCCTCAAGAGCTACGATGGCAGCTTCGAGTACAGCGGTCTTCTCTGCCTCGGCAACTGCCAGAGCATCAAGGATTGTAGATGTGCGGATGAAGTTAGGCCAGCCAAGATCCACGGCAAGACCTGCGGTCACGGTTGGGAGCAATGCCACCCCTGTGTTCTCATTCACTCTGCCATTCACCACCGTAGCTCTCATGTCGATGATGAGGTCGAGTCGGTCTGCAAGTCTGAGATTGTGAAGAAGACCTGCACCCAGGGCAAGTTCATTATTGATATAAGTCACATTGTCCATTCCGTAAGAACGGAAGTAACCTGTGTGGATATATGGGACAAAATTCCAGAAGCGAGTCTCCTTATATCCGCCGATAGCGTTGGAGATATTCCATAGGAAGTCGCCGTGGACATACATATATCCCATCTTCTGGGGATACATATTCTCCTGGGTGTCGAGAGTATTGCCCAGAAGGCTAGGACTGTTGGCGTTCCACTGGGTGTAGATGCCCTGGTAACCTACTCTCATGCCGACAGCCGGAGTGAACCATTTGCCGAGATTGGCATCGATACTTGGACTGATCACGATGTTGTCTGCGACATCGCCTTCATTCAGGAAGATGTTGATACCGCCACCGACGCCGATGAACCAATTGTCGCCGAACCTGTTTGTTTCATATGGACCACGGACAATCTTTCCGTTCTCGTCCCTGTTTCCATTCTCCTGAGCACTCACTGCTGGAGAAACTGTGAGAGAGAATGCAGCAAGCGCCGCAGCTCCCAAAATAAAGTTAAGACGTTTCATAACCACTATAATTAAATTGTGTGTTATGAAACGCCTATACAAATTTGGTGTAAAAACCGTATTTTCAGGAAAATATTTTATTTATCCTTCTTCTCCTGCTCCACAGTCGGTGCTGACTTCTTGTAAAGGAAGCGGCGGATCTTCTGAGTTGCAGTCTTCTCAAACGGCTCCTTCATGACCTCCACAGCGCTCACCTGTGAAGACTTGTTCACGTTCTTGTTTGTGACGCTGAGAACCTTGGATTTCCATGCATCGAGCTTCTCATAGAGCTTGTCCTCGCTCTCCTTATCCCATTGGATGAAGTTCTCAGCAGGCTGCACGAGAGCCACAAGACGACCGTCACGCTCAACCACAATCGACTCGCTCACACCCTCCACGTTGTTGATCACGTTCTCAATCTCCTCAGGATAGATGTTCTCACCTGAAGGA
Organism: Candidatus Cryptobacteroides sp.; assembly: GCA_045612265.1. Classification (GTDB taxonomy): domain Bacteria; phylum Bacteroidota; class Bacteroidia; order Bacteroidales; family UBA932; genus Cryptobacteroides. The sequence goes on from JAZKYT010000073.1 coordinate 28,462, forward strand.
CCGAGAATCATATTGCTGTTGCGACCCTTGATATGGTAGCGTCCCTTTTCGTCAAGAATAGCGATATCATTTGTGCGGAACCATCCGTCCTCAGTGAACACGCTCTTTGTGCGGGCTGGATCCTTGTAGTATCCAAGCATCACGTTAGGACCCTTGGCTACAACCTCACCTTCACCAGTCTCAGGATTTACATTGTGAAGCTTGAGCTGAACATTATATACAGGATAACCGAACGAACCCACGGTTCTCCATCCATTCATCGCATAGCCAAGGAGAGGGGAAGTCTCAGTCAGACCATATCCGATTGCATATGGGAACTTAGCTTTAAGGAGGAAATTCTCAACCTCGGAATCAAGCTTTGCACCACCGATTCCGTAGAATGTAATCTTTCCGCCGAAGGTCGCCTTGAGCTTCATACCGATGATGCGGCACATAAGACCGTTCATATGCTCGTTCATCCATGTGAGGGTGCGGCTCTTCTGGATGGTAGGAAGCACGCTGCCCTTGTATACCTTCTCGATGATGAGCGGCACGGTGAGCATTGTTGTCGGCTTCACAATCTTGAGCGCCTTCATGAGCAATGAAGCCACAGGCGGCTTAGGAAGATAATATACAGTTGCACCGCAGTACAATGGATAAAGCATACCAAGTGTCATCTCAAGAGTGTGTGCCATCGGAAGCACTGAAAGCCATCTGTCCTTCTTGCCTCTCTTGCAGGCATGGTAGCATGTGATCACGTTTGATGCAAGGTTTCTATGGCTGAGCACAACACCCTTTGCGCTACCTGTAGTACCTGAAGTGTAGATGATTGTTGCAATATCGTCTGGAGTAGGGACTGCTGTCTTTCCGTCGCAAGTGAACTTCTCGTCATCTGACTGAAGAACCTCGAATGTATCCATATCGATCACGAGGGTCATCTTGTCGCGGCACTCCTGGCTGAGCTTTGAAGCAAGCTTCTGCGATACGAAGATCACCTTGCTCTCAGAGTGATTGAGGATATTAGTGACCTCATTCTCAGAGCTATCAGGAAGAATTGGAATAGCGATACGTCCGAATGGAACAAGGCTGAAGAATGCCACTGACCAGTTAGGCATGCTCTGCGAAAGGATAGCTACCTTGTCGCCGGCACCGATTCCGTATTGAGTAAGCTTCTTGGAAAGACTGTCGCATTTTTCCTTGAATGA
>JAZKYT010000074.1:0-14028 GCA_045612265.1 Candidatus Cryptobacteroides sp.
GATTCCTCTGAAGAAGAATGTCCAGTAATCCGCGGTATCCAGCTGTGCCAGGACATTGAAATTCTCGATAGCCTGAGCATATTTTCCATCGGATAGCGCCATGCGGCCGCGCATGAAAAAGGCATCCTTGTCATATTGCGCATGCAGCCTGCCCGCTCCTGCAGCGAAGAGGAGAATGACGAGAATATATTTAAGCAGTCTGCGCATAAAATTTCCTGATACAGCTATTTTTTCCTAATTTTGGCGTCCCGAAATGGGCAGCAGCCAATAGCAAACCTACAAAGATAATCATTTCCCGCGCGTATGCAGACAAAAATGTCCAAAAATTCAACGAAAGTGACCATGGCACTGATCATGGCCCTATTTCTTTGTATATCCGCATGGGGACAGGTAAGCGTAGGTTCGAGAAGTTCAGCAGCCAGAAACATGATCTGGGAGAAGAAGCTGTACAAAAAGGTGGAGTTCCTCTCCGACACAATCTGCCACGGCCGCGGAACGGGCACAATAGGCAACATCCAGACTGCGACCTGGATTGCAAGGGAATTCCGCAATGCCAAAGTCATGCCTATCGGAGACACTTATGTCAAGCGATTTGATACCGGACAAGGTGTGATCGGAGGAAATGTGGTCGGATTTATCCCGGGTTCCATCAAGACTCCGAAAGACAGATATGTGATTGTGGGAGCCCATTATGACCACCTCGGTCAGCTCAAGGGAACCAACTACCCAGGTGCCGACTCAAATGCCTCAGGCACAGTGGCTTTGACGAGTCTGGCAGAGATGTTTTCAATCATGAAGACCTTGGGAAAAAGCTATAACAGCAATATAATTTTCGTAGCATTCGACGCGAGAGAACTCAGCATGGCCGGCTCGAACGCCTTCTGGAAAATGCTTGAAGACGGCCTTCTCAAAGACCCTTTGAGCGGAAGGACAATCGGTCCGAAAGACATCAAGCTCATGGTCAACATCGACCAGATCGGCAGCAGCCTCGCCCCATTGACCAAGGGCAGGAACGACTATATGATCATGCTCGGAAAACACTCCCTCAAACCCGCTGAAAGGGAACTTCTATCATATTGCAACCGCAGCACAGGCCTTCACATGGACCTCGATTTCACATACTACGGAAGCAAGAATTTCACCGACGTCTTCTACCGTCTTTCCGATCAGAGAGTGTTCATTGACAATAACATACCGGCAGTCCTGTTCACGTCTGGAATCACGATGAACACCAACCGCACCCGCGACACTGCAGACACTCTGGACTACCCCGTTTTCAAAAAAAGAATATATCTCATTTTCGAGTGGCTTGAAAAGATGCTTTAATTTAGTATCTTTGTAGGTTGTGCGCGCGTTATGCGCACGTAAAACCCAAAATCATGAAGCAATTCTGGAAAGTACTCAAGCGCTTTGCCGCACCATATAAGGGATATCTCGTAGGTTCAGTGATCCTGAATCTGTGTTCTGCAGTATTCAACATCTTCTCATTTGCCCTTCTGATCCCTATCCTTAACATCCTGTTCAAGCTGGATACAACCACTTATGAATTCATGCCATGGGACGGACTTCCCGGCAAGGACCAGCTCATGAACAACATGTACTGGTACATCAGTCAGATGATCGAAAGATGGGGCGGATCCAACACGCTCCTTATTCTCGGATGCATCTTCGGTGTGATGACCCTTCTGAAGACCTCGTGCTATTTCGCTTCTTCCGCAGTCATGGTTCCGCTGAGAACCGGCATCGTCCGTGATATCCGCACAATGGTCTACAACAAGCTCCTCAGCCTCCCTATGGGCTTCTTCAACAAGCAGAAGAAGGGAGACATCATTGCCAGGATGAGCGGCGACGTGAACGAAATCGAGAACTCGATCATCAGTTCTCTTGACATGCTGATCAAGAACCCTATCCTCATAATCTGCTATTTCTCCGCTCTGATCTACTTCAGCTGGGAGCTAACCCTCTTCACCCTCACAGTCGTACCTGTAATGGCATGGGGAATGAGTGCCATCGGAAAGAAGCTCAAGCGCAAGTCACTTGAGGCGCAGGAGAAATGGAGTGAAACCATGGCTCAGCTCGACGAGACCCTCGGCGGACTGAGAATCATCAAGGCCTTCATCGCAGAGGACAAGATGAAGGAGCGTTTCGCCCAGACAGCGAACCAGTATAGGAAAGCATCTGCAAAGGTTGCCGTAAGACAGGCATCTGCGCATCCGGTCAGCGAACTTCTCGGATCCATCATGATCATGATCGTGCTGTGGTTCGGAGGTACCCTCATCCTTAGTGAGAAGGCACCTATCGATGCTTCCACCTTCATCTATTACATGACCATCCTCTACAGCGTGCTTGCTCCGCTCAAGGAATTCTCTAAGGCCAGCTACAACATCCCTAAGGGTATGGCATCAATGGAGAGAGTGGACAAGATCATGAACGCCGTGAACGACATCATAGAACCTGCGGAACCAGCAGAGCTCGACGGATTCAAGGAAGAAATCCGTTTCCACGGCGTATCATTCAGCTACGAGGAAGGCAAGGAAGTGCTCCACGACATAGACTTCACAGTTCCTAAAGGCAAGACAGTGGCTCTTGTCGGCCAGTCAGGTTCAGGTAAGTCGACACTCGTAGACCTGATTCCAAGATATTACGATGTGAACGAAGGTTCCATCACCCTCGACGGCACCGACCTCAGGGATTTCCGCGTGAAGGACCTCCGCAGCCTCATCGGCAACGTGAACCAGGAGGCCATCCTCTTCAACGACACAATCTTCAACAACATAGCATTCGGCGTGGAAGGAGCTACCATGGAACAGGTGGTGGCTGCTGCCAAGATCGCCAATGCCCACGACTTCATCATGGAGAAGGAGGAAGGCTACCAGACCAACATCGGAGACCGCGGAGGCAAGCTCTCCGGAGGCCAGAGACAGCGCATCAGCATTGCACGCGCCATATTGAAGAATCCTCCGATCCTCATCCTCGATGAGGCGACATCGGCACTTGACACCGAGTCTGAGAAAATCGTCCAGGAAGCTCTCGACAGGCTCACCTCGACACGTACGACCATCGCAATCGCCCATCGTCTGTCGACCATCAAAAATGCAGACGAGATCTGCGTGATGCACGAAGGAAGAATAGTTGAGCGTGGCCGTCATGAGGAGCTGCTTGCCCTCGACGGATATTACAAAAAACTCAACGACATGCAGGCTCTTTAGAGACATGATCAGGAACATCAAGAGAATATCACTCGTTCTTTTCTGCGTTTATATAACTGCAGTCATCCTGTTGTGTGTCATCCGCACCAACAGCATTCCGGAACTGCCGCCGAGCTTTCTAGGCATTCCGATAGACAAGATTGCACACTTTCTCATGTTCCTTCCATTTGTAATTCTGAGTTATTCATCCTTCAGCCCTACTGAAAAAGGCTTTCTGAGAAAGCTTTCGGTCCTGGGGATATTCCTGTTGCTCGGATTCATCTTTGCCTTTGCGACTGAAAAGCTTCAGGCAACAACGGCATACAGGTCATACGAGGTTCTTGACCTGGTGGCAGACAGCGCAGGACTGATCTGCGGAAGTATCATCATCCTAGGCTACATCATAAAGAAACGTTAATGAAAAAACTTCTCATATATATTTTCCTTCTCATTTCGTTCTGTGCGCATGCTCAGAGCGAGATTGTCAATGATTTCACACCGATCTGCGACTCGCTTGCATCCCTGATCAAGGAAAGGACAGGCGTTGCCGGAAATCTTACGATAAAGTCCATCACCAGACGCGGTTCATCACTGGATTTCTATTTCACAGAAAGTCTCGGTGATTTCCCTTGGAACGACCCGGACCCACGCTGGTTCAAGAACAGGCTGCACAATCTTTTCCCTGAGAAGTACAGGAAATATAAAGTTGGAGAAATATACAGCAGAGGTGTGGCATTGGGACATCTCGTGACTCCAGAGCTGAGTTCGGACGGCGAACCGAGACACTCACGTCACCGCGTGAACACCTATCACGATGCTCCTGCAATCGTGACTTCTTTGGATTCACGCAAGTACAAGAAAGGCCTCGACGGCCGCCATATAGCCCTATGGCAGAGCCACGGAAGATACTATTCGCATAATCTTGACCGTTGGCTGTGGCAGCGTCCTTGTCTTTTCCAGACATGCGAGGACATGTTCACCCAAAGCTTCGTTCTTCCTTACCTTGTGCCGATGCTGGAGAATGCCGGAGCATACGTCATGCTTCCACGAGAGAGGGACACTCAGGTCAACGAAGTCATTGTGGACAATGACAGCAGCTGGGTTGCAGAACCGATCCATGATGTAGCCGGCTGGACCGGTGCGGTCAGAGGAACCGGCAGCTACACTGAGACAGGCAAGTGGACTGACGCCGGAACTGGATTTGCCGACCTGAAAGAGACATACATCGGTGTTGAGAATCCATTCACCATGGGAACAGCCAGGATGTCATCATGCATTCCGCACAACCGCAAATCAGACCAGGCCTCACTTCAGTGGAGACCAGAAATCCCGGAGCGCGGAGCGTACTCCGTATATATCTCATACAAGAGCCTTCCTAACAGCAGCACTTCTGCCCATTACACAGTTCATCATCTTGGAGGCGAAAGCCATTTCGCAGTCAACCAGAAGATGGGTGGCGGCACATGGATATATCTCGGCACATTCGAGTTTGCTGAAGGAAGCCAAGGATATGTGACTCTGGACAACAGCACTCCTGAAGGATGGAAGCATAGCACCGGAAGCGTGGTCACTGCTGACGCAGTCCGTTTCGGAGGAGGAATCGGAAACATCGCACGTGGAGAGGTAAGGGACAGTTCCGGAGTGATAATAGCCGACCCTTATGTTTCAGGAATGCCACGTTCTGCAGAAGCTGCAAGATATTGGCTCCAGTGGTCAGGTGCGGACACAACGGTCTGGCATCTGAACGAGGGGCAGAACGACTACCGTGATGACTTCATGTCCCGCGGAGACTGGGTGGCATGGATGAGCAAGGGCTCATGGATGAATCCCGACAAGAAAGGTGGAATGGGTATTCCGTTCGACCTCACCTTGGGCTTTCATTCTGATGCAGGTGTGACCCCAGGAGATTCGCTGATCGGCACTCTTGCAATCTACACCCTCAAGTCAGAGCGAACAAAGAAACTTCCTTCCGGAGAAGAGAGACTCACCAGCAGAAGCTTTGCCGCTGCTGTCCAGGATCAGATCGTACACGACCTGCGTCACGAATTCGATTCACTCTGGTCACAGAGATCCATCTGGGACAGAGGATATAGGGAATCCCGCACACCAAGCTCCCCTGCCCTGCTTCTGGAACTGCTTTCACACCAGAACTTTGCAGACATGAAATATGGTCTGGACCCTTCATTCAGATTCACTGTCAGCCGTGCTGTATACAAAGGCATGCTGAAATATATGAGCAACAGATATGGTCGTGAATATGTTGTTCAGCCACTTCCGGTGGACAATATGGGAGTCCGTTTCGCATCCGGTTCCAAGGCTGTACTGAGCTGGAAGCCTGTCACCGACCCAGGTGAGCAGACTGCTGCAGCAACCGGATATATCCTCTATACACGAATCGACGACGGAGCATTTGACACCGGCACTGATATCCAGGGAGCTGTCAAAAAGCATGACGGAAGACTGAGCATAGAGGTTCCAGTCGAGCCGGGTCATATATATAGCTACAAAGTTGTCGCATACAACGATGGCGGACTCAGTTTCCCATCCGAGATTGTCAGCATCGGCATGCCGGAGGGATACACCGGATCGGAAGCCATCCTGGTGGTCAACAACTTTGACAGAGTCAGCGGACCGGCATTCTTTGACACGCCGACCTATGCCGGCTTCAACAACAGGATCGACAGCGGAGTTCCTTATATCAACGATATCGCATACATCGGCCAACAGCATAACATAACCCGCTGCAAGCCATGGCTGGATGACGACAATCCGGGATTCGGAGCATCCGACCAGGACTATGCCGGCAAAAAGGTTGCTGGAAACACCTTCGACTTTGCCGCCGTCCATGGCAAGGCTATCATGAAGGCTGGTCACGCATTCTACTCATGCAGCAACGAGGCATTCTGCGCAGATTCCACCTATAGAAATTCAGCCTGGACTGTGGATGTGGTCTGCGGCAAACAGGTGACTACATCAGTGGGAAGCGGCATGATGCAGAAGTATACAGTGTTCACACCTCAGATGCAGAACCAGCTGAAAAGATTCGCTGAGCAGGGTGGAAATATCCTCGTGAGCGGCTCATACATTGGAACAGACCTTTCTGACAGCATATTCCCTGTTCAGAAAGACAGCACGCTGGCAGCAGGTTCAAGAAAGTTTGCAGCTGATGTACTCGGCTACAGACATCAGGCCGGACAGGCAAGCAAGACCGGACAGGTCAAGGCAGTCAGAAATCAGGCTGTTGATTTCTCCGGACTTGGCACAATCGCTTTCCATAACACCGTGAACCAGGAATGTTACAGTGTGGAATCACCTGACGGCCTCGTGCCGGCATCTGCTTTCGCCAGAACCATCCTGAGATATTCGGATACAGGCATTTCCGCTGGAGTCGGATACGAAGCAGATGGACACAAGGCAGTGAGTCTGGGATTCCCGATTGAAGTACTTCACAATGAAGAAGATATATATAACCTCATCAATATAACCTTAGATTTTTTCAAGAAATGACCGCACGTGAAGCTGAGATCATTGAATTGATCCGTAAAGAAGTTAAACCGGCCCTTGGATGCACTGAGCCTATTGCAGTCGCTCTTGCAGTGGCAAAGGCAATGGAGATTGTCTCAGACCAGAACATAGGTCTTAATGTCGGCTGGAAGATGTCGGATATGTACAAGCTGAAGATTGAAGTCAGCGGCAATATCCTCAAGAACGGCATGGGAGTCGGAATCCCGGGCACAGGAATGGTGGGTCTGCACATCGCAGCTGCCCTCGGTGCCGTATGCGGAAAATCCTCTTATGGTCTGGAAGTTCTTCACGACCTCAACGAACATGCTGTCGAGCATGCCAAGAAGATGGTGACTGACGGCATGGTGACAGTCGGTCTTGCAGAAACTGACAAGAAGCTTTACGTCAAGGCTATGGTGGAGGTTGCAGACCGTCTGGCTTATGCAGTCATCGAGGATGACCATGACAACATCGTGGAGACAGCGTTCAACGGTAGCATCCTTCATTCAGGCCGCAAGTCTGCGGAGGTTCCGGGAGCAGTGGAATCAAAGACAACTCTTGACTACAAGCTCAGCGTGAAGGAGATATATGACTTCGCCAGAACTGTGGCATTCGAGGATATCGAATTCATCCTTGAATCACGCACCCTCAACCTTGCACTGGCTCATGAGGGAATGACAGGAAAATATGGCTTGAGAGTAGGCTACTGCATTAACCATCTTGAAAACAAGGAGGTGTTCGGAGGAGATTTCCTCAGCTATGCAATGTCATTGACAGCTGCTGCCTCTGACGCGCGCATGGCAGGCTGCACACTGGCTGCTATGAGCAATTCAGGTAGTGGAAACCAGGGTATCACAGTGACAATGCCGGTGATCGCATATTCATTGAAATACGGCACTTCAGACGAGGAACTGGCCCGTGCGCTTGTTCTCAGCCATCTGGTTGCCATCCACATCAAAGGCTATCTCGGAAAACTTTCTGCACTCTGCGGCTGCGTGATTGCATCCACAGGATCATCATGCGGACTGGTATATCTGCGTGGAGGTGACTATGAACAGATCTGCGCCGCAATCAAGAACATGATCGGAAACATCACAGGAATGGTCTGCGACGGAGCCAAAGTGGGATGCGCGATGAAGGTTGCTTCGGGAGTATCTTCAGCTCTCCAGTCTGCAGTCCTTGCCCGCGAAGGAGTGTGCATCTCGGAGCACGACGGAATCATTGAAAAGGATATTGAGAAAACCATTCAGAACCTTGGACGCATCGGTTCTGTCGGCATGCAGTCCACAGACTCGATGATCCTGGACATCATGGTCTGCAAATAGGATATATAACTTAAAGCATAATTAACGACATGAAAAAATCTTTATTTTCTCTGCTCGCTGCAGCACTATGCCTGGCAGCGTGCCAGGTTGAAGAGCCGATAAATTCCTCAAAGTCGGGGGATGTTCTTTCGGCAATGATCGAGCAGTCCGAGATGACCAAGACTGCACTTGACCAGGACAACAATATCCTTTGGTGTGAAGATGACCAGATCGTGGGATTCCTCAAGTCATCTTATGGTCACAGATATCAGATTGATCCGGCTTTCATTGGAAAGACCTATGCTGATTTCACAAAAGTCACTTCCGACAAAGGCGATAACCTCTCAGCAGGAATTGAATTGGATCACAATGTCGCATATTATCCATACAGCGAGGACGTAACATGCGTAAAGGCTGAGAACGGATATACCCTTGAGGTGGTTCTCCCGGCAGAGCAGACATACACAGTTGAGAGCTTCGGAAACAAGGAGTTCCCTATGGTTGCTGTCAGCGAAGACAACGACATCACCTTCAACAACGTCTGCGGAGCACTGATGATTCAGCTAATGGGTATCCAGCAGGTAAAGTCTGTCAAGGTTGAGGGTAAGAACAATGAGATTCTTGCTGGCGAGGCTACTATTACAGCTTCTGCTGACCAGAAGCCTGCAATCAAGATGAACTCGACAACAGCGACAGCTGTGACTTTGAACTGCGGCGACGGCGTCCAGCTCAACACCAACACACCAGTGGAATTCATCATCGCCCTTCCTCCTGTTGAGTTCACCAACGGCTTCACTGTGACAGTTACAGATTCAAACAACGAGGAATATACTATCGAGGCAAAGAGCGGAAATCCTATCCTGAGATCAAAGCTTCGCGTAATGCCTAACCTCTTCCTTGGTGCAGACCCTACTCCACCGGTCGAGGAGGATGTTAACACAATCACCATTGATGGAGATTTCTCTGACTGGGATGCACTCGCAGCTGCAAAGGTCTATGTTGCCAAGAGCTCTGAAGATTCAAGATATTTAGGTTTGAATACCTTGAAGATCAACGCAACAAGTACTAACATAAATGGATATCTGGAAGTCAACGATGACATCATCGTTCCTGATGTATCTGTGTATATGAACATATATCTGAATGCAGACAACAGCATCAGCGCAGGTAACGACACTTGGAAAGGACAGGCTGGTATTGACTATATGACAGAAGGATATCTGATGAAGAGCAATGCCTTCGTTTCATATGACCCGACTCTCTACATATACACTGGAGCAGAAGACAAATGGTCCTGGAGTGTGGAATCAATCCTGCCAAAAGGAAAGGGAATATCAAAGGGTGCCGGAAGCGGTAGCAGATATGAATTCACTATTGACAAGGCAAAATTGGCTGAGAATCAGGTTGTGATCAATGACACCTTCAGTCTGGGTGTCATAATAAGCCAGAACTGGAATACAATCGGAGCTCTCCCAAGCGGTGAGAATGGCGAAGCAGCACCTCTTCTCGAGGTTACTTGCGGAAGCGGCGGAAACACATCCGGTTCAGAAGAGGAGGAGACAGTTGCTCCAGAACTCAAGAGCGGCGACCATGTACTTGCAACCAACCGCAATGTCCAGAAATTCGTCGAGGAAGTGACATATCCTGATCATGACTATACTGAGACTTATGTCCGCGACTACTACGGTGGATACGGTCATAACTATAATGGTGAGGCTGTAAATTCCGACAAGCCGGAAGCATATTCAATCCACTGGACTGCTGATTACGATGCCGGTGAGCTCACATTTGTACTTACTGAGGGTGATGGAGAATGGAGTGCAACTCAGACCGTTGCTGCAGGTGAGACTTATGTCGAAGTAACCAACCTTGTTCCTAATACCAGCTACTCATACAAGGTGACAGCCGAGAATGGAACAGTCATGACTGAAGGCCAGTTCACAACTTACGGAACAGTACGCCATGTATTCTTCAAGTCAAATGTACGTAACTGCCGCGACCTTGGTGGTTGGCAGACTTATGACGGCAAGACTGTGAAGTTCCACAAGATATATAGAGGCGGACGACTTGAAGAAGGCACTCTTTCGAATTCCGGAAGAAAGGCAATCATTGCTGAAGGCATCAAGGCTCAGCTGGACATCAGGGGAGCATCCGATGTGAACACTGCACCTGCAGTGGAAGGATTCGACTTCTGCGCGCCAATCATCGAGACCGGTGGTGACTCAATGCTCAAGCAGGATGGCGGAGAGAAGACACGCATGAGCATGCAGTTCGTCATCGACTGCATCAAGGCAGACAAGCCTGTATATTTCCACTGCTCACTCGGCCGTGACCGCACAGGTACCTTGGCAATGGTGATCCTCGGACTCCTTGACGTAGTTGAGGGAGACATCTCCAAGGAATATGAGCTTTCATACTTCGCTCCAAAGGGTTGGAGTATCGCATCATCAGAGAACTACACATTATTCCAGAATGTCCGTACAACATGGGCATACAAACCAGCTGCTGAATATATCTGGAACAACTACGTAAAGACTGGCGAGCGCTTCTCAGCTGGTGTTGAGCGTTACCTTCTTGAGATCGGCATCTCACAGAGCGACATTGACACATTCCGCAGCCTCATGCTCGCGGATGCTCCTGCGAACTAACCATCGTATACAATAGACAAACGGCACGGAATCGCTTGATTCCGTGCCGTTTTAGTTTACTATCCATATCATTTCTGTCATATCCTCAAAAACTACCATATCTGAGGATATGATGACATTTTTTAACTTCTAATCCTCAAAACTGAGCGAATCTGAGGATTTGCAAGAATTCACCATGACATGCCACTAATCCTTCCAGACCTTAAGATATTGCTGGAGAGCCCACATCTCATCCCTGTACTTTGCAGCAGCAAGGAAGTCGAGATCTGCTGCAGCCTTGTTCATGTTACGCTTAGCCTGCTCCACTGCCTTCTCCACCTGAGGACGCGTCATAGAGCGGATGACAGGATCCTGAAGCACAGCCGCAAGGTCTGCCTGCAGATAGCCGTCAACATAAGCAGAGTTGGACTCACGTTTCGAGTCGTGACCGAGACCGACACTCACGCTGCCACGGCCCAAATCTGTAGGATCAGGAATATATGTAGGGTCGTCATACGAATTTGCCGCACTGACCTTGCCTGTCACACTGTTTGCCAGGCGTGGGTTACGCACCTTGCCGCCAAGATCCTTCTGAACATCAGCCCAAGCCTGCTGGGCAATGGTTCCAGCCTGTGGCGCAGCACCGGCAGTCTCCAGAAGAAGATTCTTCTTGACGGAAACCTGGGTCGGTGTGATGCCATGCAGCTTATTGTATTCCATCTGCTTGGTACGACGGCGGTCAGTCTCGTATATGGTCTGCTGCATCGAATCCGTTATCGTGTCAGCATACATGATTACGAGTCCGTTGACATTTCGTGCCGCACGGCCAGCTGTCTGAGTGAGTGCACGTCCGCTACGTAGGAAGCCCTCCTTATCTGCATCAAGAATTGCCACCAATGAAACTGTAGGGATATCCAATCCTTCACGAAGGAGATTGACTCCTACAAGCACATCGAAAAGTCCGTTCTTAAAGTCCTCGATGATCTCCACTCGCTCCATCGTATCCACATCCGAGTGGATGTAACGACAACGTACTCCCATCTTGGTGAAATAATGCTCAAGTTCCTCTGCCATTCTCTTGGTGAGAGTTGTGACGAGGACACGTTCATCCAGTTCTTCCCTCTTGCGGATCTCCTCAAGCAGGTCGTCTACCTGATTCTTGGTAGGACGCACCTCAATCGGCGGATCAAGAAGGCCAGTTGGACGCACGACCTGCTCAACCACAAGACCTTCAGACTTCTGTAGCTCATAATCTGCCGGAGTGGCACTCACGAACACCTTCTGACCTGTAATGGCCTCAAACTCCTCAAATTTGAGCGGTCTGTTATCAGCTGCAGCCGGAAGACGGAATCCATAGTCCACAAGCACGGACTTACGCGAATGGTCACCGCCATACATCGCCCTGATCTGCGGCAAAGTCACATGACTTTCATCAATGAAAGTGATGAAGTCCTTAGGGAAATAGTCAATCAGACAGAACGGACGCATACCCTCGCTACGGCCGTCGAAATATCTTGAATAGTTCTCGATTCCAGGGCAATATCCCATCTCCTTGATGAACTCAAGATCGTATTCCACTCGCTGCTTCAAACGCTTGGCTTCCAGGTGCTTGCCTATCTCATGGAAGTACTCGCACTGGGCCATCATATCGTCCTGGATCTGGCTGATTGCCTTTATGCTTCGTTCCTTTGTTGTCACAAAGTTTCCAGCCGGATATATGGATATTTCCTCAATCTCGTCAATGAACGCACCGGTCACTGGATCAATGATGGAAATCTGCTCCACATCGTCACCGAAGAACTCGACGCGTACCGCATTCTCGCCATAACCTATGCATATATCCACCGTATCTCCGCGAACACGGAAGGTTCCCCTCTTGAAATCCGTTTCTGTTCGTGAATACAGCGCGTCCACAAGCTGGTAAAGAAAGCGCGTCATGCTCCTCTGCTCTCCCCTTTTGATCTTCACTGTCTGCGTATGGAAGTCCTCCGGATTTCCTATACCATAAAGACATGACACACTGGAGATTACAATCACATCACGGCGTCCTGAAAGCAGTGCTGACGCAGCACTGAGACGCAGTTTTTCAATCTCATCATTGATACTGAGATCCTTTTCGATGTATGTATCCGTAATCGGGAGATAAGCCTCGGGCTGATAATAATCGTAATATGAGACGAAATATTCAACCGCGTTGTTCGGGAAGAAGGATTTGAATTCGCCATACAGCTGAGCAGCCAGCGTCTTGTTATGGCTCAGAATCAAGGCCGGACGCTGAAGCTTCTCGATAACGTTTGCCATGGTGAAGGTCTTGCCTGAACCTGTCACACCAAGCAATGTCACGGCATCAACGCCCTGATTAAGAGCGCTGCATATTCCTTTGATTGCCGAAGGCTGGTCTCCGGACGGCTGATATTGCGAATCTATCTTGAACTTCATAATTGCAAATATAACTATAATGGCCCATTTCTCTTTCAGAAAAATTACTATCTTTGTGTGATTTTCAAGAAATCTTTTGAAACAACGTTTTATAAAACAATAGTACTATTATGGTTTATTCACACGAAGTGCAGCAGATGTGCTGCGTAAAGAAGGGCCCTAACCACGGTCCAGCTCCAATTCCTGAGGAAGGAAAGTGGGTAAAATCAAAGCAGATTACTGACATCTCAGGCCTTACACACGGTATTGGCTGGTGTGCTCCTCAGCAGGGTGCTTGTAAGCTTACTCTCAATGTAAAGGAGGGTATCATCCAGGAGGCTCTCGTTGAGACTATCGGTTGCTCGGGTATGACTCACTCAGCTGCCATGGCATCTGAAATCCTCCCAGGCAAGACTCTCCTTGAGGCTCTTAACACTGACCTCGTTTGCGACGCTATCAACACAGCTATGCGCGAGCTCTTCCTCCAGATCGTATACGGACGTACTCAGTCAGCTTTCTCTGAGGGTGGTCTTATGATCGGTGCAGGTCTTGAGGACCTCGGAAAGGGACTCCGTTCACAGGTTGGTACTCTCTACGGTACACTCGCTAAGGGTCCACGTTACCTTGAGATGGCTGAGGGTTACATCAAGACTCTTGCTCTCGACAAGAACGACGAGATCTGCGGTTACCAGTTCGTACACCTCGGACGCTTTATGGACCTCATCAAGAAGGGCGTTGACGCTAATGAGGCTCTCAAGCAGGTAACAGGAACATACGGCCGCTTCACTGAGGAGGCTGGTGCAGTTAAGTATATTGACCCACGTCACGAATAATAAGGAGGAAAGACAATATGATTAGAGAAGTAAAATTCGAAAGCCAGGATCGTCGTATTAACCAGATCCTCGCAGTTCTCAACGAGAACGGTATCGCTTCTATCGAGGAGGCAAACGCAATCTGCGATCAGTATGGTCTTGATCCTTATATGAC
>JAZKYT010000075.1:0-25914 GCA_045612265.1 Candidatus Cryptobacteroides sp.
CTTTCACACGCTAAGACTTATGCAGCTGCAGTTGAGGAAAGAGCTCAGAAGGCAGCAGCTGAGGCTGACAACACTAAGAAGGCAGTGAAGAAGATCAACTCAAGCGTAGAGAAGACTACTCTTGGTGACATCGACGCACTTGCAGCTCTTAAGAGCCAGCTCGAGAACAAGTAATCTCATCGAGATAACATAATCGGACGCCTGGAAAGTAATTTCCGGGCGTCTTTTTTATAAATATTTTCGTACCTTCGTGTTTGGACAACTGAACAGAACTGATGAAGAATACTCTGACATTTATACTCGCTTTTTGCGTTTCATTGGTGGCTTCCGCTTCACCGACAAATAAGACTCCACAGGAAAAATATATCGAAAAATATGCTCCGCTTGCGGTATCAGAGATGTATCGCAGTGGCGTTCCTGCGAGTATAACCCTCGCTCAGGGCTTGCTTGAATCCGGTAACGGACAATCGGAGCTGGCCCGTATGAGTAATAACCATTTCGGTATCAAGTGCCATAATAACTGGAAAGGCGGCAAGGTCTATTATGATGATGACGCCAAGGGCGAGTGCTTCAGAAAATACTCCCATCCGTCTGAGTCGTATCGCGACCATTCGGATTTTCTCAGATTCCGCGACAGATATAAATTCCTCTTCGACTATCGCGTGACTGACTACAAGGCATGGGCGCATGGTCTTAAGAAGGCAGGATATGCCACAGACCCTGCCTATCCAAAGAAGCTGATCAAGTTGATCGAGGAATATGATCTTCATCAGTATGACCGCAAGCCTGCTTCTTTCGGTAGGTCATATAATAAGAAGGACGACAAGAAGCTGCCTCAGAAACATGTTGAGGAGAAACCGATTGAGCAGAAGCCGTTCAAGGAAATTCCTGCCCAGGAGCAGAAAATAAAGGAGAAGAAGGTGAAAAAGGTGAAGGAACAGGAACTGCCGTTATCTCCGAATGTGGTGGAGCAGGTCAAGGTTCTGGATGAAAAGCAGAGGGAGGTCTTCCATTTTTCTTTTGAGAGAAAGATATACACTCAGAATAATGTGCCTTTTGTGTATGCTGAAGAAGGAGATACTTATACAAAAATCGCAGCTTCTCATAATCTGTTTCTCAGAGAAATCCTTAAGTTCAATGACCTGAAGAAGGACAGCCCGTTGACACCTGGCACTATTGTGTATCTCAAGCCAAAGAAGAAGTCTGCAGCCAAGGGTGTGGAAAAGTATGTCTGGGAGTCGGGAGACAATCTTCGTGATGTTGCCCAGCGTTTTGGTGTGAGACTTGAGAGTATCAATCGTCTGAATAAGTTTGAAGATGGTGCTGTTCCGCGTGAGGGTGATATCATTTTACTTAGAAAGTAGGCAGGTATGAAAAGGAAATATCTTCTTCTCATCATATTTTTCACAATGGTAACCATTGCCGTCGGGGTGATGGCGGGACGTTGGTATAATGACAACAAACGCTCGAATTTTACGGAGAAATATATACTGTTTGTCAGACCTGAAACTACGGTGACCGAGGTCCTGGATTCACTTGAGTCCGGTGCCGGCGTGATAAGGCCAAGAAGCCTTCGTCGTTGCTTCGAGCAGGAAAACGTTATCGAGTACATTAAGCCCGGAAGATATGTCATAGAGCCTTCTTTTACGAGCATATACGTTTCACGAATGCTGGTCAAGGGATGGCAGACTCCGGGAAATCTCACTCTTTCCGGCACAATCAGGACTAAAGGAAGGCTGGCTCAGAAGATTGCTGCGCAGATGATGGTGGATTCCGCTTCAGTTGCGCAGGCGTTGGATTCAGCGGAGTTTCTGGCTTCTTATGGATTCACTCCGGAAAATGTGTTCGCCATGATCCTTCCTGATACATATCAGATGTATTGGACAGCTTCAGTCAAGGATATATTCGACAGGCTCAAGAAGGAATACGATGTCTTCTGGAATCAGGAAAGGATGGACAAGGCAAAGGCTCAGAAGCTGACACCTATGCAGGTCTCTGTGCTGGCGTCAATTGTCAGCGGTGAGACTCTCAAGGGCTTCGAGTATCCGCGTATTGCCGGAGTATATCTCAATCGTTATCGCAAGGGAATGAGGCTGCAGGCCGATCCTACAGTGGCCTTCTGCTTCAACTATGAGCCGGACCGCATCCTTAAGAAGCATCTTCAGGTGGATTCACCATATAATACATATAAATATGCCGGACTTCCTCCTGCACCGATCAATGTGCCGCCTAAGGCATGTCTTGAGGCTGTCCTTTCACCGGAGAATCATAAATACATATATTTCTGCGCGAGTCCTGCCTTCGATGGCACCCATCGTTTTGCGGTCAGCTACAATGACCATATCAAAAACGCCCGTGAATTCCAGAGAGCGCTGACTAAACGTAATAAAGAAAGAGCTGCCAAATAGCAGCTCTTTTCTCTTTTATATCTTCACGCTGTGGTAGTGCGGACCGAATCTTTCGAACGCAGCTCTGTCGAGTGATTCCTGATGGTCAGGGTGAGCAATGCTGATGAGCAGTTTTGCGCGCTCCTGCATTGACTTTCCATAGAGGTCCACTGCACCGAACTCTGTACATACATAGTGTACGTGAGGTCTTGTGGTCACGACTCCACCACCTTCGATGATCACTGGTGCAATCTTGCTGCCGCCCTTGTTTGTGGTCGATGGCATTGCGATGATTGCCTTGCCCTGAGGTGCGAGAGATGCTCCGTAGATGAAGTCCACCTGACCGCCTACTCCTGAATAGAACTTGGTTCCGATCGAGTCTGCGCAAACCTGTCCTGTGAGGTCGATCTGCACTGCTGAGTTGATGGCTGTCATCTTAGGGTTCTTTGCAATCACGAACGGGTCGTTGGTATAGCCCACATCCATCATTGCCACCATAGGGTTGTCGTCGATGAAGTCATATACCTTCTGTGA
Organism: Candidatus Cryptobacteroides sp.; assembly: GCA_045612265.1. Lineage (GTDB taxonomy): Bacteria > Bacteroidota > Bacteroidia > Bacteroidales > UBA932 > Cryptobacteroides. The sequence goes on from JAZKYT010000075.1 coordinate 2,922, forward strand.
ACCCATGAGGAATGTCGAGACGAGCTTGCCCTTGTCTGTAACCTTGTTGGAACCGTTGATCACGCCTTTCTCCACAAGCTCGAGAACACCGTCTGCAAACATTTCAGTGTGTACTCCGAGGTTCTTGTGGTTGCCAAGCTGTGCAAGAACTGCGTTCGGAATGGCTCCGATACCCATCTGGAGGCAGGCGCCGTCGTCGATGAGTGCAGCACAGTGCTTTCCGATAGCGATCTCAACCTCGTTAGGCTCGCTGAAGTGAGCTGGCTCGAGTGGCTCGTTTCCTTCCACAAAGATGTCGATCATGTCGAGTGGAATCATTGCCTGGCCCCATGCACGTGGCACGTTAGGGTTGACAACTGCGATAACTGTCTTGGCGCACTCGATGGCTGCGAGAGTTGCATCCACTGATGTTCCGAGTGAAACATAACCATGCTTGTCAGGAGGACATACCTGAATCATGGCAACGTCGCATCTGAGTGCTCCGCAGCGGTAGAGCTTCTGGGTCTCGCTGAGGAATACAGGGATGTAGTCTGCATATCCAGCCTGAACACCTTTGCGCACATTGGCTCCGACAAAGAATGCCTGATGGAAGAAGATACCATCGTATTTAGGGTCAGAATATGGTGCGGCACCCTCGGTGTGGAGATGGTGGATACGGACATCCTGGAGTTCTCCTCTGTCACCCCTTGCGCAAAGCGCGTCGATGAGGATTCTTGGGGCACTTGCCACACTGCTTAAATGAATATGGTCGCCTGATTTGACAACCTTTACAGCTTCTTCCGCTGTTACGAATTTAATTTCTTTGGCCATGGTTATGTGATTATCATGTCAAAGATAGTTATTTTTTACATATTTGCTAAATTTGCATTCATGTCTTATAAATATATACAATGCACACATTACAGGAAAAACAGCAGGCTTTCGCCAGAATTATAGAAGTACTCGATGAACTTCGTGAGAAATGTCCGTGGGACAGGAAGCAGACGAATGAATCGCTCCGTCCTCAGACTTTGGAAGAGGTGTATGAACTCAGCGATGCAATCTTGAAGGGAGAGGAACGGGAACTCTCAAAGGAGTTGGGTGATGTGCTCCTGCATGTGCTTTTCTATGCGAAGATTGGCGAGGAGAAGGGCAACTTCGACATCGTAGATGTGATCAACTACCTTTGTGATAAGCTTATATATCGCCATCCTCATGTGTTCTCTTCGGCTGAAGTAGGCAGTGCTGAGGATGTGGTCAAGCAGTGGGAAATGCTCAAGACAAAGGAGAAGGACGGCAACAAGAGAGTGCTTTCCGGAGTACCTGATGGACTTCCGCCTCTCTTGAAAGCATATAGAATGCAGGATAAGGCCCGCGGTGTCGGCTTCGACTGGGAATGCAAGGAGCAGGTGTGGGACAAGGTGAAGGAAGAGATGGGTGAGTACCAGGCAGAACTTGATGCCATGGCAGCTGCTCAGACAGAGAAGGAGAGGGCTGCTGCATATGACCGCGCTGAGGATGAACTTGGAGACTTCCTTTTTGCAACTGTCAATGCAGCAAGGCTTTACGGATTGAATCCGGACACTGCTCTTGAGCGCACATGTGCGAAGTTCCGTCGTCGTTTCACATATCTTGAGGAACAGACAATCCGCAAGGGACGCAATCTCAAGGATATGACGCTTGCGGAAATGGATGCAATCTGGGACGAAGGTAAAGCATTGGGACTATGATATACGACTGGCAGGAAAGAACAGCGATGCTGGTAGGAGAGGAAATGCTGGATCATTTCCGTAATTCTTCGGTGGCTGTGATCGGTGTAGGTGGCGTGGGTGGCTACGCTGCTGAGATGATTGTACGTGCTGGAGTGGGGCATCTTATAATCCTTGACAGCGATGATGTGTCAGTGACTAACAAGAACCGCCAGCTGCTTGCATTGGATTCCACAGTCGGCAAGCCTAAGTGCGAAGTTCTGGCTGCGCGACTTAAGGATATAAATCCTGAATTGGACCTCACTATAATTCCTGAATATCTTGAGGCAGACAAGGCCGCAGAGGTGTTGGGAGGATATAAGATCGACTTTCTCGTGGATGCGATCGATACCTTGTCTCCGAAGCTTCATCTGATCAAGTATTGTATGGATTCAGGTATTCCATTGGTGTCATCAATGGGTGCCGGGGCGAAGTATGATGCCACCAAGGTCCGAATTACCGATGTGTCCAAGTCATTCAACTGCCCGCTTGCGTACATCGTGCGTAAACGCCTGAGATACATGGGAATAAAGAAGGGTTTCAAGGTCGTATTCTCGGAGGAGCTGCCTGACAAGGAGTCAATAGTTCCTTGCGAAGACCGCAACAAGAAGTCGCAGGTCGGCACAATCTCATATATCCCTGCAGTTTTCGGATGTGTTTGTGCTCAGGCGGTGATTCAGCACTTAATGGAATCAAAATAATTTATTATCTTTGCGCGATTTTATAAAGAATATATATGGCAGAAAATTCACTCTTGGAGAAGGTATTGGGCCTTCAGGAAAAATATGACGCACTTCAGGCACAGCTTTCTGATCCTGAGGTCATCTCTGATATGAAGAAGTTCGTTCAGCTGAACAAGGAATATAAGGAGCTTACTCCTATCCTTGAGGCAGGTAACGAGTTCAAGAAGATTCTTGAGAACTATGAGATGGCAAAGGACATCCTTGCAAACGAGAAGGATGAGGACCTCAGAGAGATGGCGAAGGAGGAAATCGCTGAGATCGAGCCAACCCTTCCGGAGTGGGAGGAGAAGATCAAGCTTCTTCTTATCCCTGCTGACCCTCAGGACAGCAAGAACGCGATTCTTGAGATCCGTGGTGGTTCAGGTGGTGACGAGGCTGCCATCTTCGCAGGAGACCTCTTCCGTATGTACTCGAAGTATATCGAGACACGCGGTTGGAGAATGGAGATTACAAATCAGGCAGAGGGTGCTGCCGGTGGTTTCAAGGAAATCGTCGTGAAGGTTTCAGGTGACGGAGTATATGGCGTGTTGAAGTATGAGTCAGGTGTACACCGTGTTCAGCGTGTGCCTCAGACTGAGACTCAGGGTCGAGTACATACTTCTGCAGCTTCAGTTGCTGTGCTTCCGGAGGCTGACGAGTTCGATATCGAGCTTAACATGAACGATATCCGCAAGGATACATTCTGTTCTTCAGGTCCTGGTGGACAGTCTGTGAACACTACATATTCAGCTATCCGTCTTACTCACATCCCTACAGGACTCGTGGTACAGTGTCAGGATGAGAAGTCACAGCTCAAGAACTTCGACAAGGCACTCGCCGGGCTTCGTACACGTCTCTACAACATGGAGTACGAGAAGTACCTCGCTGAGATTTCAGCAAAGCGTAAGACTATGGTAGCAGGTGGTGACCGTTCTGCAAAGATCCGTACATACAACTATCCTCAGTCACGTGTGACCGACCACCGTATCAACTACACCATGTATAACCTTCCGGTCTTCATGGACGGTGCGATTCAGGATGTTCTCGACCAGCTTCAGATTGCAGAGAACGCAGAACGTCTCAAAGCAGCAGAATAATAAGATTAAATATTATCGGCGTTTAGATCTTAAGGATTTAAACGCCTTTATTGTCATCTCTTCCACCAGCGCACGTTTGGCTGCCATGAAATTCAGGACAGCAGCGGCCAGGGGGAAGAGTGCTGTTATATGGAAGGTCATCTCGTTGAGGAATCTGAAGATGTCCACTGCCAGCCATACCTGGAATCCGATTGACATGAGGGCTGCAATCATTGCCACTCGTGCCTGAAGGAATGGTACCTTGAAGCTTGCTGTTGCCGCAATGTGTGCGGTGACGAGCATGATGAGCATAGCAAGGTAGGGGAGCTTTTCGCGATATGCGATTGCAAGCTCTTCGCCTGAGGGACCAATGATGGTTGCGAAGTTACAGAAGAATAGCGAAATGATCAGGGCAGTCGATATGCCGAGGTATAATGTTTGGAGATTTTTCCACATAAGCATAGATGTTATAAGCTGTGCAAAAGTAGGAAATTTCGAAGGAAAAAACTACCTTTGAGAGATTGAATAAAATTACAGAACATGAGAATAGCAGAATCAGAACTTATAATCAATGGCGATGGATCGGTGTTCCATCTCCACCTTCGTCCGGAAGAACTTGCAGATACAGTGATTCTTGTTGGCGACCCAAGCCGTGCTGACATGGTTGCGGAGTACTTCGAGGATAAGGAATTCAGACACGAGTCGCGTGAGTTCGTTTCCATCACAGGTAAATACAAGGGCGTAAGAATGACTGTTCTTTCAACAGGTATTGGTACAGACAATATCGATATCGTGATGAACGAGCTCGATGCTCTTGCAAATGTTGATTTTGAATCCAGAGAAATCAAGCCTGTTCACAGAACACTCAATATCTTGAGAATCGGTACATCGGGTGCAATCCAGCCTGAGATTCCGATAGGCGGGTTCGTCTTCTCACACATTTCAGTGGGCTGCTACGGCCTTATGAACTGGTATGCTGACCGCGACAAGATCTCTCTCCTTGATATCGAAGAGGCATTCAAGAAGCATACAGGATGGAACAAGCATCTTCCAGATCCATATTTCGTGCGCGCAGGTCAGGAAATGATCGACAGATTCAAGGACTGCACAATTAAGGGTATGACAATCGCAGCTTCAGGATTCTATGGTCCTCAGGGTCGCGTGATCCGCATGCCTCTTGCAATGCCGGATATGCTTGACACATTCGAGAGCTTCCGTTTTGGTGACGAGAAGGTGACCAACTTCGAGATGGAAGGCTCTGCAATCGCAGGTATTGCCGCTCACCTTGGACACAATGCCGGTACAGTGTGCTGCATCATTGCTCACCGTCACCACAAGGCATCCAATCCTGACTACAAGGCACAGGTCCGCAAACTTGTTGAGCTTGCGCTTGACAAACTCGCTGAGTAGCAGCAAGCCATTATTGATGAAATACAGGGGAATCCCCTGAATGATAAAGGTCGGTTCCTGTTATGGAGCCGACCTTTTCTGTATACATCTGCCACGGTTTACCGATGATATCGTGGCAGATCAAGCCTTTTAGGTGGGTATCTTCCACGGTTTTAGTGGAAAAGTGTGGAAGATATTCCCCAAATTATTCTGTTACGTTCTGGAGAGTCTCTCGGATCTTAGCCTCGATCTCTTCGCAAAGCTCTACGTTGTCAGTAAGGAGTGTCTTGACTGCCTCGCGTCCCTGAGCAAGCTTGCTGTCGCCATAGCTGAACCATGAGCCGCTCTTCTTGATGATGTCGTATTCAACAGCAAGGTCGATTACCTCTCCCACCTTTGAGATACCCTCGCCGTAGACGATATCGAACTCGGCCTTCTTGAACGGAGGTGCCATCTTGTTCTTCACGATCTTCACCTTTGTGCGGTTACCGAGTGCCTCGTCACCGTCCTTGATCTGAGTTGTGCGGCGAACGTCCACGCGAACTGATGCGTAGAACTTGAGGGCGTTACCACCTGTTGTTGTCTCCGGGTTGCCGAACATCACTCCGATCTTGTCGCGGAGCTGGTTGATGAAGATGCAGCATGTGTTTGTCTTGCTGATGTTTGCAGTGAGCTTTCTGAGGGCCTGGCTCATGAGTCTTGCCTGGAGTCCCATCTTTGAATCACCCATTTCTCCCTCAATCTCAGCCTTTGGTGTGAGGGCTGCAACCGAGTCGATCACGATGATGTCAATTGCACCTGAACGGATCAGGTTGTCTGCAATTTCAAGTGCCTGCTCTCCATTGTCAGGCTGTGAGATGAACAATGCGTCAAGGTCAACACCAAGATTCTTGGCGTATGTGCGGTCGAATGCGTGCTCAGCATCGATGATGGCAGCGATGCCGCCCTGCTTCTGTGCCTGAGCAATCGCGTGGATCGCAAGCGTGGTCTTACCACTGGATTCCGGTCCATAAATCTCGATTACTCTTCCACGAGGGTACCCGCCGATACCGAGTGCTGCGTCAAGTGCAATGGAACCGCTCGGAATGACCGAAACTTCCCATTTTGGCTGATCTCCCAGCTTCATGATCGTACCCTTTCCGTAATCTTTCTCAATCTTGTCAATCGTTGCCTGCAATGCCTTCAGTTTGGCGGCATTGTTGCCGGTACTTTCCTGTACTACTTCTTTAGCCATAAATGTAAAATATTAAGTTGTTATAACGTGGACGGACCTTGCCGTCAACTGAGCAAAAATAATAAAAATTAGTGGAACATCTCCAACTTTTCATCTGCAAAATTATAATAGTGGTGTGCCAAAACAAGGCACATTGAATTCAGGCAAGAAAAATTCGTAATTAGAGTTGAAAATTAGCTATATTTGTGATGATATGAAGATAAAACTCTTAGGAAAGAATCTTGACGAGCTCAAGAAGTTAGTAGTTGAAGAGGGTCTGCCAGGCTTTACTGCCAAGCAGATCGCTCAGTGGTTATATGTCAAGAAGGTACGTACAATCGATGAGATGACGAATCTCTCGAAGGCCGCCCGTGCAAAGCTCTCTGAGAAATATGAAGTGGGAGTGACTCCTTATGCCGGTCTGCAGGTTTCGACAGACGGAACAAAGAAATATCTTTTCCCTGTAAAATGTTCGCATAAGAGAGGTCTGAACCTTGTATGCCCTGAAGAGGAGCTGGAAGCCGGAGCCGTAGAGGCTGTCATGATTCCGGATGAGGACCGTGCGACACTTTGCGTATCTTCGCAGTCAGGCTGCCGAATGGGATGCAAGTTCTGTATGACAGGACGTCAGGGATTCCATGGCCACCTTTCTGCAGCTGACATCATCTCGCAGTTCATTGCAGTGGATGAGTCGGACAAGCTTACCAATACCGTGTTCATGGGAATGGGTGAGCCTCTGGACAATTATGATAATGTCATGAGGGCCATTGAGATCCTTACAGCAGACTGGGGATTCGGATGGAGCCCGAAACGAATAACCCTTTCCACCATCGGCGTCCTTCCTAATCTCAAGAGATATCTTGAGGAATGCAAATGTCATCTGGCTGTCAGCCTTCACGATCCTTTCAGTCCTGAACGACTCAGCATGATGCCTGTCGAAGGGGCATGGCCGATCAAGGAGGTGATCGATCTCATCAAGCAATATGATTTCACCGGTCAGCGAAGAGTCAGCTTTGAATATACGATGTTTGCCGGAGTCAACGATACCAAGGTCCATGCTGATGCTCTTTTCAGGATGCTCAAGGGCCTGGAGTGCAGAATGAATCTCATACGTTTCCATAAGATACCGGATTTTCCATATGAGACCTCACCAGGCCCGATTATTGAGGCCTTCAAGCAACGTTTGAACAACTTGGGAATAACAACAACTGTCAGAGCTTCCCGCGGAGAGGATATCCTCGCAGCCTGCGGAATGCTTGCAGGAGAACACCAGAAAAAATGAAAAGAATCCTGTCATATCTCTCAATAGCGCTTTGCCTGATCTTGTGTCAGCTGCCATCCGGGGCCAGAAGCATTGACCCTAAGGGCGACTCCTTGGCATTTGCGAGCATGAGACAAAGAATGGCAGAGATACGCAAGGTGAGACCTACAGTGGCGCTGGTCCTCAGTGGAGGTGGTGCCAAGGGTACGGCTCATGTTTCGGCAATAAAATATATAGAGGAGCTGGGCATACCTGTCGACCTTGTTGTGGGAACGAGCATGGGTGGCCTGATCGGAGGTTTGTATTCCCTTGGTTATACCGTGCCGGAAATGGATTCCATTGTCAGGAATATGGACTGGGCATGGGCGCTGAGTGACAAGCTTTCCCGCGACTATATCACATATACCGATATGAAATATAAGGAGAAGTATCTCCTTTCCATTCCTTTCTATTATGAAAGGGATTATTTCAGGATGAAGATTGCTGATGAGAACCGCTTCGACAATGTGAAGCAGCATGAGATTCTTCATATCGGTGCCGACAATGAACAGGGTGCTGACTTCCTCAAGCATAATCTTCTTGGAAGTCTCCCTTCAGGATATCTATATGGTCAGAACGTGAATAATCTCATCAGTTCATTGACTATCGGTTATCAGGATTCAATTGATTTTCAGACTCTTCCTATTCCTTATGTCTGTGTCGCTGCTGATATGGTGACAGGCAAGACAAAGATCTGGCACAGCGGAAGACTCAATGATGCCATGCGTTCGACAATGTCTATTCCCGGAGTCTTTGCACCGGTGAAGACTGATGGAATGGTGCTGGTGGATGGAGGTATCAGAGATAATTACCCGACCGGACTCGCCAAGGAAATGGGTGCCGACATCATCATCGGAGTCGATCTTGCGCAGGGCAGGAAAGGCTATCTGGATGTGAACAACATTGCGGATATTGCGGCTCAGACCATAGAGATGCTTGGACGTGACACCTATGAGAAGAATGTCAATATACCGGATGTCACCATCAAGCCGCATCTTCCCGAATATGGATCACTGAGTTTCAGCACTGAGGCTGTGGATACTATAATGGCGCGTGGCTGGCAGGCAGCTCAGGCACAGGATTCACTGTTGAGGAATATAGCTGCGCGCACCAGTGGGAAATATATATCGCAGAACCGTCCAAAGGCTTTTGATTTCCATACAGATTCTCTAGTAATAGCTGATGTGGACATTACCGGTGTTCTTCCGAAGGAGAGGGAATTGCTCAAGAACAGGCTCAATCTCAAGTTCGGACAGAAGATCAGCCGCGAGGATCTGGAACATATCGTAGCTCAGATTTATGGTACCCAGGCATATGATTATGTCACATATGAACTGCATGGCACAAGTGAACCTTACAGACTTGTGCTGAATTGCAAGAAGGGACCTATACACCAGTTGGGAATCGGCGTGAGGGCTGATACCGAGGAGATTGTGTCGGTTCTTCTCAACCTTGGTCTCAATGCCCACACCCTTCAGGGTCATAAGCTGGATCTGGTCGGAAAGATCAACGCGAATCCTTATGTGCAGCTGCACTGGTCGTATGATATCCCGAAAGTTCCTACGCTGAATGCTTCGGCTTCATTCAGGTGGACCGATATGAATCTCCTGAACTTCAGGGACAATACGCTGAACTTCAATTTCTTTGATGCAAAGCAGGAGATCTATATGTCTAACATCAAGTGGAAGCGTCTGGATATCAATGCTGGTCTGAGGAATGATTTCTTCAATGTGAGAAATCTGAAGTCATCTCAGATCATTGGAGACTATGACTTGAGTCTTCTTCGAAACAACTTCGTGTCACTGTTCGCAGATGGAAGGACAGATACTTTTGATGACGGATATTTCCCTTCAAAGGGTATGTCGGCAGGATTGTCATATTCATGGACTTTTGCCGGATTCCCGAATCCTGTGAACAGATTCCACACCCTTCAGGCGGATGCAAAGGTTGTGGTTCCTGCAGGAAAGATATTTGCCTTCATTCCATCATTCAATGTCCGCTTCCTTCTCGGAGAAGATGTGGCGGTTCCATATTTCAATGCAATCGGAGGATCCTTGGCTGGACGATATGTGGATCAGCAGATTCCATTCATCGGCGTGACCAATCTTTCGGCGATGAAGAATATACTCACAGTGTTCAGGACTGATTATCGATTCAGACTGATGAAGAACCACTATGTGACTGCCATATTCAATTATGCCCGAGACTGTGATGACTTCATGTCGTATGTGGAAGGTCTGGGATATTTCGGAGCAGGTCTGGAATATGCATACGATACTATCTTCGGTCCGTTCAAAGCAAATGTGCATTGGTCAAATCTTTCCAAGACTGTTGGTGTCTATCTAAGTGCCGGTTATAATTTCTAATTGTTTTATCCATGGCTGAGACTGATTTACGAAAAGTTACAGACCGTCTGCGTCGCTTGTGCTCGCGTAGGGAATATTGTATGAATGATATTCTCATGAAGGCTACAACTGCGCTGGAGGGAGACAGGGAGGCTGCTGCAAAGGTTCTCGAAGTACTAGTTGCTGAGAAATATGTGGATGACCTAAGATATGCGACAGCTTATGCACGTGAGAAGGCAATGATATTGGGCTGGGGTGAAACCAAGATCCGCTATATGCTTTCCGGCAAACGTGTTGACCGCTCTCTTATAGATATGGCACTTAAGGAGATTGATGTGGAAAAAGCCGATTCCCGTTTGCAGAAGTTGCTGGAAAACAAGGCTGAAATATTAAAGGCGGATCCGCAGATCCGCCTCAAATTACTTCGCTTCGCCCTCGGGCGAGGCTATCAGTATGATGATGTCGTTAGAGTGTTGCAAGACATTCTGTAACGTTCTTCTCGATACGTGCAGCGATGTCTGTACCCTCTGCCTTTTCAAATTTCTCACCGAGGACGCTCTCGTAAAGCTCGATGTAACGCTCTGTGATTCCGTTCACGATTTCTTCAGTCATCTCAGGAACCTGCTGTCCCTCCTGACCCTGGAAGCCGTTTGCCATAAGCCACTCGCGTACGAACTCCTTTGAAAGCTGCTTCTGCTTCTCGCCGGCAGCAAGACGCTCTGCATAACCCTCTGAGTAGAAGTAGCGTGATGAGTCTGGAGTGTGGATCTCGTCCATAAGGTAGATCTGGCCGTCCTTCTTTCCGAACTCGTATTTTGTGTCCACGAGAATAAGACCCATTTTCTCCGCGATCTCAGTTCCTCTCTGGAAGATTGCGCGAGTGTATGCCTCGAGCTGCTCGTAGTCCTCGCGGCTTACGATGCCCTGAGCGATGATCTCCTCCTTTGAAATATCCTCATCGTGTCCCTCTGCTGCCTTTGTTGTTGGGGTGATGATCGGCTGTGGGAACTTCTGGTTCTCAACCATGCCCTCTGGCATCTCAACGCCACAGAGTGTGCGCTTTCCTGCCTTGTACTCTCTCCATGCATGGCCTGTGAGGTAGCCGCGGATTACCATCTCCACCTTGAATGGCTCGCACTTGTGGCCGATTGTCACCATTGGATCCGGTGTTGCGATTTTCCAGTTAGGAAGTATGTCTGTTGTCGCATCGAGGAATTTTGCTGCGATCTGGTTAAGTACCTGACCCTTGAAAGGAATACCCTTAGGGAGTACTACGTCGAATGCTGAGATGCGGTCTGAAACCACCATTACAAGGTACTCGTCGTTGATGCTGTACACGTCACGGACCTTACCTACATAGTGGTTGGTCTGGCCTGGAAAATTAAAATCGGTCTTTACAATTGCTTCCATATAGTTGTTTTTAAATCGGTCGCGAAGATAGTAATTTTATTCGTAGTTGGTTAGTTTGAGGCGGAATTTGTTGCTGCCGAAGTTCTGGAAATATGTTGAAGCTGTCATCCCTGGTTTAATAGGGGTCCTTTTCCAGGATTCTGTGTCTATGGCAAACAGAACCGGGGCCTTGTGGCCTTCGAGGGTGAAGCCGAGCTGAGAATAGACATCACCGGCAGACCATTCAAGGTCGGCATAGCTCATGATGTCGTCCGGCTGGACATCCTTGATGAAGGTCTTGAGCATTCTGCCCATGCCTCCGCTGAGTCTTACATCAGGAAGAGATGCATATCTTGTCCATTCATATGATCTGATGATCTTGTCACCTTTTGCCCATTTTCTGGCGTTTGAAAATGTGGCCACTGCCACCAATGTACCAGGATCGTGTACTGCATCCTGCTGAGCGATATGTCCTGTATGTCGCTTCAGATACATGCCATAGCAATATCTGCAGGCGGCGTGGCCGTAGCTGTGATTCGCTTCGAGGAATTCTTTTGCGACAGCCTTATCAATCCTCCTTATTTCGCAGTTGCGTGCATAGATAGGACTGAATATTTCCAGGTGGGCAAGAATACGCTTCTGCATGGCCTCTGGCTGCAGATGCCACCTGTCTTCTGTGACTATCAGTGGATATTCTGAATATTGAGATATGACATCTTTGATTGTCTCCTCAGTGATTTCCTTAAGATGTCCTGCCTCTTCAAGACTTCCGGCTTCGATGCTCAGAGGCACTATGGTATGATTCTGCTTAGTCGTAAGGGAGTATGTGCATATGAACTCCAGACCATTGCACGTCCGGATAGAGCAATCAAATCCATTGCTCTGAAGAAAAGATAAGATCTCTTGTGTGAGGGACTTCATTACTGAGTAATCATCTCGCGTACAAGAACAGGCTCGTCTGTGGTGATGTAGTCCACGCCAAGTTTCAGCATCCTTTTGATATCTGGTCTATGGTTGACAGTCCAGGCATTGATGCTCATATTGTTTTTTCGTGCCTGCTTGTACCAGTTCTTGTGAAGCACATAGACAGCGTGGTTATAGTCCACTCCATTGATACGCTTGGCTGCAAGTTCGTCAGGGCTCAGGCTTGATCCGAGAAACTGAACTGTGAATTCGGGAAGCTGCTGGGCAATCAGCTCGCACATGTGGATGCTGAATGAAATGAACATAACTCTGTCAGGAGTAAGCAGTCCGTGCTCCTTGAGCTTTGCAATTGAAAGTTCAACGAATCTGCTTTCCACCTCCTTGCTCGAGTGTGGCTTAAGCTCAAATACGAGCATTGTTTCAGGATATTTCTTACCTTGCTCCAGATATTCGTCGAGCGTCGGTATGGTCTCCCCGTTCTTGATCTTGAAATCCTTGAACTCGGAATATGGATGCTTTTCGATCTTCTTACCATCAACATCGGAGTCGTGGTATACTATCAGGACGCCATCCGCTGTCATGTTTACATCGAATTCGCTGCCCCAGAAACCGGCCTCCTGGGCACATCTGAGTGCTGCGATTGAATTTTTTGCATAGCCTGCCTCTTCGCAGTTCCAGAATCCTCGATGGGCAACAACTTCGCATTTTCTTACTTTGGCACCAGCATTGGCGCAGAAGAGTAGAATCGCGGTAAGAACCGCTATATACTTGAATCTATACATAGGTGACAATTAACTAGATAACAAGACAAAGATAACTATTTTGTAGTAGTTTCCTTAAAAAATGTTAACTTTGCCATGATGTGTACATGTGTGACGCATAGGTGAAACAGAAAATAAATTATAAAGAATATGGTAAAAGTTAATTTGAGCGGCTGCAGCTCTTTTGTAAATGATGCAGAGTACAAGTCTTATGTAGAGAAGGCTTTCGAGGCTCTCGAAGTTCTTGAGAATGAGACAGGCAAGGGTAACGATTTCCTTGGTTGGAAGCACCTTCCCTCAGAGACACTTAACAGCAATCTCGTAGCAGAGTGTGAGGCTGTAAGAGATGCTTGGGCAGCAAAGAATGTTGACCTTGTGGTTGTTATCGGTATCGGTGGTTCATACCTTGGTGCAAAATGTGCGCCCGAGGCTCTTTCTCACCAGTTCGCAAAGCAGCTCAAGAACAAGGGCGCTGTTCCTGAGATCGTTTTCGCAGGTCAGAACCTTTCAGAGGAGTACATGTGCGAGCTTATGGACCTCATCCAGGAGAGAAACGCAGCATGCGTAGTTATCTCTAAGTCAGGTACTACAACTGAGCCAGCTGTTGCATTCCGTCTCATCAAGAAGTATCTCGAGGATACATATGGCAAGGCAGAGGCTGCTGAGCGTATCGTAGCTGTCACTGACAAGGCTCGCGGTGCCCTCAAGTCACTCTCGACACAGGAAGGCTACAAGACTTTCGTTATCGAGGATAACGTTGGTGGCCGTTTCTCAGTTCTCACTCCAGTAGGTATTCTTCCTATCGTACTTGCTGGCTTCGATGTAAAGGCTATGCTTGAAGGTGCTCTTGCAATGGAAGAGGCTTGCGCCAAGAAGTGTGAGTGCAATCCAGCAATCCAGTATGCTGCAATGCGTAACGCTCTTTACAACCAGGGCAAGAAGATAGAGATCCTAGTTGCATACAACCCTAAGCTCACATTCCTTGGTGAGTGGTGGAAGCAGCTTTATGGCGAGTCAGAGGGCAAGGACGGTCTTGGAATCTTCCCTGCATCTGTAAACTTCACCACAGACCTCCACTCAATGGGTCAGTATATTCAGGATGGTGAGCGCACTCTCATGGAGACAGTTGTAACAGTTGAGAACAGCAACCGTTCAATGCTCATCGAGAACGATCCTCAGAACCTCGACGGTCTCAACTTCCTCACAGGAAAGCACGTTGAGGAGTGTAACGCAATGGCAGAGCTCGGAACTAAGCTCGCTCACATCGATGGCGGCGTTCCGCAGCTTTCACTCAGCATCGAGCGCATCAACGAGTATAACCTCGGCGCACTCTTCTATTTCTTCGAGAAGGCCTGCGGTATCAGCGGTTACATGCTTGGCGTGAACCCATTCGACCAGCCGGGAGTTGAGGCATACAAGAAGAATATGTTTGCGCTTCTTGGCAAGCCTGGATATGAGGCTCAGGCTGAGGCTCTCAGAGCAAGACTCTAATGTTCTCTACAACAGTAAGGATATTGACAATAATAGTGGTTCTGCTTGGATTCTCCTCATGCGGAACCACATTGTCTTTGGTGCACTACAATGTAGGGGTCTTTGATAAGTTTGAAGACAACAGCATTGAAATGGTTGCAGATGCTGTCCGTCAGATGAGTGCGGATGTCGTGGCTCTGAATGAAGTCGACAGTTGTACAGTGAGGACGGGAAAGGTGGACCAGATTGCACGATTTGCCGGAATCATGGGAGAATGGACTTATCACTATGCTTCGGCAATGCCATTCAATGAAGGGGCTTATGGTGTCGGTCTTGTTGCAAGTCCCGAACTTAAGGTCTTGAAGACCAGTAAGGTGGCTCTCCCTAAGGCTGACGGATATGAGCCGCGAGTGATGGCTGTGGTTGAATATGAATCTTATATAGTCGCTACGGTTCATCTTGATCTGACTCCCGATTCCCGCCTTGCACAAGTCAGTGTGATCAATGAACATATGAATGAACTTTGCAGAAATACCACCAAGCCTGTTTTCTTGACAGGAGATTTCAATGCAAGGCCAGACAGTGAGCTGATCGACCTGATAAGGGAAACATGGACTTTGATTTCTCCGACAGCTTGTACCTATCCCTCAGATTCTCCTGACAGATGTATTGATTATATCTTTGTAAGACCTCAAGGACACAGAGTTGAACTTAGATCGAACCGGAATCGCTCATGTGACGTCGACTTATCCGTTGCTTCCGATCATCTCCCTGTTCAAGTTACTGTCAGAATTAAATGAGAGATTTCTGATTCTTGTCAGAATTCGTTATATTTGTAGGCTTGGTGTTTGTGCACCAGGCCTATAATTCTTTTTATATGGCAGAAGAGGGAAATATTGTAGTCCGTAGGGCTAAGGTCAATAACCTTAAAGATATCACCGTGGAGATTCCGCGAGGCAAGTTTGTTGTCATTACGGGTATATCAGGCTCCGGCAAGTCTTCGCTTGCCTTTGATACGCTTTATGCTGAAGGTCAGCGTCGTTTTGCAGAAAGTCTCTCTTCCTATGCGAGGCAGTTCCTCGGACGTATGTCCAAGCCTGATGTGGAACTGATTGAGGGTATTCCGCCTGCAATTGCCATCGAACAGAAGGTCAATACGCGCAATCCACGTTCTACGATTGCAACCAGCACAGAAATATACGACTATCTCAGAATGATCTTTGCCCGTATCGGCCGCACTTATTCTCCGATAACAGGTGTTGAGGTCAAGTGCCATACAACCAATGATGTTCTGGAACATATTTATACATCCGGAGCATCTGCAGCATATATTCTTGCTGACCTTAACTGGCAGAATAGAGATGACAAGGTGGAACTCATGCTCCGTCTCAAGGAGGAGGGCTACACGAGACTTTTCACTGACAGGGTGGTGAGGATTGAGGATGTGATGCAATGTGCCCAGACCGGTGATTTTCCGCAGGAAGCATACCTTCTGGTGGACCGTCTGAAACTTGGCGCAGAAGTGGACGATGACATGAAGACCCGTCTCCATTCTTCTGTCGAAAATGCTTTCAGCCAGGGAGAAGGTTGTGTCTGGATCAGAACAGAAATTCCTGCGCAGGTCGAGGGTGTGGCCTGCAAGGTGGAGATGACTCAGTTCATCAACAGGTTCGAGGCGGACGGAATCAAGTTCGAGAAGCCTGACGAATATCTCTTCAGCTTCAATAGTCCGTTGGGCGCCTGCCCGGTCTGTGGCGGTCTGGGTAAGATTATAGGTATCAGCGAGGATCTCGTGGTGCCGGACAAGAGCAAGACCATTTATGATGGTGCAATTGCTTGTTGGAGAGGAGACAAGATGGGCTGGTTCAAGGATCAGATCGTGAAGAATTCCATGAAATACGGTATTCCGATCTTCGAGCCGTACTGCAATCTCAGCCGTGAGGTGAAGGATATGATATGGAAGGGCTGTCCGGCAGAGACTGAAGAGGAATCCATCATCGGACTCAACGAGTTCTTCAGATGGGTGGAGTCAAACAGATACAAGGTCCAGTATAAATATATGTTGAGCCGCTACTCGGGCAAGACGGTGTGTCAGGATTGTGGTGGCAGCCGTCTTCGCAAGGAGGCTTTGTATGTCAAGGTCGGAGGAAAGAATATCCATGAGTTGCTTCAGATGAATGTGGATCAGCTGCTGGAATTCTTCAAGACCGTTGAACTCACAGAAAACGAACGCAAGATTTCTGCAAAGGCGATAGAGGAGATTACATCCCGTCTTGAATATATCAAGGATGTGGGACTTGGATATCTTACTCTGGAACGTGCATCAAATACCTTGTCAGGAGGAGAAAGTCAGAGAATCAATCTTGTGACAGCGCTGGGAAGTTCGCTTGTTGGCTCGCTTTATATTCTGGATGAGCCGAGCATAGGCCTTCATCCTCGTGATACAGAACGTCTTATAGAAGTGTTGAAGCGCCTTCGTGATATAGGAAACACCGTTGTCGTGGTGGAGCATGATGAGGAAATCATGAGGGCTGCGGATCTTCTTATTGATATCGGACCGAAGGCTGGAATCAACGGAGGCGAGATCGTTTATCAGGGAGTGATAGGGGATTACGCCACCGAGCAGGAAAGGGATCGTTCCCTTACACTGCAGTATCTTGATGGAGTCAGACAGAGGTATGTTCGCCAGAAGCGAAGCTGGAGCTATTCGATCACTGTTGAGGGTGCCATGGAGCACAATCTGAAGGATATAAATGTCCAGTTTCCGCTCAACGCCTTGACAGTTGTTACAGGTGTCAGCGGAAGCGGCAAGTCTTCTTTGGTAGGAGATATCCTCCATCCGGCTCTGTATCGTCACCTCAATCAGGCCGGACCAGTACCTGGCACCTTCCGTGGACTGTCTGGCAATCTTGACCGTATCACACAGGTTGAGTACGTGGACCAGAATCCGATCGGAAAGAGTTCCCGTTCGAATGCTGTCACATATCTCAAGGTATATGATGACATCAGAAAACTCCTGTCGGACCAGCAGTTCGCCAAGCTGAACGGGTTCACCCCGTCCCATTTCTCCTTCAATATTGACGGCGGACGTTGTCCGGAGTGTCAGGGCGAAGGATTCGTGAAGATCGGCATGCAGTTCATGGCCGATGTGAGCATGGTCTGCGAGGCCTGCGGAGGCAAGCGTTTCAAACCGGATATCCTTGAAGTAAGGTATAAGGGTCTTAATATCGACGATATACTTAACATGAGTGTGGAGGAGGCAATCACTTTCTTCGGTGCACAGGAAGATTCCACTGCAAAGAAGATTGCAGAGCGTCTTCAGCCTCTCATGGATGTAGGATTGTCATACATCAAGCTTGGACAGAGCAGCAGCACCTTGTCAGGAGGAGAAAGCCAGAGAATCAAGCTTGCATACTTCCTTTCAATGAATGATGCATCAACGAGCCGGTCAAAACAGCAGCGTATCCTCTTCATCTTTGATGAGCCGACCACAGGTCTGCATTTCTACGATGTGGAGAAACTGCTCAAGTCGTTTGATGCTCTTCTTGCCAAAGGTCATTCAATCGTGGTCGTGGAGCACAATCTCGATGTTATCCGTGCGGCGGATTGGGTGATCGATCTCGGACCGGAAGCCGGAGATGAAGGTGGTCACCTGGTGTATGCCGGCACACCGGAACAGTTGAAGACTTGTGATGGTTCATATACTGCGAAGTATCTTTGATCGGATAAGTTATAAGTTTACCGCATCCAAAGGTCGTATAATCCGGCAATGAGATACTCAGAATGAGCAGTGATTGAAATTCCAGATGTGATAGTGCATGAGATAGAGTAAGTGATAAATAAAAAGACCAGATAGACACCGGTGATATACGACCTTCATATGCAGTTTTCTGTTTCATGACACCTGCAAAGCTATACCCTTTGTCTTGAAGGATCGGTCGATCATAAAAAAGATTCTTCAGATTTTTCTTTTTTTTTATGAGCAAAGATTTTTTTTAGCCTGCGTAAAATAAATTTTATGCAGGCTAAAATTTATTTTATACTCATTTGGACTGTTCTATGTATTGTCCAATGATAACTTTTCGTAAATTTGAAGGTTACAGAATGATTTTTTAGCAGTAGTATGGATATCATCATCGCATATGTTGACGGACAGGATCCGGTATGGCAGAAGGACTATGAGAAATATATGAACGCTCCGGTACTGGCAAAGCGTTTTCGTGATTGGGGTACATTGCCGTATCTTTTCAGAGGAATCCAGTACAGGATGCCGTTCATTGAGAACGTGTTCCTTGTGGTTTCGCATGAGTCACAGGTTCCTGAGTGGGTAGACAGAGATAATGTAAAGGTGGTGCTTCACAAGGATTATATTCCTCAGGAGTATCTCCCTACCTTCAACAGTACGACCATCAGCCTTTTCCTTCATAGAATACCGGGACTGGGTGAGCAGTATCTGTATTTCAATGATGATATATTTCCGGTGGGAGAGTGCAGGCCTGAAGACTATTTCAGGAACGCAAAGGTGGTGATCGGCATGTCGACTCATCTGTTTGTTACAAGCATGTATAAGAATCATGTGAAGCGCTCCAACCAGCTTGCACGAAAGGCGCTTGGAAAATGCCAGACTCCTTTTTTCAGAAGACCTCAGCATAGCTGCATACCTATGCTTAAGAGCGAGTGTGAGAGGATATTCCAGGAACAGAAGACTGAGATTGAGAATTCGATTTCAAGGGTACGCTCGAATGACAACTACAATATGTCCCTGTATATGAGCTATCTCTATTATCAGGGAAAGGTGGTGAACAGGAGAATCTCATGCAAGCATGTTTCTATGGCCACAGTCACTCCGTCAAGTATCGGATCTTATGTCTTGTCACCATCAAAAAGTTTTGTGTGCATCAATGATGTGAATATGACGGAGGATAAGTACGTCGAGTTCAGAAAGGCTTTGCTGGATGCTTTCCAGGAGAAGTTCCCTCACAAGTCACGTTTTGAGAAATAGCATGATGAATACCTCTGTCAACATATCTGTCATTGTTCCGATATACGGAGTGGAGAACTTCATTGCCAGGTTCGCTGATTCTCTTTTGAGTCAGGACTATCCTTGCATTCAGTTCATCTTCGTCAATGACGGCACGAAAGACAGATCGATTGAGATTCTCCGCTCATTGATTGAGGAGCGATATTCTCATATCCAGGACAGAATTCTGATTATTGACAAGGAAAACGAGGGATGCCCTAAGGCACGAAGGACGGGTGTCGAGCATGCGACTGGAGACTATATCATGCATGCTGACCCGGATGACTGGTATGAGCCTGGTGCGTTTTCGGAGATTGCGGCTGTAGCTGAAAGTACTGACGCTGATTTCATATACTTCGATCATTACAAGGAATATCCTTCCAAGATAAAGCTGAAATGCGAACGTGATTATACAATCGGACAGAAGGATGAATACATCAGGAATATGTATAACCACAAATCGTATGGCTGCGTCTGGAACAAGTGTGTGAGGCGTTCTGTCTATGATAACAGGATTTTTTATCCGCCTGTTTCGTGCGCTGAGGATGTGTGCCTTACTTCACAGCTTCTGGGTTATTCGTCGTCTGTTGTGCATATCCGCAAGCCGCTGTATCACTACATGAAGGATAATCCGACTGCGGTGACCAAGCGTAATCCAAAGTTCCGCAGGTTCAGAGCTGTGTCCAACATGCTCGGACAGTACGAGTTCCACAAGGATATGCAGCCGTCAGAGATTCCTGTTGCCGCGCTTTTTGATGATGTGATGATGAAGGCAGGATGGAGCACGATCATATATGGTTTTGATTTCTTCGAGACCCGACCATATCTCGTAGACAATATCTGTCGTGCATCCCTGAAGACAGACCGTTCGGTGCCGTTGGTCGCTCAGGTGTTCACTAAGTTATATACCTATATATATAGACGTCTTAAGAGATAATATGGATGTTGTTATCACATACGTGGATGGTAATGATCCTTTGTGGAAGTTGGATTACGAGAAGTATTCCGATGTACCGGTGATGGAAAAGCGTTTCCGTGACTGGGGTACATTGAAGTATCTTCTGAGAGGTGTCGAGAAGCATATGCCTTTCGTTTCAAATGTATTCCTTGTAGTTTCGCATGAATCACAGGTTCCGCAGTGGATAGACAAGAATGTGGTCAGAGTTGTTCTTCATAAGGATTTTATCCCGGAGACTCTGCTTCCTACCTTCAATTGCAATCCGATCGAGATGCATCTTCATAATATTGAAGGCTTGAGCGAGGAATATATATATTTCAATGACGATCTTTTCCCTGTAGCAGATTCAAGGCCGGAGGATTTCTATCGCGATGGCAAGGCTGTGTTAGGGTTCAGCAGACACCTTTTTGCCGGGGGAATGTTCAAGCAGATCTGCCGCAATTCGGACAGGATGGCAAGGGGGCTTCTGTCGATGCCTGATTCGTTCTGTTTTCTCAGGCCTCAGCACAGTTGTCAGCCTATGTTCAGGTCAGTGTGCTCGAAGGTCTATGATTCTCTCAAGGATGAAATCCTGACATCAATGACCAGAACACGTACTGCAGCCAATATGAATCAGTATCTGTATCTTGATTATGCCTTCTACAGCGGAAGGATGATATCAGAACGAATATCCTGCAAGCATTTTTCTGCTGCTGTGACATCTCCGTCGCGTCTGCGCAGGTTCATTCGAAAGCCTTACAGAAAGTTCTTATGCATCAATGATGTGAGGTTGGGAGAGCAGAAGTTCAACCAGATGCAGTCTGCTGTCATCAAAGCCTTTGAAGAAAGGTTCCCACAGAAATCAAGATTTGAATTATAAAATAAGAAGCCTGCTGAATTCAGCAGGCTTCATTATGATTACGCACCGAAGTTGTCGTAGAGAATGTTCTCTGGTGGTACTCCGAGTGAGTCGAGGAGGTTTACAACCGCGCCGACCATCATAGGAGGTCCACACATGAGGTAGAGTGCATCCTCTGGTGCCTCGTGGTTCTTGAGGTAAGTCTCGAACATTACGTTGTGTACGAAACCAGCAACGTAAGGTACACCTGCTGCATCAGCCTCTGGATCCGGTCTGTCAAGTGCAAGGTTGAACTTGAAGTTAGGGAACTCCTTCTCGATTGCGTGGTAGTCATCAAGGTAGAATGCCTCCTTGAGAGCACGTGCGCCATAGAAGAAGTTAACCTTGCGGTTAGTCTTCTCAGTGTGGAAGAGATGCATGATGTGGCTACGCATAGGTGCCATACCTGCACCACCACCGACGAAGATAAGCTCCTGAGTCTCTGGGAGATCCTTTGGAAGGAAGAACTCACCATAAGGACCAGACATTGTGATCTTGTCACCTGGCTTGAGAGAGTAGATGTATGAAGAACAGATACCAGGGTTAACATCAACCCACTTACCTGCAGCTCTGTCGAATGGAGGAGTTGCGATACGTACGTTGAGCTTGATGATATCACCCTCTGCTGGGTAGCAAGCCATTGAGTAAGCACGTACAGTTGGAGTTGGGTTAACCATCTTGAGAGTTCTGAGACCCATCTTCTCCCAATCTTCCTGATACTGCTCGTCAACGTCGATATCCTTGTAGTCAACTGTTACAGCTGGTACGTCGATCTGGATATATCCACCTGACTGGAAGTTGAGGTGCTCGCCCTCTGGGAGCTTAACCACGAATTCCTTGATGAATGTGGCAACGTTGTGGTTAGAAACCACCTCGCACTCCCACTTCTTCACGCTGAGTGCAGAAGCCGGTACTTCAATTGCCATATCCTCCTTGATCTTCACCTGGCAACCGAGACGCCAGTTAGCAGCGATCTGCTTGCGGTTGAAGAATCCGACCTCAGTAGGGAGGATTTCTCCACCACCCTCGGTCACGCGGCATTTGCACTGACCGCAGGCACCCTTACCACCACATGCAGATGGAAGGAAGATCTTCTGCTCTGCGAGTGTTGAAAGAAGGTTGCCGCCAGGAGTTACCTCCACGATCTTGCTGCCCTCATTGATGTTGATCTTAACTGTTCCTGAAGGTGTAAGCTTCGTCTTGATGAAGAGGAGAAGCGCCACCAGAATGAGTGTGACGATCACGAAGACAATCACAGCAAAAAGTATTGTTGTCTGTAGCATATTCTAGTCCTCCTATATTAAAGCTGAATACCCATGAATGTCATGAATGCAATACCCATAAGACCTACAGTGATGAAAGTGATACCGAGGCCCTTGAGTCCTGCAGGAACGTGTGAGTATGCCATCTTCTCGCGGATAGCTGCGAGAGCTACGATGGCAAGCCACCAACCGATACCTGAACCCAAAGCGTATACTACCGGCTCGCCGAGGCTTACGAAGTCTCTCTCCTGCATGAAGAGTGAGCCACCGAGGATCGCACAGTTAACGGCGATAAGCGGAAGGAAGATACCGAGCTGTGAGTAGAGGTTTGGAAGGAACTTCTCCACGACCATCTCCACGATCTGAACGATAGCTGCGATGACAGCGATGAAGATGATGAAGCTGAGGAAGCTCAGATCAAGACTTGCATATTTCTCGCCCACCCAAGCAAGTGCACCTGGCTTGAGGATGTACTCGTTGAGGAGATAGTTGATAGGAAGAGTCACGAGAAGCACGAAGATAACCGCGATACCGAGACCATTGGCTGTCTTCACGTTCTT
>JAZKYT010000076.1:0-24262 GCA_045612265.1 Candidatus Cryptobacteroides sp.
CTGCTCGTCTTGCATTCCGTCATGCTTGCCCTAAGGCTAAGCCAGTTCTCCTCGAGCCTATCATGAGCCTTGAAGTTGTTACTCCAGAGGACTACATGGGAGATATCGTAGGTGACCTCAACCGTCGTCGTGGACAGATCAACGCTATGGACTCAACTCTCGGTGCACGTATCGTTAAGGCATACGTTCCACTCGCAGAGCAGTTCGGATACGTTACTATCCTCCGTACCATCTCTTCAGGTCGTGCAACCAGCACAATGACATTCGACCACTATGCTGAGGTTCCAGCAGGACTCGCTAAGGAGGTTATCGAGAAGAGCGGTTACAAGGCCGATGATGACGAATAATTGTTTAACTGAATTCAACGAATTTTGATATGAGCCAGATAATTAGAATTAAACTCAAATCATTCGATCACATGCTTGTTGACAAGTCAGCAAAGAAGATCGTTGAGACAGTGTCTGCAACAGGCGCTCGCGTGGACGGACCTATTCCGCTCCCAACTCACAAGAAGATCTTCACTGTTAACCGCTCGACTTTCGTAAACAAGAAGTCACGTGAGCAGTTCGAGCTCAACTCATACTGCCGTCTTCTTGACATTTACGAGTCAACTCCTAAGACTGTAGACGCTCTTATGAAGCTCGAGCTTTCTTCAGGTGTTGAGGTTGAGATCAAGCTTAACTAATCGAAAAAAGCATTATATTTGTAGTGGTTAGGTAACCACACCCAACCACTACAAAATTTTGTTCAGGTCCCTTAGCTCAGTTGGTTAGTAGCACCTGACTCATAATCAGGGGGTCGCAGGATCATGCCCTGCAGGGACCACAAATGGAGGTTTACGCAGCCTTTTATAGATTTAATCGGTCTTTGAGACATCTCAGAGACCGATTGGTTTTTATATAGAGTTCTAAGGTGCAATTTATGAGTCCAGTATCAAAATATTTAATCTTTTGCTTGACCCTGTTTTGTTCATCATGCAGCATTTTTCAGAATGACATGGAGGACAAAGAGGAAGCTCTGATCTATCCTTCCTCAATCCAGAAGGAGAGGACATTGTTGACACGAGGTGAATTTCAAGAAGAAATCATAGCACCAGGATTGACTTATTATTCCTTTGAAGGTTATGACCAGGTGAGCTCGGCCTTTCAAATGGTATATGTCATTGAACTGGACCTTTATAGCGAAGAATATTACCTGGACTTTGAATATGTCAATCCAGAGGATTCATTATCCTCTGTGATGCTCAGAAATGAGGGAATAGCGGGAATCAATGCTACATATGAATCCGAATCAGTGTTTCTTAAAGTCGACGGAATGGTCTATTCTGAGGTCGATTGGGAGCCGGATCATATAATGTTCTGGAAGCATGATGGAGTAATCTTCGGCGAAGGACGAAAAATTGGAATTGCGTATGGCGGCCAGGACAGACAGAAAGCCATACAGTTATATTCTGATATGTCTGTGAAGAATATATTTGCTGGATCTCCGATGTTGATTGATGACTATGAGCCAGTAGGAGTGACCTTTGTTCCATCCGACTACACTCTTGAAGAACTGAACGGATTTGAATACGAAGACTACAGAAGACATCAAGGGCTTCGTCATCCAAGGACAGCAGTTGCTCTCACTGACGACAATGATCTCCTACTTATAGTGGTGGATGGTCGTCGTCCGGGCAAGGCGGAAGGTATGAGTGCAAAGGAACTGACCATGTTCTTAAAAAAGCATTTTGCTGCACGATGGGCATTGAATATGGATGGTGGAGGCTCTTCAACGATGTGCATCAAAGGCAAGGGAGACCCCAACACAAACGTCGTGAATTTCCCCACAGACAACAACCGAGAAGACCATTATGGCCAGCGCAGTGTCTGTACTCATCTGATTGTCAAAATAGCCGGATAGGATTGCAACTGCGCATCCGGGAGTTTTGTTTTTTGCTCGATTTATAGCATATTTGTATTCTGAATATACATGATATGAACTTTACCGGACTTCTTGTGGGCTTATCCACATTTCTTATAATCGGATTTTTCCATCCTCTCGTAATCAAGTCGGAATACTATTTGGGCGTAAAAAGCTGGATGCTGTTCGCATTTGCGGGAATTGTCTTCGCGGTGGCATCCCTTCTTGTCCACCAGCTGATCCTTTCTACAATCCTTGGCGTCACCTCCTTCTCATCATTCTGGAGCATTCTTGAGGTGTTCCAGCAGCGCGAACGTGTGCGAAAAGGATGGTTTCCACAGGGCCCTGGACATAAGAACTAAATCAAGCGAACCATGAATAACTTCAAAATACTAGTTGCCATATTATTTATGGCATCCAGCGCGTTGTCATATGCTCAAGATAACAAGGCAATCAAAGGCTTTTCCGGTGGAATGATGGTTCATAGCGGATACCAGTTCGGCTGCGACAATCCATTTGACCTGAATATAAGCAGCCCAACCTTTGGAATCGGAGGTTGCGCAAAACTACATCTTTCAGAGCACTTCAGGGCAGGTTTCGAGGGATATTTCTCAACTGCACCGATAAGAAACTTTGCAGAAAGCGGCAGCCACAACAAGCTCTTCTGGACAGGACTTCTTGCGGATTTCTTTTGGCAGAAAGGCAAAATTATTCCGTACGTTGGCGCAACCCTTGGTGGTGGAATGGAAACAGCCTTCTATATGTTTGAAGGAGATAAGCACGACTGGGAACTCGAGTCCAAGACAGTCTTGCACAAACAGCCGTTTCTGGCTATAGATCCGTATGTGGGAGTGGAATATGCAGTCGGTGAAGCTCTTAGGCTGACCCTCAAGGCTGACTGGCTTCTTGCTATCAATTCAGACGGTCTTAATAAGCCGATAGGCCCTCGCATCTACTTCGGCTTTATCTTTGCGCATTAATCAGAAAGGCTTCCGATAGACTATTTTCTGCGTTTTCTGACGTATTTGCGGCGTCGGTAGGCCTTGCGTGTGTATTTGATGACAACGAGCGTTATAAGGCCTGCAAATACTAAGAATATGAGGATGTAGGTCCATGCGGATGCGTTGGCTCCCTTTACGCGCGACCACATCTTCAGAAGGTCTTCTGTGGCTCCGTCGTGCATGATGCCGCAACGTTTGATTGTGGCTGCCGACGGGTACATGATAGGGTTGACGTGAACGCTATCTGCACTTTCTCCGAAGAAGTAGCTGGCATCTGTCGCCTCATATTCTTCTTCGTCTGTGATGTTTTCAAGAATGGCATCTCCACCGATTACGCTGACATATCCCGTCATATCCATATTGCGCAAAGCACTTTCCTGCATACACATGAAATTGATGAAATAGCTTGCAGCTTTGACATTGCGGGCATATTTAGGGATTACCCAGCCATCGAACCACACGACGCTGCCTTCCTCCGGGATATTGTATTTCAAATCAACCCCCATTTCAGCAGCTTCATCGATAGCCCACTGAGCATCGCCGCTCCATGACATGTTGAGCCATGCAAGCTCCTTGGTCATCTGCTCCTTGCCGAAATCGGCCTCCCAGCCGGCAATATTATCCTTGAATGAGTTGATGTAGTTCTCGACAAGTGCTATAGACTCTGCTGATGTGTCTGATGTCAGAGTCTTTATATCCTTTATTCCCGCGTCCAGAGCCTCTCTGTTAAGACCGATGAGAAGGGCAGTGTACACATCACGGAAGGCATCCTTCATGAGAAGCTTGCCCTTGTAGGCCGGATTCTGAAGTGCATGCCAGCTTCTTGCATCCTCGTCAGAAACATATTTCGGATTGTAGATCATGCCGACTGTTCCCCACATATATCCCACAGCATAGTCGTTGGCATTCTTGCCGTTGCCCTGGATGAGGTCAAACTGCTCTGTGATGTACGGAGCTATGTTCTCAAGATAATTAGGCGTGTCCCCAAAATCCTTCTCGATAGGCAGAAGAAGGTCGTTGCGAAGCATGCGCTCGATGATGTAGTCGGAAGGGCACACTACATCATAGTCTTCGTGGCCAAGCTCAATCTTGGAGAGCATGGTCTCGTTGATATCGAAGGTCTGGTAGATGATTTCCACCTGCTCTCCGGTCTGCTCGAAGTACCAGTCCTCGAACTCATCGAGAAGATCTTCGTCGATGTAGTCGGCCCAGTTATAAACCTTAAGATACTGGCTTCTGTCTTCAGAGCAGCCGAACAGAACCATTGCGGCCGCAAATATTACGAGTAGTTTCTTCATCTTAGTTGATTGCTTTTTTAGCAGCACGTGCCTTTCTGAGGTTGATGACGATCAGGAGGATGAGGATGCCGAGGAACATGATTGTGATGAGCGGTCGGAGCTCAGGAGTAAGACCTCCCTTGCGGGCATCTGTATAGATGTAGGTCGAAAGAGTATCCAGACCCACTGTTCCTCTTGTGAAGAATGTCACGGCGAAATCGTCGAGCGACATTGTGAAGGCAAGGATGAAACCGGAGATCATACCTGGCTTGAGCATAGGCAGAAGCACCTTTCGCAGCGCTTGGAACGGTGTTGCTCCAAGGTCGAGTGCCGCTTCATATATGTTCGGATTCATCTGGGTCAGTCTCGGAAGCACGCTCAGAACAACATAAGGCGTACAGAACGTGATATGTGCGAGCACAACGGTCACGTATCCCTGGCTGATGTGAAGGAACACGAAAAGCAGGAAGAGAGACACACCGGTGATGATGTCCGGGTTGAGCATAGGGATGTTGTTCATGAAGGTTATGACCTGCTTGCCTTTGCCTTTCATGTTGTGGATTCCGATTGCCGCGATAGTTCCTATGAGAGTTGCAAAGGATGCAGCGATCACAGCGATGATCAGAGTGTTCTGGATTGCATGCATGAGCGAACTTCCTCCCTGGACACTGCCGGAGAAGAGGTTTGAGTACAGTTCTGTCGAGAAGCCGGTCCAGTTACCCAGGACCTTGCTCTCTGTGAACGAGAAGACTGCAATGAATACGATCGGAGCATAAAGCACGATCAGCAGTATCCATATATAGCATTGCGCGAAAAACTTCTTCATTATACCATTCCTCCACTGACTTCTTTCTTATTGTCCTGCAATAAGCTGGTTATACCGATGATCACAAGCATCACAAGCGACAGAGCTGCACCATAGTTCCACTGAGAAGAGTTGATGTTCTCCTGGATGATGGTACCGAAGAGCTTTATCTTGTTGTTTGTGAGGAATTCAGAGATCGCGAATGTGCTGACAGTCGGCATGAACACCATCATGACACCGCTGATGATACCTGGCATCGAAAGCGGAACCTGCACCTTCCAGAACACCTGCCAAGGCGTTGCTCCAAGGTCAGCAGCAGCCTCTGCGTATGATTTGTCCATCTTGTCAAGGATGTTGTAGATCGGATAAATCATGAACGGGAGATAGTCATATACCATACCTGTGATGAGGGTGCCCTTACCGAGCTGGATTCCAAGCATATGGAAGAGCTCAGCAGTGGCAAGTGTCCTCATGAGGGCGTTGATCCACATCGGCAGGATGAAAAGCACGATTGTGACTGCGCTTTTATTGAGATTCTTGTTGGCAAGGATCCATGCTGCCGGGTAGCCGAGGAGGATACAGATTGCTGTATTCTCAATAGCAACCTCAAGCGAGAGGGCGAATGTCTCGATCGCGTCAGTGTCCGTGAAGAACTTGACGAAATTTGCAAATGTGAAGTGACCGCTGCCATCCTGGAACGCATAAAGAATGATCAGGATGAGCGGCAACGCGACAAACAACACCAAGAATATCGCGTATGGCAGAGCCCATGTACTTCTTTTATTCATTGGCCTTAAATATCTTGATGTCCTTTGGAGCTATGTTGATACCCACAAGGTCTCCCTTGTCCCAGATGTCGTTTGTGTCCACCCAGATATTGTCACCGTCGTCTGTCTTGATGGTAAGGTGGTAGTGGTCACCCTTATAGAGGAGGAAATGCACCTCTCCTGAAAGCATACCGTCCTCAGGGTGGTCGATGAGCTCAACCTTCGAGAAGTCAACCTCAACCTTCACCTTGTCTCCAGCTGCGAACTGTGTCTGAGGCTCGCACTCCCACTCTTCCTCGAGGAAGAATACCTTGTTTTCGCTTACAATCTCAGCGTCAAATGTGTTGCAGAGTCTCTCCTTGTGCATAACCTGGATATCGGCAGGTCTGATGATGAGACCAACCTCCGAATCAGGCTCGAATGCGTTGTAGTCCTGGATCATGAGCTCGAGACCCTTGTCGGTCTCCACAAACATTTCGTAGTGGACGCCCTTGAAGATGCATGACTTAACCTTCGCAGTAAGCTGGGCGCCTTCAAGTCTGTTCATGATATATATGTCCTCAGGACGTACTACCACGTCAACAGCCACATTTTCACCGAATCCTTCATCGACGCAGTCAAACTGATGTCCTGCGAACTCCACAAGCTTGTCCTTGATCATGGTTCCGTTGAGAATGTTTGATTCTCCGATGAAGTCTGCCACGAATGCATTCTGTGGCTCGTTATATATGTCTGTAGGGGTTCCGATCTGCTGGATGTTACCTTCGTCGAAGACTACGATCGTGTCAGAAAGAGTAAGTGCCTCCTCCTGGTCGTGGGTAACGTAGATGAATGTGATGCCAAGTTCCTTGTGCATCTCCTTGAGCTCCATCTGCATGTCCTTACGCATCTTGAGGTCGAGGGCAGAGAGCGGCTCGTCAAGAAGAAGTACCGAAGGCTCGTTCACGATTGCTCGGGCAATGGCGACACGCTGCTGCTGACCGCCTGAAAGCGACTCCACATCGCGGTCTTCATAGTCAGTCATGCTCACCATCTTGAGAGCCTTGCGAACCTTCTTGTCAATTTCGTCAGTCGGCATCTTCTTGAGCTTGAGACCGAAGGCGATGTTTTCATACACGTCCAGATGTGGGAAGAGAGCGTAGCGCTGAAACACAGTGTTCACCGGACGCTCATGCGGCGGAACACCTGAGATATCCTTGCCGTTGAACAGAATCTGACCGGAATCAGCCGAACCGAATCCTGCAATGATGCGCAGCAGTGTGGTCTTGCCACAACCTGACGGACCGAGGAGAGTAAGGAACTCACCGCGCTTTACATATAGGCTAACATCGTTGAGGATGCGCTTGTCGCCGAAGCTCTTGGTTATATTTTTGATTTCAATGATTTTCTCGTTAGTCTTCATCTCGGGTCGTAGATTAGTTGGCTGATTTTCCGAATATTCTCCTGACTGATCCTGTGACGTCCATCTTCCAGGTCAGGCCTATATCTAATGTTCTTATTCCTATTGTATTGCCCATCCAGGCGGCATGAATACGCACGTTTTTATTCTCTTTTAACGGGAAGAACTCAAGTCCGGCTCCGTAGAACATATAATTTCCTTTGTCGTATGCCAGTTCATAAGGAATTTCATCTGAAATGTGCTCAAAGCCATATTTTGCAAAGGCGCGTCCCCAGGTCCATTCGTACGATGGCGCGACAAGAGCTGTATAATCGTCTTTGAACAGGCCCTTCATCTCGTGGGTTCTGGTCATAAATTCCAGATCCACAGTGAAATCTCCAAGGTAGAATCTGTTTCCGAAGTTGAGAGCCTTGGTGTATTTGCCTTCCTCAAACTCCCAAAGGTTTGCTGTCCAATATGATTCGTAGAAATCCCATGCACCCTGCCATGCTGCCGAGTATGAGAAGAGGCCTGGTTCGTCATAAGAAAACGGAGAATTGGCAACCTGTGCTATGACAGCCTGATCCTCAGCCGGATACCATGCGGCTGAAACACCCCACTGCCAGCAATCAAACATGTTGTAGAACATGGAGTTCATGTCGAAATAGGAGTCGATGGTATTGGCATTATATTCGAAGCTGCCGACCAGGAGCGCATCCTTTCCTGCGTTAAAGGCGAAACTGCCTACTTCGTATGTAAGGAGCAGCCAATTGGTTTCGGAGAATCCGGAATTGAACTCACCGTATGCAGGTGCAATGGATTGATTCCAACTATATGAAAAAGAATCACTTATCTTACCATCTACATTCAAATAGAGACCGTCGCCACAGAAACGACCGGCATTTTCCGCGAAGTCCTGAACATAACCTCCACGCATATCCAAGGATATGTCCGGAATATATTCAGCTATATCCGCTGTTTTTGCATCCCCCCAGGATGACTTCTGTAATGGCACAATACTATCAACTTCCTGTGCACTGACCACAGAGCCGATTGTCATTAAGACAACCCCCAAAAAGACAAAAAATCTTCTCATCTATTTATCCAACGGTAAAGTACATAAAATGTGTATAGGTTAGACTAGAAAGACAAAGGTAGAAAAAAAACATAAATATGTGTAGGTTTTATGAAATAAAGGTTCAAAAAATAAGTACCTTTGTGTGCGTTAGAAAAGTGTAGTGATTATGTTAGTAACTCTTATAATTCTGCTTATTTCCGCAGCGCTTTTTGTAAGCGGCAAGGTCAGATCTGATCTTGTGGCCTTGTGTGCCCTTCTGGCTCTGCTTCTGTTTCAGATTCTTACTCCGGCTGAGGGTCTTGCGGGATTCTCCAATTCCACTGTAATCATGATGATCGGACTGTTCATCGTCGGTGGTGGAATTTTTCAGACTGGTCTCGCAAAAATGATAGGTGGTCAGGTGATTAAGCTGGCAGGTACAAGTGAAGTTAAACTCTTCCTCCTTGTGATGCTTGTGACTGCGTTCATCGGAGCTTTTGTGAGCAACACCGGCACCGTAGCGCTCATGCTTCCTATCGTAGTGAGTATGGCTGCACATGCAGGTACCTCATCACGCCGTCTGCTTATGCCGCTCGCATTTGCCAGCAGCATGGGTGGTATGATGACACTCATCGGTACGCCTCCCAACCTTATCATTCAGGAGACTCTTGCAAATGCCAAGACAAATGGTCTTGTGGACGCCTCTGTTCAGGATATTTCATTTTTTACTTTCCTTCCTGTCGGTCTGATTACTTTGGTTGTGGGTATTGTTTTCTTGATGCCACTGACAAGATGGGTCCTCACTCCAAAGGAGAAGGGTAAGGATACAAAGGTTAAGGGCAAGTCTCTCAAGGCACTTGTGAAAGAATACGGACTCGCAGACAATCTTTTCAGAGTATACTTGAAGAACCCTGCTTCCGAGGCTATAGGAAAGACAATCATTGAGCTTGATATCTACAAGAAATATGGAATCAATGTGCTTGAACTTCGTCGAAGCGCTGGTAATAACCGTTTTGTGCGCACTGTGAATCAGCAGCTTGCTTCTCCTACTTTGATGTTGCAGCAGGGCGATGTGCTTTACCTTTCAGGCGAGTTGATGCAGGTTCAGCAGTTTGTTTCCGATCATTCTCTTAATCTTCTTGATAATCACACAGACGAGATTGAGGGTAGCTCTTCAAATCCACATCTTGACTTCTTTGATATCGGAATTGCAGAAATACTCATCATGCCGTCTTCTTCAATGATCAACAGGACAATCTTTGAGGCAGGATTCCGCAGTAAGTTCAATGTTAACGTGTTGGGTATCAGAAGAAAGAACGAATATATCCTTCGTGAGCTTGGTTCAGAGAAGATACTTAATGGTGATGTGCTTCTTGTTCAGGGAACTTGGAAAGATATCGCTCGTCTCCGTAATGAGTCGGATAACTGGGTGGTTCTCGGTGAGCCGCTTCAGGAAGCTGCCAAGGTGACGCTTGACTACAAGGCTCCTGTTGCAGCTGCAATCATGATCGCTATGATCGTGATGATGGTAGTTGATTCAATACCTGTCGCACCAGTGACTTCAGTGCTTCTTGCAGCTGTGCTGATGGTCATTACAGGTTGTGTACGCAATGTTGAGGCTGCATATAAGACAATCAACTGGCAGACAATCGTGCTTTTCGCGGCAATGCTCCCGATGTCAACAGCTCTTGAGAAGACAGGTGCTTCTGCGATGATTGCAGACTTCATCATCAATACTTTCGGATCAAGCGGTCCTTATGTCGCTCTTGCTGCTGTTTATTTTGCCACATCGACCATGACTATCTTCATAAGCAACACAGTAACAGCCGTCCTTATGGCCCCAATTGCACTTCAGTGTGCTGTTGGAATTGGTGTGAGCCCGCTCTCATTCCTTTTTGCCGTGACTGTCGGAGCGTCAATGTGCTTTGCGTCCCCATTCTCAACACCGCCTAACGCCCTGGTGATGCCGGCTGGTCAATATACTTTCATGGACTATGTCAAGGTCGGTCTTCCACTCCAGATCATTATGGGTATAATCATGGTTTTCGTTCTTCCGATGATTTTCCCGTTCTAAATCCATAGACTGCCGTACAATAGCTGTCGTTCAAATAATGACACAATGGTCATTTCGCTAAAAGCCAGCGGCTGAATTATTCAGCCGCTGGCTTGTTCTAAGGCGTGTATCAGAATATTAATAGTTCTCCTTCATTGGCTCGAAGTAAGCCTGTGGGAAGAGACATGCCGGACAAGTCTTTGGAGCATCCTCTGCCTCTACGATGTAACCGCAGTTGCGGCACTGCCACCAGATTTTTCCGTCGCGGTGGAAGAAGTCGCCGTCTGTGAGGCGGCTGAGAAGCTTGAGGTAACGGCGCTCGTGCTCTGCCTCCACCTTGGCGATGTTCTTGAATGTTGCTGCGATTGCAGGGAATCCTTCCTCTGATGCAGTCTGTGCAAACTCAGCGTAGAGAGTATCCCACTCCTCTTTCTCTCCCATGGCAGCAGCAAGGAGGTTCTCCTGTGTTGTGCCGACTTTTCCTGCAGGGTAGCAAGCTGTGATTTCAATGTCTCCACCCTCAAGGAAGTTGAAGAAGCGCTTTGCGTGCTCTCTTTCCTGCTCTGCTGTCTCCATGAACACACCTGCGATCTGCTCGTAACCTTCCTTCTTTGCAACTTCTGCGAAGAATGTGTAACGTGAACGTGCCTGGCTCTCGCCTGCGAATGATTTAAGGAGGTTCTGCTCTGTCTTAGTGCCTTTAAGTGATTTCATATTCTTTAATTTTTAATTGTTTGTAATCTTGTTTGTGTTGTTTGACAATGCAAAGATATAAAAGATTTTTTAATTTGGAATAATTCAAAATTAAATTTTGCAAAAATTTTTCAAAAAAGTTCACTTTCTTGCTATCTTTGGGCAATAATTGGTCCAAAAATGATAAAAGCGACAGGAATAGAAAAGGCTTTCGGAGCACTTAAAGTGCTAAAAGGTGTCGATATGAATATTAATAAGGCTGAGGTGGTTTCCATTATGGGAGCATCCGGAGCCGGCAAGTCCACATTGCTTCAGATTCTGGGTACATTGTCCACACCGGACGGTGGTTCCCTTGTCATTGATGGCGTGGATGTCCTGAAGCTTGACAGCAAGGCCTTGGCTGAGTTCAGAAACCTTCGTCTCGGATTCGTTTTCCAGTTCCATCATCTTCTCCCTGAGTTTACGGCTTTGGAAAATGTGATGATTCCTGCTTTTATTGCCGGCACAGGCAAGAAAGAAGCCGAGCAGCGTGCAAAGGAACTGCTTGCTGACATGGGGCTGGGGGAGCGTCTGACCCACAAACCTTCCGAGCTTTCAGGAGGAGAGCAGCAGAGAGTGGCAATTGCACGAGCACTGATCAATAAGCCAGCTGTCCTCTTTGCCGACGAGCCTTCTGGCAATCTTGACACCAAGACAAAGGAGGAAATCCATAAGCTTTTCTTTGATCTCAGGGACAAGTATGGACAGACTGTTGTCATTGTCACCCACGACCCTGACCTTGCAAAGATGTGCGACCGCTCACTCTTCATGGTGGACGGAGCTTTTGTCTAATCATCAAGCTCACTTCTGTTCAACTACTCGAGATGGGTACATTCCAATTCAAGAAATTCAGCGTTGTCAATGAGCGCAGTGCCATGAAGGTAAATACCGACGGGGTGCTGTTGGGCGCGGTCATGACCATCAAGTCGGAGGACCGCAGACTTCTTGATATCGGAACGGGAACAGGTACCATAGCATTGATGGCTGCCCAGCGTCTTGCATCATTTGCTGATAATTCGTCAGATGAAACTTCGCAGATTTCCGCAATAGATATTGATGAGCCTTCTGCAACAGAAGCAGCACTGAACTTCTCAAACTCTCCATGGGCAGATCGTCTGAAAGCATATAATCTTCCGTTGAACCAGTACGCTGAGACTCTTCCTGAAGATGCTACCTTTGACCTCATTTTCTCCAACCCGCCTTATTTTGAGGATTCCCTTACAGCTCCAGATCAGAGAAAAAGTACGGCCCGTCATACAAGTGACGGTCTGTCATATCGTGACATTTTGGATTTTGCAGTAAAAAGACTTTCCGAAAGAGGTAGGGTCGCCTTTGTGCTTCCGTCAGACCAGGAGTTTCAGCTCTGCAGATATGCGCGTATGTGCGGCCTGCACCTTTTCCGCATGACTAAAGTTCGTACTGTACCGCGTAAGGCCCCCAGCCGAATGATTGCGGAATTCTCCCGCGAACGTTGCGACTTGCCTCAGGAACAGCTCATCACAATACAAGATGAGGGAAAGTATACTTCACAGTATCTTTCCCTCGTTCATGACTATTATATGTTTGCTTGATGATGTGCTATTTCTTCATCTCAGGCTTCTGCTTCAGCTTGTGAATGTACTGACGTCTGAATTTCTCCTCGGCAACAATCAGTTTCGCCACCTTTTCCACAGGAAGAACAGCCTTGTATGATTCAATGGATTCCTGTTCTATCTTGTCCTGACGATCTTTTGCCTGTACGAATTTGTCAAGAATTGCCGAAATCTCTTTTTTCGATTTGTTTGCATCAACAGCCTCAGAAAGCTGTTTGTGTGACATCATGACCTCGTGCATTGCCTGATCAAGATCCTTTCTTACCACATTATATACAGGCCAAAGCGCCTGGGCTTCCTCTGGAGTAAGGTCCAGTTCCATTGTCAGGAAGGCAATCTTTTCGCTCATGAGTTTCTCTTTCCAGCTCGGATCGAACTTACCCTGCGCCTGTGCACCAGCTGCGGCCACAAGCATCAATGCGAAAGCGATAAATGTATTGAGCAATTTCTTCATATTCATATTATTTTGAAAGTTCTATTGATTCTGGAGATTCTCCTGTATATATAAGGTATTCGATGATGTCTTCATCCATGAGTTCTGCATCTGCATATTGATATGTGCTTGCATCATCATATATGGTGCGGATCATCGTGTCAGAAAAGAGGATGTAATCTTCTGTAGAGAACTCTTCATGTGTCCTGAAAGTTTCGTTCAGACTCAAACCTACACCGATAAGAAGCGCTAATGACGCTGCAGCTGCCATGTAAGGAACCAGCCTTCTGAGCGGGCTTGCAGCAGGGGCGACGCTTGTGCGCATGGCCTCGGCCTTGAATGCCTCAAGATAGCCGTCAGGAACTGAAAAAGGTCTCTCTTTCAGCTCCTTCTGTGAAGTTAATATGTCCTGTCCGTATGTTTTCATCGCTGCACTTAGACAATTAAATTATTGATTGGTTTAAAATATTTTCTGTAAGTCTTCCTTAATCTTGTTATATGCAAAGTGATACGAGGCTTTGAGCGCTCCTACTGAGGTGTCGGTTATCTCAGATATCTCCTCGTACTTCATTTCGTCAAAGTATCTGAAACAGAATACGATACGTTGTTTTTCCGGCAGTCTTTGGATGGCTTTGTAAAGCTCTCGCTGAACTTCGTTTCCATTGAAATATGCATCTTCGTCAACTTTTCTTTCCAGGATGTTGGATGCGGAATCCAAAGAGAGCATGGCCCTTACACGCTGCCTGCGCAGGAAGTTCAGTACTTCGTTGGTTGCAATTCTATATAGCCATGTGTAGAGCTGAGATTCACCGCGGAAATTCGGTAGGGCTGACCATATCTTGATGAATATGTCCTGAAGCAGGTCGTTGGTGTCGTCGTGGCTGCATGTGAAGCGACGCACGTGCCAATAAAGTTTCTCCGTATAGGAAGAAACTATATGATTGAAGGCCTGCTCCTTCTGGCCTTCGTTATATAGAGTTATTATTTCTCTATCTGTCATCATCTGCTTTATTGGCGAGTATTTTGACACAATACGTCCGGATGGGTTTAATATGATGAGTGGCCCTCCAACAAAATTAACAAAAATTCAATGATTTGAATTATCTTTGCACGTTATTCAAGGAATTGAAAATGAAGAAGACAAGAAACTTTTGTATTATTGCCCATATTGACCATGGCAAGAGCACCTTGGCAGACCGAATGCTTGAGGTGACAAATACCCTCACTGCGCGTGATATGGAGAATCAGGTCCTTGACTCTATGGACCTTGAGAAGGAGAAGGGTATCACCATCAAGAGCCATGCGATTCAGATGGACTATGTTTATAATGGAGAGAAATATACACTTAATCTGATTGATACTCCGGGTCACGTTGACTTCTCGTATGAGGTGTCGCGTGCTATTGCTTCCTGCGAGGGTGCACTTCTCGTTGTGGATGCAACCCAGGGTATTCAGGCCCAGACTATTTCCAACCTCTTTCTTGCAATTGAGCATGATCTCGAAATCATCCCTGTGCTCAACAAGATCGATGTTGAGTCTGCAATGGTTGAGGTGGTGACAGACCAGGTTGTCGACCTTCTCGGCTGCAAGCCGGAAGACATCCTTCTTGCATCAGGAAAGACAGGCCAGGGTGTCAAAGAGGTTCTGGATGCTATCATTGAGAGAGTTCCTGCACCTAAGGGAGATCCAGATGCGCCGCTTCAGGCCCTTATCTTCGACTCGGTGTTCAATCCGTTCAGAGGTATCATTGCATATTTCAAGGTCATCAACGGTTCCATCAAGCCAGGTGACAAGGTCAAGTTCTTCAGCACCGGTAAGGAATATGATGCGGATGAAATCGGTGTCCTCAAGATGAAGATGCACCCGCGTAAGGAGATTCCATGCGGAAGTGTAGGATATATCATCTCAGGAATAAAGTCTGCTGTTGAGGTGAAGGTGGGTGATACCATCACCCATACAAACCGCCCTTGTGCAGAGGCTATCGCCGGTTTTGAGGAGGTGAAGCCAATGGTCTTCGCGGGTATGTACCCTGTGGAAACAGACCAGTATGAAGAGCTTCGTGCCTCGCTTGAGAAATTCCAGCTCAATGATGCTTCGTTTGTTTTCGAGCCTGAGTCGTCCCTTGCCCTCGGCTTCGGTTTCCGTTGCGGTTTCCTCGGCCTTCTGCACCTCGAGATCGTTCAGGAGCGTCTTTTCAGAGAGTTCAATATGGACGTGATCACAACCGTGCCTAACGTTTCATATAAGGTATATACAACCCAGGGAGAGTGTCTTGATGTCCACAACCCGTCCGGACTTCCGGCGCCGACCCTTATCGACCGCATTGAGGAGCCATATATCCGTGCGCAGGTCATCTCGCGTTCGGACTATTATGGACCGATCATGAAACTTTGCCTTGACAAGCGTGGTATCCTTATCAATCAGCACTATCTCACTGCGGACCGTCTTGAGCTCACATACGAGATGCCGCTTTCAGAGATTGTCTTTGATTTCTATGACAAGCTTAAGTCAATTTCAAAGGGCTATGCTTCATTTGACTATCATGTGATCGGTTTCAAGGATGCAAAGCTTGTGAAACTTGATATCCTTTTGAACGGTGATCCTGCCGATGCGCTGTCATCGCTTATCCATGCAGACCACGCTTATGATTTCGGTCGCAAGATGTGTGAGAAACTGAAGGAGCTCATCCCGCGCCAGCAGTTCGATATCGCTATCCAGGCTGCTGTCGGAGCAAAGATCATTGCCCGTGAGACTGTGAAGGCTGTGCGAAAGGATGTGACTGCAAAGTGTTACGGTGGTGACATATCGCGTAAGAGAAAGCTTCTTGAAAAGCAGAAGCAGGGTAAGAAGAGAATGCGTCAGATCGGAACAGTTGAGGTTCCACAGAGTGCCTTCATGGCAGTCTTGAAACTGGACTAGAAGTGGACATCTGACAATTGTAAGGTTGTCCATTACTGATAAACAAAAAAGGGAAACCGTCACGGCTTCCCTTTTTTATGCTCTATTGTGAATCCGAAAAGGAATTGCACATATAAAAGATATCAGACTCACTTTAGAGACGAATAAGATTCTTAACCGAGGGCAAATGTCGTCTTCTTTCGTGTTATCCGAGTTGTTTATTCTGTTGTTTTATGTGTTGTTTTAGGCCTCCTGCGTTGTTGTAGGCGTTGTTTTTAAGGAACGGGGTCGTATCCGCTGCCGCCCCATGGATGGCAGCGCAGTATTCTTCTTACGGTGAGGTAGAACCCTTTGAAAAGACCATGTTTGCGGAAAGCTTCGAGTGCATATTGCGAGCATGTGGGGGTGAAACGGCATGATGCCGGCTTCAATGGGGAGATGCTCACCTGGTAGAAGCGTATAAGAAAAACGAAAGGTGCAATTGCGACCTTTCGTATTCTTGCAACTATATTATTCTTCTGATTTTCCATTCTGGCTGGTCTTGTTGATCTTTTCTATGATCTGTCCGACACATGAGTAGATCTGCTCATAAGTCTGTATTTCCTTGGTCGGATAGATGAAGAGGATGTCTGTGCCTCCAGTTGTGAGCAGCGCGTGCTTCTGTTTTCTCCAGCTCTCGCGTATCCTGCGTTTAAGAAGGTTTCTTTTGACAGCCCTTTTGAACATCTTCTTTGGAACTGACACCATGATTCTGTTTGTGTCTGATCCTGTGTCGGTCAGATACAGAAACCTGAGCCCGGGAACATTCCCGTGCTTCCCCTTGGCAAGCAGATGACCGATTGTGGTCTTGCCGCAGAGTCTTTCCCTTTTTGGGAGGGTGTTAGGTGTCTGTGAATCCAAATTTAGTTCTTTGACAGATATATCTCAAGTGCCTTTGCTACTGAAGGAGCCTCTGCTGTCGGAGCTGAAATCTCAATCGAAAGACCGGCATCCTGCATTGCAGGAACTACAGTCTTGCCGTATGACACAAACTTCAGGTTCTCCTGCTTGAAATCAGGATAGTTTTCAAAAAGCGACTTTACGTCTGCAGGATTGAAGAGAACAGCCATGTCGTATGAGTGGATGTCAATGCCTTTCAGATCCTGGGCAACTGGCTTAACAAAGACAGCTGTAGCGAAGTTGTAGCTCTGTGTCTCGAAGATCTTTGTGACAGCGTCCTTCGTGGTTGACTCCGCTGTTGCTATGAGGAATGTCTCTCCTTTGTGCTTCGATCCGATGAGGCTGATGATCGAACCAGGTGTTCCATCTCCAAAGAAGATCTTTCTCTTTCTGTACACGATGTGCTTCTGAAGGTAGTTCGCTACGGCTTCAGTTGTGCAGAAGTATTTCATAGTTTCCGGAACCTTTACGCGAAGCTCTTCACAAAGATGGAAAAATGCGTCAATTGTTGTTCTTGCAGAAAAGATGATAGCCGTGTGATCAAGAATATTGATTTTCTGTGCGCGGAACTCTCTTGACGAGAGCGGTTCCATCTTAAAGAAAGGCTTGAAGTTAAACTCAACTCCAAATTTTTCTGCAATGCTGGTATAAGGCGAAGCCGTCATCGGCTGCTGCTGTGAAATAAGTATTTTCTTAATGCTCATCCCTGTCTTATCTACGTTCACTGTTGCTTTTTGCTCACTTTTCCAACCCTCTCAGGACTAGAAAATCACGTCTGAAACCACCAGAATTCCAGTGGGCAGAATTTCGAGCGCGCAAAGGTACAAAAAAGCTGTGAATAACGAGCATGAAGAGGCAAAAATTTGCACTTTTCTTATAAGATAAAGTCCATATATTAAGGCAGATAGCCACAGAGAGGTCAATCTGATGGTATTTAATGATGCGTCAAAAAATGAGCATGTACTTCCCACTAAAAGCAGGATTAAAGTCAGGAAAATGAAGTATGTGTTTGCGGACTTTTCTGTTGCAGCAAGAGTCTTTTGCTGCATCCTGCGCGGATGCACCAGCATTGTGGCTGACTTGCGGACAAGGATGTATGCGGCGAAGATGCCGATCACTGCCCAAAGTCTGGTGGAATCTGGCAGATTTGAAATGAAGGATGGGTCATAAATCCTGAATCGGAACACTACAAGACAGAAAGGCAATAACATGGCAATCGAGCTGAAATCACGGTCGCGGCTCAGTCTCACGCTGGCTTCAATGTTGATGTTTTCCTTCCATCTGATCAGACATGCCAGGACTGACGGGAGAATCTCCACAATTGTCTTGAGGAGAATCATTACGATGATTACAGATATTAAAGCCAGTGCGTTGAACATAACTAATTGCCTCTTTTTGCCTTATATCCCATATCTTTGAGAAGAGCCACGACTCTGTCACGGAAATCGCCTTGAATGGTGATCTCACCGTCTTTCGCGCTACCTCCGACTCCGCATTTCACCTTGAGGGTGCGTCCGAGTTCAGCCAGATCCTCCGAGGTGCCGACAAAGCCGGTCACAAGCGTTACCTGCTTGCCGCCTCGGCCTTTGCGGTCTATGCCCACGATGAGGTTTTGCTTAGATGGCTCAATAGTTGCAGGCTCGTCGGCCGCTTCTTCTTCGTACACGAAGTCCGGATTGGTGGAAAAGACCACACCTAGACGTTTTTTCCAATCGTTATCTGCCATAGCTCAGTTAATTAATTTTGCAAATATAACGAATATCGTTGTATATTTGTCACTTTGTGACATACTGAAAAATATAAAAGCTAAATAATGAACAGTAAGAACTTTACATTGTGGAACAGACTGACAGCGACACTTGTGTTCGTGATTTCAGCTGTGACCTATCTGTTGACCATCGAGCCGACCGCGTCGTTCTGGGATTGCGGTGAGTTCATTGCCTCTTCGTATAAGCTTGAGGTGGGTCATCCTCCTGGAAACCCTGTTTTCCAGCTTTTCGCCAGATTCTTTACGATGTTTGTGGACAATATGCATGCGGCGGTTGCTGTAAATGCACTTAGCGCAATCTGCTCAGCCCTTACTATATTCTTCCTGTATCTGACCATCGTGTTCTTTGTCAAGAGAATATTCAAACCGGCTGAGGATGGAACTTACAGCCTTGCAACAGCCATTGCTATATATGGCTCGGGTGCTGTGGGAGCTCTTGCGTATTGTTTCAGCGACACATTCTGGTTCTCTGCGGTCGAGGGTGAGGTATATGCGATGTCTTCACTTGTCACAGCCCTTGTATTCTGGTGCATGACTAAGTGGTATGACCAGGCGGATACTCCATACGCAAACCGCTGGATTGTGCTTATCAGCTTCCTGATGGGTCTTTCGATCGGTATTCACCTTCTGAACCTCCTTGCAATCCCTGCTCTGGTGTTCATGTTCTACTACAAGCAGCGTGAGGACGGTCACTATAGTGCCAAGGAATACATCAAGATCTTTGCAATTTCAGTAGTTATTCTTGCTGTGATCCTCTTTGGAATCATCCCATATCTTCCGAAGATTGCTGCATATTTCGATCTGTTCTTTGTGAATACTCTCGGCCTTCCGTTCAACAGTGGTG
Organism: Candidatus Cryptobacteroides sp.; assembly: GCA_045612265.1. GTDB lineage: Bacteria > Bacteroidota > Bacteroidia > Bacteroidales > UBA932 > Cryptobacteroides. Next base: position 19,447 of record JAZKYT010000076.1, read on the forward strand.
CCGTGTTCTTCATGACAGCCCTTCTCGGAGTATGCTTCTGGGGACTTTTCCGTACGATGAAGGCGGAGAAGGTGTTTGCAAACACAGTGCTTCTCTGCTTCACAGTGATTGTAATCGGATTTTCACTTTTCAGCATCGTGGTAATTCGCTCTGCTGCCAAGACACCTACAAATGAGTATCAGCCTGATAATCCGTTTACTCTTGTCCGCTATCTCGGTCGTGAGCAGTATGGCAGCAATCCTCTTGTTTATGGTCAGTATTTCGATGCGCCTTATGATATCGAGTCCACTACTTACTGGGCTCCGATGGATGGCAAGTACATCAAGACCGAAGGCCCTGGCGAAATCACATACAAGTCTTCAGGAAAGATGCTTTTCCCACGTATGTGGAACGGCTCGGATCCAAAATATATCGCATTCTACAAGGCTTATATGGGAGAGAATGGAGGAAGGAGAGTTGCAGGAGCGACTCATAAGAAGCCTACTTTCTTCCAGAATCTTTCGTTCTTCTTCGATTTCCAGATGAACTGGATGTACTGGAGATATTTCATGTGGAACTTTGCCGGTCGTCAGAATGACATCCATAGTCCAAGTCCGGGAGATCGTTTTGCCGGAAACTGGGAAAGTGGAATTCCGCTTATTGACTTCCGTCTCGGAGACCAGTCGGATGCTCCGGACTACATGAAGAACAACAAGGGTAAGAACCATTATTATATGCTTCCTCTGCTCCTTGGACTCATCGGTCTCTTCTTCCAGTTTGCACGTGACAAGAGAGGCAGCTGGCTGAACTTCCTGATGTTCTTCATGACAGGTATCGCCATTGTGATCTACCTCAATCAGCCACCATATCAGGTACGTGAGCGCGACTATGCCTATGCAGGTTCGTTCTACTTCTTCTCGGTATGGATCGGAATGGCTGTAGCTGCCATCTATGCATGGTTGAGCAAGCGCGATACGGCGACTCCTGTTGCCACAGCTGTGGTTACGGTAGCTTGCCTTGGAGTTCCTGCCCTCATGGCCGCAGAAAACTGGGATGACCACGACCGCAGCAACCGCTACACTGCAGTGGAGATGGCAAAGAACTATCTCAATTCAGTAGGTGAAAACGGTATCCTCGTTACACACGGAGACAACGACACATTCCCTCTCTGGTATGCTCAGGAAGTGGAAAATGTACGTCCTGACGTGCGTATCGCCAATACATCCCTTCTTGGTACAGACTGGCATATCGACCAGATGAAGTATGCAGTGAACGAGTCAGCTCCGCTTGACCTTACAGTCAGCCCTCGTCAGTATCTCTACGGTACAAATGAGTTCGTATATATATATGATACCCGTGACACCGCCCTTTATCTGTCGGATGTGATGAACATCTTCAAGCATCCGAAGGCAAAGATTCCTCTTTCGAGCGGCAAGATGGTGGACTATATCGCATCCCGTAAGCTGATTATTCCTGTTAACAAGGAGAATGTGCTGAAGTACGGAATCCTGGATGAGAAGTATGCAGACATGATCCCTGATGAGATTGTGCTGACAATGTCTAAGGATAAGGACTATCTCACCAAGCCGGAACTCTTCATGCTTGACCTTCTTTCAAACTATCAGTGGGACAGGCCTATCAACCTCCTCAGCATGGGTGGTGACATCAACATCGGTATCAAGGAATATCTTATGTATGAAGGCTTCTCATACAAGTTTGTTCCAATCAAGAACAAGACAAAGAGCACAGATATCGGTTTCGCCGATCCTGAGGACCTGTACTATAAGATAAAGAACGTATACAAGTGGGATGCCCTTAAGCGTACGGACTACTTTGTCGACTATCAGAACTTCTATACTTTCTGTGGTGTTCTTTCACAGAGAAACCTGTTCGTGAATGCGGCCAAGGAGATGCTCAAGATCAAAGACTATGAGCGTGCGATCGAGCTTCTGGACATGTGCCAGGAGTGTGTCCCTGCGGAGAATTTCCCATTGGATATCACCTATCTCGGCTTCTCAAATGAATATATGGTTCTTGATATGATCGAGACCTATTTCAGAGCAGGTGCTGACGCGAAGGCGCTTGAGCTTGCTAAGAAGTTTGAAGATGAGCTTTTTGTGTCGACAGAGTTCTTCCTTATGAACTACGATGACACAAAACGAGAGTTTGATGCTTGCTATAACTGCATTTCATATATTGCAGAACTTGCCGACCACTTCGGTTATGAGGAATATGGTGCTCAGGTCCGCAAGCGATTCAACGATCTTCTTGGAGTAGAGGAGGAATAATTCTGGTGCAATATAATAGCCTTGTAATCAGATAGTTATATAAATTAGGGTGGGCAATTTTGCCCACCCTAATTGTTTTATCTTGTTGAATACCAATTCGTTATATTGCACCAGTGTTGTGCACGTCGAACAAAGGTGCGGATTATCGTGCAAGTCTGACAAAGACGCTGAGCGGAAGGTTCTTGCCGAAGCTGTCTCTGAGGACAAGCTCGCCGAAGTCAAGTGACTTATATGCTGTCTTGGTGCAGAATGCCTGCTTCACGATGGTTTCGCCGAGAACTGCTGAGTATCCATTTGAGTAGAGGTTGAGGACCATGAAGCTGTCCTGTGGCGCCAGAATGGCAGAAACGCACTGGAGCATCTCGTTCAGGCACTCGTCCAGCTTCCATTTCTCGCCGTCCGGTCCGTGACCGTATGCCGGTGGGTCAAGGATGATTCCCTGGTATGTGTTACCTCTCTTGGCCTCTCTGCGGGCGAACTTGAGTGCATCCTCGACAACCCATCTGATGTTGTCCAGGCGGCTTGCCTCCATGTTTCCGCGAGCCCATGTAACGACCTGGCGTACAGAGTCAAGGTGAGTCACGTCTGCTCCTGCTGCCTTTGCTGCAAGTGTCGCACCTCCGGTGTATGCGAAGAGGTTGAGCACGCGTGGTTTCGGCTTGCCTTCAGCCTCCGCCTTCTCCACGAGGGCGCGGGTCTGCTTGTAGATATATTCCCAGTTTGATGACTGTTCAGGGAAGACTCCCACGTGCTTGAACGAAGTAAGGCCGAGTCTCAAGGAGAAGTTAAGTCCTTCCTGTGCGCCCTTGTAGCGGATGTACCACTGGTCATCCATCTTCTTCTTGCGCTCCCAGGTACCGCTGTCTTCCTTGCCAGCCTTTCCGAATCCGGCTCCGGTCTTGAAACGGGTGTGGATCATCTTCTCCCACTCGCCGTTAGATAATGACTTGTCCCACAGCGCTTTTGGTTCAGGACGCGCCATGATGAACGGTCCGAATCTTTCGAGTTTCTCGAAGTTTCCCGAGTCAATGAGTTCGTAGTCTTTCCAGAATGCTCCTGGGCTTTCAATAGTCATCATAATCTTCTGAACTTTATATACAGAGGCCCTGCAGGCCGTAATTCGGCTGCAAAGATAGGTAAATTCTTGTATTTCACCGAAAATTGCTAAATTTGCCTGGTTTTAGGCCTCTGACGTAGTCAGAATATGTAGAAAGAAACAAACAATATACATTTATACAATTATGCAACAGTACATTGACAATTATGATTTCGCCGGTAAGAAGGCGATCGTTCGCGTTGACTTCAACGTTCCGCTCAACGCAGACATGGAGATCACAGATGACACACGTATCCGTGCTGCTATCCCAACTCTTAAGAAGGTTCTTGAGAAGGGTGGTGCAGTTATCGTAATGTCTCACCTTGGTCGTCCAAAGGGCGTGACTGAGAAGTTTTCTCTCAAGCACATCCTTGGTCGCGTACAGGAACTCCTCGGTGCGCCAGTTAAGTTTGCTGACGACTGCCAGGCTGCTGATGAGCAGGTAGCTGCCCTCAAGATGGGTGAGTGCCTCGTTCTCGAGAACCTCCGTTTCTACGCAGAGGAGGAGGGCAAGCCAAGAGGCGAGTTCGCTACAGACGAGGAGAAGAAGGCTGCCAAGGCAGTTGTAAAGGAGAATCAGAAGGCATTCGTGAAGAAGCTCGCTTCTTACGCTGACTGCTACATCAACGACGCATTCGGTACTGCACACCGTGCACACGCTTCAACAGCTCTTATCGCTGAGTACTTCCCTAACGACAAGATGTTCGGTTATGTAATGGAAGGCGAAATCAAGGCTATTGACCACGTTCTTAAGACTCCAGAGCACCCAGTGACTGCAATCGTAGGTGGTGCAAAGGTATCTTCAAAGATCACTATCATCGAGAAGCTTTTCGACGCTGTTGACAACATGATCATCGGTGGTGGTATGGTTTATACATTCAGAAAGGCCCAGGGTGGTCAGATCGGCCGTTCACTTTGCGAGGACGATCAGATGCAGCTTGCACTTGATACACTCAAGAAGGCAGAGGAGAAGGGAGTTAAGGTATATCTCTCAAACGAGGTTGTAGTTGCTGATGACTTCTCTAACGACGCTAACACTCAGATCGTTTCTAACATGGAGATTCCTGAGGGATGGGAAGGTATGGACGCTGCTCCTAGCACTCTCGCTATGTGGGAAGAGGTTCTTATGAACTCTAAGACTATCCTTTGGAACGGTCCTGTAGGCGTATTCGAGATCCCAGCTTTCGCTAAGGGTACAAACCGTATCGCTGAGATCCTTGCTAAGGCAACTGAGAATGGTGCTTTCACACTCGTTGGTGGTGGTGACTCAGTAGCAGCAGTTACTCAGATGGGCTTTGCTGACAAGGTAAGCTACGTATCAACAGGTGGTGGTGCAATGCTTGAGTACCTCGAGGGTAAGGAGCTTCCAGGTATCGCAGCTATCCGCAAGTAATTTGACCACGTGCAACAATCATAAAAAGTGCCCGCGATACCCTCGTTTTTTGGGGGTGTT
>JAZKYT010000077.1:0-33756 GCA_045612265.1 Candidatus Cryptobacteroides sp.
CAATGGGGATGTTTTGGTTTTGACAGCATCAGACATTGGACGGTAAGCACGTCGGGCTCTGTAGGCCAGCCCGTAAATCTCGACCTTCAAACAATTAGTTGGCAACAACTCTTATGCACTCGCTGCGTAGTCTGCAAAGCACACTACCTTAATCCGCGACGCCAAGGCTGCGTCGCCGACGAGTATCCTTCCGGTCTTTAGGCCTGTTATGACCGGTCTTCAGGGTATCATCCAAACGGGATGCTCGGAGTGACTCCTTTAAGCTCCGCTAAGACATAGAGGATAAGCTCATGATAGCCTGTCTTCCGGCAGTCCTGAGTCGAAAACCAAAGGCAGACTAAACGTGTAGAAAGCTCTCTGGTGCGGTGTTTGGACGGCGGTTCGAGTCCGCCCATCTCCACAAAAAGGAGTTTGATCGACTGATCAAACTCCTTTTTTCGTGGAGATAACTTCCTAACGCCGGTCGCATTGCGACAGCCCCTATAGTGCTCAACGGAAAATCTCTCGATTGATTTGCATTTTCTGCATCACCGGCACAAAGCAGGCTGCGCGAGCCCTTTGGGTGTAGCTCGCGCAGCTTGCTTTGAGGCGCTTGCTTGCGTATTTGCAAGCGCCGAAGCCACGTTTTTTATGTACGCACCGCAGCTGGCGAAGTACGCCAGGCCAGCTGCTCAAAAAGGTTGCGCAAGCTAAGCCCAAGGGCTTGCTCCACCTTTTTGTGCTTTCCTCCAGCAAACTTTTCAACCGACTTTTTCATTTGATCCCCTTTCTAGGTCGCAAGCGATAAGCGAAAGTCTCGCTGACGCGGATGACGCGGCTCAGATGCACCTTCTGCGGCCGGGCTTTTTTTTCGTTTGCAGAGATCTATCTCAACCCCAGTCTGCAACGCTGACAGTCTCTCAAACAAGAGGGAAAGCGCGGTCTACCCTTGCGCACTTCACTACACAGGTCCCACTCGTGCTTTCCTGCCCGAGACTTTTTGCCGGAAAGCGCGGTACCATGCAGCCAACGCTATCCAGGCCAATCAACCGCGCTTTCCCTCCGCAGTTCTGAGCAGAATAGAGAACAAAACTTTCTGATATACAATCAGATAATTTACTGCAAAACTCTTGGATATAATCCCAGGATTTGTAATATTTGCAGAAAGGGATTCATTGGCGATACGGCATGGACAATGATATCCCGATCTTCAATATAATATAGTGATCAGGGCATGCCGTATGATTTTATAAGAGGAGAGAGAGATGTGGAGTTCTGATGAACCTGGCTATTTTCATATCTGTACAGACGGCAATGCAGTGCCATGGATTTTTCAAGACGATGAAGATTTCATCGCAGGGGTAAACCGTATTGGAATTTGTGCTATTATTTCAAAGACAGAAACAGTAGCTTATACATTGATGGACAATCACGGACACTTCCTCATGTATGGTACCCTATTGGCATGTAAGCAATTCATCAACACATATAAAGTTCTGACTGGAAAGCACATCAGTCGTAAATACAAGATTAACAATCCACTTAGAGACTTACCTGTGGAGATCATTCCGATCAAGAATGAAGAAGAATTGATGACTACAATAGCATATCTTGACAGGAATTCTGTTGCAGCAGGTTTCAAGTTCCTTCCAAGCGAATACCCATGGGGATCTGCAAGGTATATGTTTAGGGATGGTGCTTCGGACATCAAGTCACGCAGACTAGGAGATATAGGTCTGAACGAAAAAAGGCGTATGCTTAAGACAAGAATTCACCTTCCTGATGACTGGGAGGTTGACTATCATAAAATGCTGGTTCCAGGGAAGTCATTCCTCAATATTGCAAGACTTGAAAATATCTTCAAGACTCCTATGAGATATAACTACTTTCTGGCCAAGAAGTTAGAAGGTAATATAGAAATGGCGCAAGGCTTAAAGACATTCCTTCCAGATAAGGAATTGCGACCAGTTGCATCACAGATTTCCATGGCACTGTTCGGAACCACTGACATAAGATTCTTGAATGTCAAATCAAAACTAAGGATTGCACGGGAACTGAGACACGCTTATGCCGCAACAGTCAAACAGATTTCAAGAATGGTATATATGGACCCAGAATCACTAAACGGTTTCATTTAACAGCGAACAGCGAACAGTGAACAGCGAACAGTGCAGAAAACTATTAAATTTTTATACACGAATTTATACACACGTTCGTTCTGATGCACCTAACTCCATTTTACCCAGTCAGTTGTATGGTTGTATACCAAAATGTAAACTAAGACTGATAATACTGGGATATATACAACGAAAAAAGAGAAGCGAAATCGCTTCTCTTAGTGTGGGAGCAGAGGGAGTCGAACCCCCGACCCTCTGCTTGTAAGGCAGATGCTCTAAACCAACTGAGCTATGCTCCCGAAACAGGACTGCAAATATACGAACAATTTTTGTTTATGCAAATTTTATTCGCACATTCAGCCCTAAAATCGCCATTTTTTGCGCTTAGTTTGCACGCACCTGCTGTGACTGTGCCTTTGGCTCCTTCGCAAAATCAGCGCCTGAAATCTTGTCAAATTCAGCCTCTGTGATCATGCGGCAGTTGCCGTTGAATGTAGAACCAAGCTCAACAGAAAGTCTCTTGACGTGAAGGTTTCCGTTAACCACGCAACCCTCCTTGAGAGCGAGAGTATCCTTTACGAATACATTGCCGTCAACCTTTCCCCAAAGGTCAATGTTGCCACAGATGATATCGCCAAGAACGTTAGCCTTCTCACCGACAACCACGCGTCCCTTTGTCTGCACCTTTCCTTCGAAGGTACCGTCAATACGGATGTCATAAGGTGAAGTGATCTCACCCTTGATGATTGTTCCCGCAGAGATTCTGCTGATTGAATTTACATTCACCTCAGTTTCTAACTTTGCCATAATCGTATAATTTATAGTTGTTTATATTCAATTTAAGCCTGCTTGCCGTGACAGTTCTTGAACTTCTTGCCAGAGCCGCAAGGACATGGATCGTTACGTCCCACCTGCTTCTCCACATGCACCGGCATGTTGCTCTTTGAGTCCGGACCGTTGGTCACGAGATCAGTACGGGATGTCTGCATCTGAGGCAGATCCGGCTTACGCTGAGGCGCTGGAGCCTTTGCCTGTGATGCATCGCGAAGTGGAATATGCGCGCGCATGAGGAACGAAAGGACTCCCTTATTGAGCTCCTCAAGCATCTGGCTGAAGAGGTTGAAGCTCTCGAACTTATATATAAGGAGAGGATCCTTCTGCTCATATGTCGCATTCTGAACAGACTGCTTCAGGTCGTCCATATCGCGAAGATGCTCCTTCCAGTGCTCATCCACCTGGTAGAGGGTGATGTTCTTGCTGAGAGTTCTTGCGATCTCACGTCCCTCAGACTCATAAGCCTTCTGAAGATTGACTGAAAGAGTCATCATCTTACGGCCGTCTGACACCGGAATTGCGATATTCTGATACAACGCACCCTGCTTTTCATATACTTCCTTGATGATTGGGAAAGCACGCTGAACCATTGTGTCCATACGACGCTGATATGTCTCGAGCATCTGCTCATGGAGCTTCTGAACCAACTGTGCAGGTTTTGCGCTGTTGTAGAATTCCTCGTCGAAACCAGGCTCCACAGAGAGTGAAGTCATCACGGTCTCAACAAAGTCTTCGTACATCATGCCTTCCGATTTCTCGACAGTGATCTGAGCGATATCCTGGATCATATTCATGACATCGATCTCCACTCTCTCACCTGAGAGGGCATTACGTCTCTTTGTATAGATAACCTCACGCTGTGAGTTCATCACGTCGTCATATTCAAGGAGTCTCTTACGGATACCGAAGTTGTTCTCCTCCACCTTCTTCTGTGCTCTTTCGATCGAACTGTTGAGCATTGGAGCCTCGAGAGCCTCGTTATCGGCCATTCCGAGACGGTCCACCACACCGGCGATCTTCTCTGAACCGAAGAGACGCATGAGCTTATCTTCGAGCGAGATATAGAAGATTGAAGAACCAGGGTCTCCCTGACGTCCTGAACGTCCACGGAGCTGACGGTCAACTCGACGGCTGTCGTGACGCTCTGTACCGATGATTGCGAGACCACCGGCTGCCTTCACCTCGTCAGGAAGCTTGATATCGGTACCACGACCCGCCATGTTGGTTGCGATGGTCACTGTACCGGCCTGTCCTGCATATTTTACGACCTCGGCCTCACGTGCGTGCTGCTTTGCATTGAGGACCTGGTGCTGGATGCCACGAAGACGGAGCATACGGCTGAGGAGCTCTGATGTCTCCACGTCTGTCGTACCCACGAGCACCGGACGTCCCTGGGCTGTGAGCTCTACCACCTTATTGATGACGGCATCATATTTTGCCTTCTTGGTCTTATACACGAGGTCATTCTGGTCGTGACGGGCAATCGGTCTGTTGGTCGGGATCACTACCACGTCGAGCTTGTAGATCGACCAGAACTCACCTGCCTCAGTCTCGGCTGTACCGGTCATACCGGCAAGCTTGTGATACATACGGAAGTAGTTCTGGAGGGTGATGGTCGCAAATGTCTGGGTTGCAGCTTCCACCTTCACATTCTCCTTCGCCTCGACTGCCTGGTGAAGTCCGTCGCTCCAACGACGACCTTCCATGATACGGCCGGTCTGCTCGTCGACGATCTTGATCTTTCCGTCAGCGATGATATAATCGATCTCCTTGTCGAACATTGTATATGCCTTGAGGAGCTGATTTACAGTGTGTACACGCTCTGACTTAAGAGCAAAGTCAGCGAGAATCTCATCCTTCTTGATCTGCTTTTCTTCAGTTGAAAGCTCAGACATCTTCTGAACCTCAGCCAAAGCAGCTCCCACGTCAGGGAGTACGAAGAAGTTGGTATCCTCGAGGTTGCCGGTGATGAGGTCGCGACCCTTGTCGGTCATATCCACAGAGTGCTGCTTCTCGTTGATCACGAAGTAGAGCTCATCTGTGATGAACGGCATCTCGCGCTCATTGTCCTGGATGTAGTAGTTCTCCACCTTCTGGAGAAGCTGCTTCATACCGGTCTCGCTAAGGAACTTGATGAGTGGCTTATATTTAGGATAACCCTTGAATGCTCTGAAAAGAAGTGCACCACCGTCCTTCTCGTTGCCTTCAGCGATGAGCTTCTTGGCTTCATTGAGGAGCTGGTTCACGAGAGCCTTCTGTGCGTTGTAGAGACGCTCCACGTAAGGTTTGAACTCGAGGAACTGCTGATCCTCGCCTCTTGGTACCGGTCCGGAAATGATGAGAGGAGTTCGAGCGTCGTCGATAAGAACGGAGTCAACCTCATCGACAATCGCGAAATGGTGCTTGCGCTGAACAAGGTCGTTCTGCGAAGTCGCCATATTGTCGCGGAGGTAGTCGAAACCGAATTCATTGTTGGTACCGAATGTAATGTTACATGCATAGGCCTTGCGGCGTGCATCACTGTTTGGCTGATGCTTGTCGATACAGTCTACGCTGAGTCCGTGGAACTGATAGAGAGGTCCCATCCACTCGGCGTCACGCTTTGAGAGGTAGTCGTTCACAGTGACCACGTGAACACCCTTGCCTGCGAGTGCGTTAAGGAATACCGGAAGGGTTGCCACGAGGGTCTTACCTTCACCTGTTGCCATCTCGGAGATCTTACCCTGATGGAGTACGATACCACCGATGAGCTGTACGTCGTAGTGAACCATATCCCAGGTCATCTCGTTTCCACCGGCAATCCAATGGTTCTGCCAGAGGGCGTAGTCACCTTCAATTGTCACAAATTCCTTGGTCGCACTGAGGTTGCGGTCAAACTCAGTTGCCTTCACCTTGATCACAGGGTTCTCCTTGAAACGGCGTGCTGTCGACTTCATGATCGCAAATGCCTCAGGAAGAATCTCGTCGAGCACCTTCTCGATGGTCTCATCAACTTTCTTCACGAGTTTGTCCGACTCTGTCGCGAGAGCCTCCTTCTTGCTCAAAGGAATTTCTGCCTCGAGTTCTACCTTGATCTCTGCAATTCGATTCTCATCAGCTGCAATTGCCGCCTGAATCTTGTCCTTAAGAGCCTGACATCTCTCTCTGAGTTCATCGTCCGAGAGAAGATCGATACTCTTGTATGCCTCCAACACCTTATCCAAAACAGGCTTGATAGCCTTCATATCACGGTCTGCCTTTGTACCGAAAATCTTTTTAAAAACGTCTGTAAATGACATATCTATATCTTTAATTATCAAAAAATAGGCTGTTTAGCCACAACGGCACAAACAACCTACAAATATAGTGACAATCTACGACTTACCCAAATTTAGAGGAGCAGTCATGACAAAATGTCATTAAATTAATTCAAAAGGAGAATCAAGATCCTTCAATTTCGGATGCTTACTGTCTTTTTCTGACAGAATTACACTCTCAGCTGGCACTCCCCAGTCGATCGCGACATCAGGATCATCCCAAGCAAGGGCACCCTCTGCCTGAGGTGCATAATAGTTATCACACTTATATTGGAATATCGCCTCCTCTGAAAGCACAGCAAAACCATGCGCAAAGCCACGAGGAACGAAGAACTGTCTGTGATTATCCTCGGTAAGTTCCACAGCTACATGCTTTCCATAAGTAGGGGAACCCTTTCTCAGATCCACTGCAACATCAAGAACTCTACCCTTGACCACCCTGACAAGCTTAGCCTGAGTATATGGAGGTTTCTGGAAATGCAGACCTCTGACAACGCCATAGCACGACTTGCTTTCATTGTCCTGAACAAAGTCGACATCAGCAACCTGCTCCTTGAAATTCTTCTCTGAGAACGACTCAAAGAAATAACCACGGCTATCGCCGAAAATACGCGGTTCAATGATCACCACGCCTGGAATTTCTGTCTGGATTACGTTCATTGTATATTGAAATTTATTTCATTTGTGTCATCATCCGGAGTATATCCCGTATCCGGCGGCAACTGTTTTCCTGCAGCCACAGCCCCAGCACCGGCAGCCACCGCGAGAGCATCACAGCGCTCATTTTCCGGATGTCCGGCATGGCCCTTTATCCAATGGAATGCAACTCTATGTGTTCTCAGAAGAGGACTCAGACGCATCCACAGATCGGGATTCTTGACCTTTGCAAAGCCTTTGCGCTGCCAGTTCTCAAGCCAACCCTTGTTGATGGCATTCACCACATAAGAAGAGTCGCTATATATATGAACTTCGGCATTTTGCCACCTTATGGCCTCCAGGCCTTTGATCACAGCCAGGAGCTCCATCCTGTTATTGGTCGTCAGGCTGAATCCCTCCGACATCTCCAATTCACGTCCAGCACATTTAAGCACGACCCCATAGCCTCCGGGGCCGGGGTTTCCGCTTGATGCGCCATCAGTATACAGATAAATCGGGGGTCTTGACTGCTCTGCCATGATCAGGCTTGTAATTACTCGATGATACGTCCGCCTCTTGGCTTGATCTCAGTGTCAGGCATCTTGATGGTCATGCGGTTCTCCACAAGATCATCATATTCAGCACGACGGTTGTAGATATCTATGGCAGCATAGATCGCAGAAATCATCGAACGCGGATCCGCAAGGTCGCGACCTGCCATTTCATATGCTGTTCCATGGTCAGGTGAAGTACGTACCACAGGAAGACCGGCAGTATAGTTCACACCCTCCTCGAAAGCGAGAGCCTTGAATGGAGTCAGGCCCTGGTCGTGATACATTGCAAGAATTGCATCGTACTTATGATAGTTACCCAGACCGAAGAATCCGTCCGGCGAATATGGTCCGAATGCCAGGATACCCTCCTCGTTAGCAGCCTGGACCGCAGGCAGGATGATCTGCTGTTCCTCATCACCGAGGAGTCCACCATCACCACAGTGCGGGTTGAGACCAAGAACAGCAATCTTCGGAGCATCGATGCGGAAGTCTCTTTCAAGCGACGCCTTCATCAGGCGCAACTTCTTGAGAATCTTCTCAGTAGTGAGACTCTTGCAAACATCCTTCAATGGAATATGACCGGTCACTACACCCACCTTGAGTCTGTCGCAGACCATGATCATCGCAACCTCATCCACTCCGAACTCCTTCTCGAGATATTCTGTATGACCGGTGTAGCTGAAGCCCTCAGCAACCATTGCCCTCTTGTTGATCGGAGCAGTCACAAGCACGTCGATATGACCTGCCTTGATATCCTCTACAGCTCTTTCAAGCGAAGTCATCGCCGACTTTGCCGACTCTGCTGTTGGCTGACCTGGCTCAACGAACACGTTCTCAGGCAAGCAGTTGACGATATTCACTCTTTTCTGATGAACATCCTTTGCCGAGTTGATTACATTAGTGTTGATCTGTTCGATATTGTGAATCTGCTTCTTGTAGAAGCCGAATATTTTTGAGGAACCGTAGATGACAGGAGTGCAGAGTTCGAGGATTCTCTCATCGGCCAAAGCCTTGATAATCACCTCATAACCAATTCCGTTTCCGTCTCCCTGGGTAATTCCCACAACTAATTTTCTTGACATAGTCCTTATATTTCTGAAATAACATACAAATATAGTGATTTTATTTTTATTATATTTGCCATGGTTTGGCACAATGTACAATTAATTTTGTGAGAGTATGAACGGATTGGATATGGAAATACAGTTTCTGCCGGGTGTCGGTCCCAAAAGGGCCGAACTGCTGGCCAAGGAACTTGGTGTGAGCACGGTGGGCGATCTGCTGAGGCTCTACCCTTTCCGTTACATCGACAAAAGTTCGATTGTGCGCATTGCAGATGCAAGGCCGGACATGGCATACCTCCAGATTCGCGCAAAGGTCCTGAGGGTGGAACTTTATGGTGCGGCATCAGCCCAGGTCGAGGCGCCAAGCTCAGCAGAGAGCGCGAAACAAAAGGCACTTAAGTTCAACACCATCAAGCGAATGAGCGTGTGGATCGGAGATGGAAGCGGCGAGATGGAAACCGTGTTCTTCAAGGGCATCAAGTGGATGTACGAGAAGCTTCAGCCTGGTGCTGAATTCATATTTTTCGGCAAGCCGACAGCATTCAACGGCAGGATAAATATTGTACACCCCGAGGTAGATGCATGTACTGCTTCCAACGTCGGCACCAAGGCAGGAAACGACAACGCATCGACATCGTCCGCCAGCGCGATGACCGGAGTATATACAAGCACTGAGAAGCTCAAGAACAGCGGCATCACAGGTAAGGTGATGACAAAGATTGTGAGCGCCGCAGTCGAAAGAGGACTGCCATGCATGGAGGAGACACTGCCTGAATATATAATGAAGCAGGCAGGGCTTGTCCCACTGCATTTCGCAATCAGAAATATACATTTTCCTAAGGATATGGCATCCTTGGAGAAGGCCAGATACAGACTCAAATTCGAAGAACTCTTCTTCCTTCAGCTATCACTTCTCAAGCAGAAATATGTGCGAAGCCGCTCAGACCAGGGTATTCCGATGCCGCGCGTGGGCGATGCTTTCAACCAATGCTACGGCTCTCTCCCCTTCCCGCTTACAGGAGCGCAGAAAAGGGTGATCACGGAGATCCGCAACGACATGAAGAGCGGTCATCAGATGAACCGCCTTCTGCAGGGAGATGTGGGTAGCGGCAAGACGATGGTAGCAGTCCTAACAGCGCTGATTGCTATCGGAAACGGCTTCCAGGCCTGCATCATGGCTCCTACGGAAGTGCTTGCTCAGCAGCATTTTAAGAATATACAGAAATTCCTTGCCCCTACCGGAGTCAAGTCTGCTCTTCTGACCGGAAGCACAAAGACTTCGGAACGCAGAGAGGTGCATCAGGGACTGGAGGACGGCAGCATCGGAATCATCGTGGGAACTCACGCGCTGATCGAGGATAACGTGATATTCCGCAACCTTGGACTGGCGATCATTGACGAGCAGCACAGGTTCGGAGTCGAGCAGAGATCAAAACTCTGGAGAAAGTCAGTTTGCGGAGCTCCACCACATGTTCTCGTAATGACCGCCACCCCTATTCCGCGCACCCTGGCCATGACACTATATGGCGACCTGGATGTCTCCGTGATTGACGAGATGCCTCCGGGAAGAAAGCCTGTGCAGACAATTCACGCCACTGAAGGCAAGCGCCCGGCACTATATAAGTTCATGCGCGACCAGATTGCGCTGGGACGTCAGGTATTCGTCGTATATCCATTGATTAACGAGACGGAGAAACTTGATTACCAGAGTCTTGAGGCGGGAGCAGAGGATATATTCAAGCATTTCCCTGAGAGTGAATATAAAACAGCTGTGGTGCACGGCAAGCAGACCAACGAGGTGAAGAAATTCAACATGGACGCCTTCGCTGCCGGCAGGGCAAATATCCTTGTGGCGACTTCAGTGATCGAGGTGGGAGTGGACGTTCCGAATGCTTCGGTGATGGTGATCGAGAGCGCGGAAAGGTTCGGACTCAGCCAGCTCCACCAGTTGCGCGGACGCGTGGGACGAGGCAGCGAGAAGTCGTTCTGCGTGCTGATGACCGGCCACAAGCTGAGCAAGGAGTCAAAGCACAGGATCGAACTTATGTGCGCCACCGAGAACGGATTCGAGCTGGCGGAAGAGGACATGAAGATGAGAGGACCTGGAGACCTCGAGGGCACTCAGCAGAGCGGTCTGCCGATCAGTCTGAATATTGCATCGCTTGCCAAGGACGGACTTATCCTGAATGCGGCACGAGCAGTTGCGGAATCAGTCCTGGAGAGCGACCCGACCTTGCATGAAGACCGCAATCAGCTGCTTCGCAAGGAGTTGCGCAAGGACAAATACATCATCAAGGATTACAGTAAAATCAGTTAAGCCCCGCCTGGGACTCAAAACATATCAATATGGTAACGGAACTTTTGCAGAAATATATCTGGTTGGTGCAGACATTCATCCGCGCCGGAGAGACCGGACTCAGCCTGGACGAGATTTCGGACAGATGGGAAAGCAGGTGGGACTCGGCTTATTCGCGCCGCACCTTCAATAACCACCGCGAAGCAGTGGAGGAAGTATTCGGCATCAGAATCGGTTGCAACCGCAGCACGAACAGATATTTTGTAGAGTACGGAGACGACATTTCGGATTCGAATGCAGAGACTGCGTGGCTGATCAACACATTCACCGTGAACAATATGCTTTCACTGGGCAAGGAAAGGCTTTCCGGACGAGTTTCCGTGGAGGATATACCATCTGGTCATAAACATCTGACCAGCATCATGGAGGCCATGACCGAGGGCTATGAAGTCAGGATTGCATATCAGAAATACACCAGCTCCCAGGCTGACACTTACACCCTCAGACCTTATGCAGTTAAGGAGTTCGCAAAGCGTTGGTACATAGTAGCTTACTGCCGTGAACGAGAGGCGTTACGAGTGTATGGTCTGGACCGCATCCAAAGCCTTGAGATCACTGACTGCAGGTTCGAGATGGAGCATGGTTTTGATGTGGATGAACTGTTTGCAACAAGCTTCGGAATATACCTTCCGGAAGGTCCGGGCCAGACCATCACGTTCAGGACTTCCGCGACCGAGGCAAAGTATCTGCGCGACCTGCCGATCCACAGCAGCCAGGAGGAGATTTCATCGGACGGAGAATCAGTCACATTCAGCATCTTTGTCTGCCCTAACAGGAACCTGATCATGGAGTTCTGCAAATATGGCAGCCGCATCGAGATTCTGTCACCGGAACCAGTGAGAAATGCCGTAGCTTCTGAATTAAAAAAGGCTGCAGATATATATTAAAAAGGGCTTCATCGCGAAGCCCTTTTTTGTACCCCCATGCGGAATCGAACCGCAATCATAGGAACCGGAATCCTGTATTCTATCCATTAAACTATGGGGGCGAATTACCCGAACAGGCATCTATTCAGCCCCACAAAGATACTACAATATTTTCGCTTTGGCATATATTTACTTCACACAACGGAATATTTAGAATTATGGGCGAAATTTTTCCACAAAATGGATACGTATTTTCATCAAATATTCCTAAATTTGTAAGGATATGGTTTTTTTGAAATAAATAACACAAAAACATAGATTATGGCAAATAACAAAAAATTCGTCACTTGTGACGGTAACTGGGCAGCAGCGCATATTGCGTATCTCTTCAGTGAACATGCTGCGATCTACCCTATCACCCCTTCTTCAACTATGGCAGAATATGTTGACGAGTGGGCAGCTCAGGGCAAGAAGAACCTCTTCGGCGAGGTGGTAAAGGTTACTGAGATGCAGAGTGAAGGTGGTGCAGCAGGTGCTGTTCACGGTTCACTCCAGGCTGGTGCTCTCACAACCACATTCACAGCATCGCAGGGTCTCCTTCTCATGATTCCTAACATGTACAAGATCGCTGGTGAGATGCTCCCTACAGTATTCCATGTATCTGCACGTGCTCTTGCTTCGCATGCACTTTCAATCTTCGGTGACCATCAGGACGTGATGGCATGCCGCCAGACAGGATATGCAATGCTTGCTTCAGCTTCTGTTCAGGAGGCTCTCGACATGGCAGCAGTAGCACACCTTTCTACAATCAAGTCAAGCATTCCTTTCCTCCACTTCTTCGACGGTTTCCGTACTTCACACGAGATCCAGAAGATCGAGCTCATCGACGAGGAGGCACTTAAGGGTATGGTAAGCACTAAGGCGCTTGCTAAGTTCCGTGCAAAGGCTCTTTCACCAGACGCTCCTGTAACACGCGGTACAGCTCAGAACGGTGACGTATACTTCCAGGCTCGCGAGGCTTGCAACCAGTATTATGACGCAGTTCCAGATGTAGTTGCACGCTACATGGGTGAGATCAGCGAGCTCACAGGCCGCGAGTACCGTCCTTTCGACTATTACGGAGATCCAGAGGCTGAGAACATCATCATTGCAATGGGTTCAGTGACTGTGACAATCAAGGAGACTATCGATTACCTCGCAACTCAGGGCAAGAAGGTCGGCGCAATGATCGTCCGTCTTTACAGACCTTTCTCAGCTAAATATTTCATGAAGGCTCTTCCTAAGAGCGTGAAGAGAATCGCTGTTCTTGACAGAACCAAGGAGCCAGGATCACTCGGCGAGCCACTCTTCCTTGACATCAAGGCTCTCTTCCAGGGCCAGGAGAACGCACCGCTCGTGATCGGTGGACGTTATGGTCTTTCTTCTAAGGACACAACTCCTGCACAGATTGTTGCAGTATATGAGAACCTCGAGATGGCTGAGCCTAAGGATGGCTTCACAATCGGTATCGTGGACGACGTGACATTCAAGTCACTTCCACAGAAGGAGGAAATCTCAATCGTTAAGCCAGGCACAACTGAGTGTAAGTTCTTCGGTCTTGGTTCAGACGGTACAGTAGGTGCCAACAAGAACACCATCAAGTTCATCGGCGACAACACTGAGAAGTATAGCCAGGCATATTTCGACTACGACTCAAAGAAGTCAGGCGGATATACTTGTTCACACCTCCGCTTCGGAGATCTTCCGATCAAGGCTCCTTACCTCGTGGGCACTCCAGACTTCGTAGCTTGCCACGTTCCTTCATATCTTTATAAGTATGACGTGCTCAAGGGCATCAAGGAGAACGGTACACTCCTCCTCAACAGCCTTTGGGATGAGGAAGAGACTCTCAAGAGAATTCCTGACCACGTGAAGGCTATCATCGGCAAGAAGAACGTTACCCTCTATATCATCAATGCTACCAAGATCGCTTCTGAGATCGGACTCGGCGGACGAACAAACACCATCCTCCAGTCTGCATTCTTCAAGATTACAGGCATCATTCCTTACGAGCAGGCTGTCGAGTACATGAAGAAGGCCATCGTGAAGAGCTATGGTAAGAAGGGTGAGCACATTGTGAACATGAACTACGCTGCAGTTGACCGCGGTGGTGAATACACTAAGGTTGAGATTCCAGCTGACTGGAAAGACATCACAGCTAAGTTCGAGAATCCTAATGCAGCTCGTCTTGCTCCTGATTTCGTTAAGCATATCGCTGACGTTGTGAACTCTCAGGCTGGTGACACTCTCCCAGTGAGCGCATTCAACGACTATGTAGACGGTACAATCCCTGCAGGTACAACTGCTTACGAGAAGCGTGGTATCGCAGTGAATGTTCCTGAGTGGCAGGCAGACAACTGTATCCAGTGTAACAGCTGTGCATTCGTTTGTCCTCACGCAGCAATCCGTCCATTCCTCCTCACAGAAGAAGAGGCAGCCGCTGCTCCAGCAGGCACAAAGATGCAGCAGGGCAAGGCAGTATTCAAGGAGTACAAGTATGCTCTCAGCGTATCAGTTCTTGACTGTACAGGTTGCGGCAACTGTGCCGACGTATGTCCAGCGAAGGAGAAGGCTCTCGTGATGAAGCCGCTTGGTACTCAGGAGGCAGAGCAGGCAAACTTCGATTACCTCAACGCTCATGTAGGATACAAGGACGACGTTCAGCCTAAGAAGGCAAACATCAAGAACGCTCAGTTCGCTCAGCCGCTCTTCGAGTACTCAGGTGCTTGTGCAGGTTGCGGTGAGACTCCATACATCAAGACAATCACTCAGCTCTTCGGTGACCACATGATGGTTGCGAACGCTACAGGTTGTTCTTCAATCTACGGTGCATCATTCCCAGCAGCTCCTTACTGCAAGAACTCTGAGGGTCATGGTCCAGCTTGGGCCAACTCACTCTTCGAGGACTTCTGCGAGTTCGGTCTCGGTATGAAGCTCGGTTCTGACAGAGCACGTATGACTGTTGCCAAGCTCATGGAGCAGGGTCTTTCATGCAGCTGCTGCACAGACGAGATGAAGGGCCTCTTCACTCAGTGGCTTGAGAACAAGGAGGATGCTAAGGTTACCCGCGAGGTTGCTGACAAGCTTATTCCTCTTTGCGAGGGTTGCGGATGCGACGTATGCAAGGGTCTGGTAGAATACAAGACATTCATCCCTGCACGCAGCCAGTGGATCATCGGTGGTGACGGTGCATCATACGATATCGGATACGGCGGCCTCGACCACGTGCTTGCTTCAGGCGAGAATGTAAATATCCTCGTCCTCGATACAGAGGTTTACTCTAACACTGGTGGTCAGTCATCTAAGGCAACTCCTGCAGGTGCAATCGCCAAGTTCGCTGCTTCTGGTAAGAGAGTTCGCAAGAAAGACCTCGGTATGATGGCAATGAGCTACGGATATGTATATGTAGCACAGGTTGCTATGGGTGCATCTCCAGCACAGTACTTCAACGCTATCAAGGAGGCTGAGGCTTATGACGGTCCATCACTCATCATCGCATACGCTCCATGTATCAACCACGGTCTCAAGGCTGGTATGGGTCTTAGCCAGAGAGAGGAGAAGCTCGCAGTTGAGTGCGGCTATTGGCATCTCTACAGATTCAACCCAGCTCTCGAGGGTACAGACAAGAATCCGTTCACTCTCGACAGCAAGGAGCCAGATTGGAGCAAGTTCCAGGACTTCCTTAAGGGTGAGGTTCGTTTCGCATCTCTCTACAAGATGTATCCAGACTCAGCAGAGGAACTCCTCCAGAAAACTGAAGAGTTCGCTAAGCTCCGTCTCGAGACATACAAGAGACTCGCTAAATAGTGAAATAGTCAGCTAAGAAACTTCTGAGACTTTCGAAAAGTTCAGACTGAGCGAAGGTCTCGGAAGGTTGACAAGAAAGATATAGCGACGAAATTATATTATGGGTGGCAGAAATGCCGCCCATATTTTTTTGCACTATGTTAAGAGCTGGTGCGGGCGCCAGGCAAAAGGTAAGATCTGCAGAATCATCCTCAGTTCTCACAATCTGGACTTCAGGATGTATATTCACATATTGCTCAAGGGCGTTATAAATATAATTGTATACTTCATAAGAGGCCTTTATTCGGATTTGCGAGGGTTCTGATGGAGAGAAAAGTGCAGATGCGGATACATATGCATCGAGAATCCTTTTGGCATGAATTTGGAATAGACGGCCCTGCTGTGTGAGAACCACCTCACCACGCAAACGATCGAAAAGCTTCACGCCGGTGTTTTTCTCAAGTTCAGATATATGTTGGCTGACAGCAGGTTGACTAATAGCCAGCCTTGCTGCTGCTTTTGTAAAGCTACCCTCTTGTGCTACGGTCATGAAGACCTTCAAACGGAAATCCTCAAGCATAATCATATATATTTTGTGCAAAAATAATAAAAAAGATTACCATATATTTATTATATTTGTAGGTTACATATTAAGAAGCAAAAACATAAAACCAAATTTATCAATATGAAACGCTTATTTATCTTCATTGCAGCCATGATAGCTGCAACTGTGGCTTTCGGACAGACACCGCTTCCGAACGACCCTGCTGTAAGAACAGGTCAGCTCGAGAACGGTCTCAAGTACTACATCCGCCACAACGACCAGCCTGCACAGCGTGCTGAGTTCTGGATTGCTACCGACGCCGGTGCTAACCAGGAGGAGGATCATCAGGATGGTCTCGCTCACTTCTTTGAGCACATGTGCTTCAACGGCACAAAGAATTTCCCAGGAAAGAGCATGCTCACATATCTTCAGAGCATCGGTGCCGAGTTCGGTAGAAACATCAATGCTTCTACTGGTTTCGAGGTTACCCAGTATATGCTCAACAATATCCCTGTTGTAAGAGAGAGCATTGTAGACTCATGTCTTCTTGTGCTTCACGACTGGTCAGGTTATGTGACTTGCGACCCAGCTGAGATCGACAACGAGCGTGGTGTGATCATCGAGGAGAAGAGAGGCCGCGACGCAGCTGACTGGAGAATGTATATGGCTGCACGTCCATACATCTACGGTGATGTTCCTTACGGACGCCGCACTCTCATCGGAGGTTACGACCAGCTCGCAAACTTCGAGCACCAGAGCCTCATCGAATTCCACCAGAAGTGGTACAGACCTGACAACCAGGCAGTTATCGTGGTTGGAGACATCGACGTTGACGCTGTTGAGGCTAAGATCAAGACTATGTTCAGCGATATTCCTGTACCTGCTGAGCCAGTTCAGAAGCCAGTATATAAACTTGCTGACAATGTTGAGCCTATCGTTGGTATCATCACAGACCCAGAGGCTCAGTATTCATATGTTGAGCTTCTCTGGAAGAGAGAGCCGCTTCCAAAGGAATTCAACAACACTGACGTTGCATTCATGACTGAGATGGTCAAGAGATATGTTCGTCAGATCATGGCTGAGAGATTTGCAGACATCGCTGCAGATCCTGCATCTCCATTCATCCAGGCTGGTCTCTACTTCTACCCTATCTGCAATGAGTGCGACGCTACTCGCGCTCAGGTTCTCTTCAGAGAAGGCAATATGGCTGAAGCACTCAAGGCATTCATGCTTGAGGTGGAGAAGATGAAGCAGTTCGGTTTCACAGAGGCTGAGGTTCAGCGTGCAACTGAGAATATCATCAACGGTTATGAGAAGGCTGTAGAGGCTGCTGCTTCACGCAAGAACGGCGACTTCGTTGATCCGCTTCTCAACAACTTCTACCAGAACGAGTCATATCTTGAGCCAGAGCTTGCACTTCAGCTTGCACAGGGTCTCTGCGGACAGCTCAATGCTCAGATCCTCAACCAGCTTCTTGGTCAGCTCCAGTTCGTGACTGAGGAGAACATGATCGTTCTCTACAACGGTCCTTCAAAGGAGGGTTCAATCATCCCTACAGAGGATGAGATCAAGGCTGTTCTTGCTGAGGTGAAGACCATCGAGGTTCAGCCAAATGCAGAAGAGGCAGTGAACGAACCGTTCATCAGCAAGAAGCTCAAGGGTTCTAAGGTAAAGAAGACTGCTGAGACTGTTTACGGTGCAACAGAGTGGAAACTCAAGAATGGTGTTAAGGTTGTTGTTCTTCCAACTGAGCTCAAGAAGGATCAGGTGATCTTCAACATCACTAAGAAGGGTGGTAAGACTCTCATCGCTACTGAGGACCTTCCATCATTTGAGGATAACATCTGGAGCCTCTACCTCGAGTACTCAGGTATCTCTAAGTTCGCAGGTAAGAACGTTCCTAAGATGCTTGCCGGCAAGTCACTCTCAGTTAGCCCATACATCGGTGGTTCACGTCACGGTGTGAACGGTAGCGCTGCACCTAAGGATCTTGAGACTGCTCTCCAGATTGCATATCTTTACTTCACTGCACCACGTTTCGACGAGTCTGAGTACATGACCGGTATCAATCAGATTAACGCTCTCATGCCAAACATGTTGGCTAACCCTGACTTCCTGTTCGACATCGAGATGGACAAGATCCTCTATGGCAACAACCCACGCGTTGTAAGCCTCACTGAGGAGACTCTTGCAAAGGCTGACCTTGCTACTATCGAGCGCGTTTACCGTGAGCTCTTCAAGGATGCTGCAGGTGCTGTCGTGACTATCGTAGGTAATGTTGACCTTGCAACTCTCAAGCCAATGGTTGAGAAGTATCTCGGTTCACTTCCTAAGGGCAAGAAGGCAACTGACGTTGTGGACGAGAACCTCATCACATTTGCTACGGGCGTTGTGAACGAGGAGGTTAAACTTCCAATGCAGGCTCCTAAGTCTACAGTGGTTCAGCTCTACACAGCATACGCTCCAGTTGACACAAAGAAGAGCGTTGCTCTTGAAGCTGCAAACTATATCATCGATATGATCTACACTAAGACTATCCGCGAGGATGAGGGTGGTACATACGGCGTAGGTACATCAATGGTTGCTCAGAAGCTTCCAATGGAGAGACTCATCGCTCAGGTTTACTTCAACACTAATCCTGAGTCTGTCGCTAAGCTCAGCGCTCTTGCAACCAAGGGTCTCAAGGAGCTTGCTGAGAATGGTCCTACAGCGGAGCACTTCAACATGACAATGGAGAACTTCAAGAAGAATCTTCCTGAGAAGCGTATCAACAACAGCTACTGGTTGAACTGCCTCAACACATGGGTTGAGCAGGGTATCAACTACGACGTTGAATACGAAGAGGCTATCAACACCCTCACAGCAGAGGATGTCAAGGCTGCACTTCAGGAGCTTCTTTCACAGGGCAACGTGATCAGCATCTCATCTTTCCCTGCTGAATAATCTTTAGCAATATAATATGAAGCCCTCCGAAATAGCTTTTCGGAGGGCTTTTTTTATTGCATTTGCGCCATATAGAAAAAGCCGTCCAGGAGTTTCTGAACGGCTTTTTTTCTGCATGAGCTGATTACTCTCCTGCTACGATTGCACCCATTGGACAAGCGTCTGCGCAAGTACCGCAGTCGATGCAAGCGTTTGGATCGATCTTGTAGATGTCACCCTCAGAGATAGCGCCTACTGGGCACTCTGGCAAACATGTTCCACATGCTGCGCAGTCTTCTGTAATTCTGTAAGCCATGATTGTTTTCTTTAAGTTTGTTAATTGTACAATAACGCACAAATTTAGTCATAAAATCTGATATTCAAAATACACACATCGTGCTAAATGTATTATCTTTGCTATGTATAGAATATGATTATGAAGAAAATTTACATATTATGGATAATGGCCGCCATGCTCTTCGGACAGGAGCTCAAGGCACAGGAGAAGATCAGTGATGCACTGGAGATCGACAAGACAGTGCATAATTTTGGTGATATCCTGTTGGATAGCGGTCCTGTAACCTGCTCATTCACATTGACTAACAAGGGTTCAAAGCCAGCTGTGATATACAATGTATCGTCATCGTGCGGCTGCACAAATGTGACATGGACAAAGGAGCCGCTCATGCCAGGAAAGTCGGGCAAGATCTCGGTGACATATTCCAACGACGAGGGAGCCTATCCATTTGACAAGAGTCTGACTGTGTATGTATCTGATGTCAAGAAGCCTGTGATACTTAAGGTCAGAGGCGTATCAGTGGCAAAGAAACAGCCGCTCGCAGAATCGTATCCGGTGCACTTCGGTCCGCTGGGAATGAAGGAGAAGGAGTTCAAATGCGGCAATCTTGAGCAAGGCAACCAGAAGAGCAATGCCGTCATGGTAGCAAACATCTCAAATAAGCCTATTACAGTTGATTTCACAGGGGTATCGCCCAATCTGAGCATCAAGGTATCTCCAAATCCGATTCCGGCACAGAGTACCGCGGAAATGTCGTTCACGGTCACTGCCAGCAGGGATCTTTGGGGAAAAAATTACTATTGGGCCAGTCCACGAGTGAATGGAAGCGCTGTCAAGACTGCTGCAGGAGACAGCAAAATCGGTATATGGGCATTTACCAAGGAGAATTTCACAGCACTCAGTGACTCTGAGAAGACAAAGGCAGCAAGACCTATGTTCGAGGAGAGCACATATTCCTTCGGTAAGGTGAAGCGTGGAGCTACAGTGAATGCCGAGTTCACCTTCAAGAATGAGGGCAAGACCGATTTTGAAGTATATGCAGTCAACAGTGACGCAGGAGATATTACATTCGGCCAGTTCCCTTCTGCCAAGCCTGGCGAGACAAAGACATTCAAGGTGGCTTTGAACACATCCAAACTTCCTGCAGGAGAGGCTCTGGTCATCGTGACTCTCACAACCAACTCTCCTCTCCGCCCTATTATCAACTTGTTTATTGCCGGCTGGATTGAATAATACAGAAGCGTTAATGGGACATTTACTGATAGATATATTACGAAATTCAGTGCTGATCACCGGCCTGGTCGTTATCATGATGATGATGATCGAGTCGTTGAACATCGAGTCAAAGGGGCTCGTGTTCAAGGGTCTGCGCAGGACAAAGTTCGGGCAGGTGATCGTTGCTGCCCTGCTTGGTTCTGTGCCAGGCTGTATGGGTGGATTCGCAGCTGTTTCGCTATATACCCACAGGATGTTCAGCTTCGGAGCGCTTGTGGCAATGATGATCGCTTCATCAGGAGATGAGGCATTCGTAATGCTGGCGATGATTCCGGAGCAGGCGCTGATCATCTTTGCCGTGCTGTTTGTCATTGCCGTGCTTGCCGGTGTTATAATTGACTTCTTGGCAGACAGAAGACACAGGAAACATTGTCAGAAGCATGATCATGAGGATTGCGGTATCGAAAGCGGCTGCGACGCAGGATTTGTGGTGCACGAAGATGAGCACAAGCACTCGCACGAGCACGCAACTGACATGAAAGCGTCAACATCCCATAAGGTAAAAAGGACATTCGGCTGGAGAAGGATCGTGATGTTCGTGGGACTGGCAATTTTTATTGCAGCCCTGGCAACAGGACAGCTGGGACATGATCATTCTGCTCACACGCATGATCACACAGAACATATTCATGAAAACTGTGATCACCATCATGAAACAAAAGTCGAAGGACTCAATATCAACCTTCTGAATGAAGACTGGATGAACGTGCTGTTTGCAGGCTTGAGCGTCATCATGCTGTTTGTTCTGCTTCTGGGTTCTGACCATTTCGTGGAAGAGCATATGTGGAATCACATCATCAGGAAGCATCTTCCTACGATATTCGCTTGGACTTTCGGCGTATTGCTGGTAGTGGGCATTGGCCTTCAGCACATTGACATCGACCATTGGATCAGCAGCAACACTGCGCTGATGATTCTTTTTGCCACAGTCATAGGCATCATTCCTGAGTCGGGTCCACACATGATATTTGTGACCTTGTATGCAACTGGAGTCGTTCCGTTCCCGGTTCTCCTTGCAAGCTGTATCTCACAGGATGGTCACTCATCAATTCCGCTTCTGGCAGAAAGCAAAAAGAGCTTCGCCTGGGCGAAGCTTATCAATTGCATTGTAGCATTGGTTGCCGGATATGCAGCCATGCTTATCATGTAGTCCTGACAGTCAATCTTAATAGATCAATTCAACTGCATCAATCCAGAGTTTTGAACTGCTGCATCCGGTGAAGTAGTCACCGTAGCGTGATGCGGCACATGATATCACGATATGGGTCGGAATTGCATCCATGTCATGATAATTGAGAGGAATCGTATATTCCACCCACTCTGAAGTGGTCTTTACAACCTTTTCCGCATCATTGAGGATATATCCGTCATTGTGGATGACAAGGTTTCCGTGCGCGATTGTAGATGCATCAGTCTTGAAGTCCACAAATGTCTCTGAATCAGTTGTATTCACATGAATAGGACTTGCAGGGGTTCCTCCGTATGTACGGTAGTCCCATTTACCGAGGGCGAACTTGATCTCTGCACGGTCATAATCATCCTTTGAGAGAGAAATACCTGGTGGAAGATTTCCAAGGATGTCAACTTTGCCTGTCTCATACTTGCAATAGAGTTTCATAGCGACAGGACGCGTTGTCCATGGTCTTCCGAAATTAACCTTTCCTCCACTTGTGCCTACGAGACCGGCAAACTGGCCTGTGAAAAGGTTACCGGCCGCAAGGATACCTGCAAGCTGACTTGTCTGAGCCCTTACAGACTGCTGTCCGTCCACCTTTTCATCCTTGTCGATGTATGTAATGACGATTCCCATGCTGGCAGAGCCGTTCACACCCTCCGAACCTTCACCATTGCCAGATCCCCAGAACATATATGAACCATCAGCCACACCACAGTCAGGATCATAGAACTTATAATATGATGCACCTGACACAAGGCTTGCATATTCGAAACTTCCGTTAGGTACTGGAGTTGCCGCTTCTGTAAAGAATGACACCACTGGGCTTCTGTCATCAGCACAGATAGCAACAACCTCATATTCAGTCTCAGGACTGAGACCTTTGATGTGAGCTACAAAACTACCTCCATCTGCAGTAATGTCTTCATCTGGAACGTCAATCCACTCAGACTTGCCAGCCTCTCTGTACTGGAAGCCATTTTCAACTCCAGCCACTCCGATTGACGTCACATAGGCCATATTTGCCCACGCGTTGACTTTCTGAACCTCTACACTTGCATCAGTAACCTCGACGAAAATAGCCCATGTTTCTGTGTAGTCGAATTCTGTCACATCCACATATATTCCCGCGCTGAAATCCTTCATTTCCTCCATCGGGATGGAATATGTGGTCTTTCCTTCAGCACCAAGCTTGAGTGAGGTCACAGTGATATTCTCGACATCACCATCCTTGCCGACCATTGCAACTACTCGACGATTAGTCTCATCTATAACACTAGCTCCCACCTGTCCCTGGACGGTGAAATAGCGGTTAACGTTTCTGACACCGACAATTGTCCACTCATAGTCCTGATATGTAGTGATCGTAAATCGCAAAGGATTTGTAAGGTCGTGAACACCTGCCAACTCTGCAGGAATCTTGGCAATTTCCTGATCAACCTGCACAGAACGTATGGCCACAGCTCTTATATCCTGTGTTTCAGGAAGATAGATCGTAACAGTACGTCTTACGTAGTCGATTTCCACATTTTCTGCTTCATCCACAATGACAGAAGTCACGTTAGGTACGACCAACGGATATGGGAGGTCATTCCAGATACAGCCACTGAGAACTCCAATGGCCAATATGATATATGTCAACAACTTCTTCATTTTACAGATGTACAGTTATTCCAAAATTCAAGTCCAGGATACTGAGGTTCGAATATGCCTTCCATGCATGTCGTACTCCGGAGAACTGACCGTCTGAATAGATCCTTGTCCTGTTGTATGACAGACCAGCCAATGAGATGCATGCCTGAACTGAAACATTGTTCATAGGGAAATATACAAGTCCCGGAGCAAAACCGAGATTGATTCTATTGTTGATGCTATATGACGGATCGTCCTGCGCGATACCGAACTGAGTCTTGCTTCTTGTGAAGCCAAGGATATAGTCCCAGAAAATACCGATTCTTCCGTATTTGTCGAGTCCCTGGTAGGTTCTCTGATACACAGATCCACCCATTGAGTGAGTCTGTGCCGTGATATCCTCGACACTGAGGCTGAGATTTCCAAGGAGGTCTGCAGTGGCGGAATCAAGCATACCACCTATATTGGTGTATTGGAAACGTGCTCCAATAGCATGATTCTCCCTGAATGTGTAGGCAGCTTCCGGAGCAAGTCTGAGGATGGAGGCATTTGCATCAAGTCCCTGAAGCAGAAGCATATAATCCGAGTTGTTGCTCGAGAAATCTGCATACATGACAGAAAGGCCACATTGCCACTCTCCCTTAGGTGCAATCAGATGGGTCTTGAATCGTGGTGTCCTGCTCGAATCCTTCGGAGCCATCTCCCTTCCGAGAACGACAGTATCACGCTTCTTCGTCTCACTCTGAGCGAAGGCATTGAAACTCAGCAATGCGAGGCTGAGAATCATTAATATCTTCAACGTTCTCATCATAGGAAATAATAGGACAATCCAACTCCAACGGAGAGGAGGTTAATCATAAAACCAGCTGAGGCAGAATCTGTTGAACCTGTATCCACCTGGTTGTGGATCTGGTTAGACCATCTGTAGCTTACTCCGAAGAGTCCCACATTCATCTCCAGCGCAAGATTATCAGTCAGGAAGGCGATGATACCCGGATCTACTGCAAGTTCCAATGCCCAGGAATGAGCATAGGTTCCTTGAGCATATATTCCGCTTGCATTGAAGACCTTTCCCTGCTTGAACGATCCACCCAGAAGAAGATCGGCAAACATGGCGATACGCTTTGCTCCGGCAAGGGGCACATAGGCTCTGTAGGCTGCATGCGCGCTGAACTTATGATTGATCTGATAGCAGTTTTCCGCTCCCATTGTGATGTCGGATACTGAAAGATCTGCAGACTCAAGGTCAAGCATGCCTCTGTCGTACGAGAATCTCATTCCCACTCCCATGTTGTCTCGGAACATATAGAGCATCTTAGGGTTAACGGAAATATTGTACCCCTTGGAATTGATGCCGTTGATGACCAGAAGATTGTAGTCCTGATTGATGTGCTGGGAATATTTTGCCGTACCTCCTGCCATCCAGGCTCCCTTCTGAATGAATGGGGTCGAAGGAACAGTTTCATACCCCCTGTCATAAAGTTGCGCCTCGGCACTGAAAGCACCGAGGAACAACATTGATATGATTATCAGATATCTTCGCATCGATATTATTCGTAGATCAACTCTGCCTTGTCAATCCAAAGCTTTGCACCCTCACATCCTGTGAAATAGTCACCATACTGAGACGAAGCACATGAAATGATTATATGAGTAGGAGTTGTTTCAAGATTCTTGTAATCAAGTGGAATTGTATACTCAATCCAGCCGCTTGTTGTTGCAGAAACCTTGTTTCCACCACTTATAGAATATCCATCATTGTAGATGATAAGATCTCCATATGCAATTGTACTGCCATCCTTCTTAAAATCAACGAATGTGCTTTGACTTGTGGTATTTATATGAACAGGGCTATCTTTTGTACCGCCGTACGTCTTATAATTCCAGTTGCCAAGAGCAAACTTGATCTGAGCACGGTCATAATCTTCTTTAGTCAACGACACACCACTTGGCAATCCCTTGATGATGTTGATCTTGTCTGTCGAATACTTGCAGTAGATCTTAAGTGCTGATGGACGGCTTGTCCATGGACGGCCAAAATTCACCTTACCACCTTCTGTACCTACAAGACCTGCAAACTGACCTGTGAAAAGGTTACCTGCTGCAAGGATACCGACCATTGCCTTGGTCTGGGCGCATACAGACTGGTTGCCGTCTATCTTGTCGTTTGTATCAATGGTAGTGATGACGATATCCATACTTGCAGATCCATTCACTCCGTCAGGACCTTCACCATTACCTGAGCCCCAGAACATATAAGATCCATCCTCAACGCCACATGAAGGATCATAGAACTTATAATATGATTTTCCTGTAACCTTGGAAACATACTCAAAGCTACCATTAGGGAGACGAGGTGCAGCCTCAGTAGTGAAAGTAAGAGGATCACCAACCTGCTCGCCATTGATCATAAGCTTATATGTATATTCAGTTGATGGGGTCAGATGGTCAAGATATGCCTTCCATGTTCCGTCACCATTGTCGACACCATCCTTTTCAAGCCATGTCGAATCATCTGATGAGTAGGCAAACTTGACAGTTGCACCAGCATTCTCAGTCGGGTCGATATCGGCATGAACTGTAGCATGTGCTGCCCAGATCTCATGAGCAGGTGAAAGAGCGAGACCTGTTGATACAGGTTCAAAGATGATGGTGTCATCGAAGGTCTCAGTTGTAGTATCCACCATGAGAGTGAATACAAGGTCACCGTCCTTGATTGTGTACTTGAGATTCATCTTGTACATCTTTCCAGTCTGGATTCCTTCAATCGTACCAGTCTTTGTGAACGCACTTCCATCCTTGAGAAGAGTTCCGCTGAATGTCCATGTGAATGAAGGCTCATCAAGACCGGCAATAATAAAATATCCCTCAGAGCCTGACTTTGCAGCATCATAAACCAGCTGTGTATCAGCATCAAGACCGATTGTGAGTGTGTAGCCCGCTGCAAAATTCTCTGCAACTGTTTCATTGAACGAGATGCATGTGACTGCATTGTTCACGTTAGCAACAACCTCCACGTTTGTAACATTGCCATTGGTGATTGTGAACTCCTTTGAACCTTTATAGCTCTTTTCTGTCCACGATGCGGCTGACGGATTCTCCTTTACTGCCTCACCAGCCTCAACATCAACACGATATGCATCGGCTGCGAGATAGAAAGGATTCGGCATTGCAGAATATGTATATGAACGTACGAGACCGCTGAAATCAGCCTTGTAAATCTTAACAGATGCGCTTGCAAGAAGTTCGTCTGCAGTCATGGCCTTTGTCTGCTCGGAAAGCTTCATATCCATGCAGAGAACACCTGTACCAGTATTCTGATCAAGTTCCGCCTTGTTGCATGAGACTGCGAGCGCAAGGCAGAGAGTCATATATGTAAGAATCTTTTTCATCGCAATTCCTCCTTTTACTCAACTACCATTACTACTGAAACCTCCTTCCTACATCCCTCATTGTCAACAATAAGCATTGTGAAGGTGTGGGTTCCCACGTAATGGATGATTGCATCCTGAGCTGCACTGAGATCGAAAAGAACCTCAGTCTGATTCAGAAGTTCCTCTCCATGAGGAAATGGTACAACTGTAAAGATGATATCATTCTCCGGAAGAGGGTTGATAAGATTCAGGTTACGTGCCTGCGCAGCATCAACAGCCGCAAGGAAGCCTTCACTTGTTGAAGCGATGTTCACATTGAACTTCTTGACTCCGTTAGGGATCGTAGCCTTGAACTTGATAGACATATCCTTCTCAGCAACAGGATAGATATGAATATTCTGAAGGTCAGCGATCTCAGCATCACATCCCGAATCATAGTCAGGAACGAGCGTGATTCCACCGTCACCCTTAGGAGCATCTGGATCCTCACCAAGAATTGTCTCCTCAACACTTGCTGTACCATTGAGCACAACGTCATCGATGAGCTTGTTGATTACGATATCGAATGTCGCATTACCCTGCTCATCAACCTTCTGGATGAACTTGATCTTGCGCCACTGCTTAGGGGCAATGTTGGAATAAACCTTTGTCATTGACTTGCTCTTTCCATCGATCGAACCCTTGAAAACAACTGTCATGGTTGATCCAGTCACTTCAAAGTATCCTGAACGATCCTCATAAGAGCCATCTGCGTTAAGGTTGTATGTAAGTCCGTTGCCGGAAGTCACCTCGACTTTTGTAGAACATGCTCCTGTCACAGTCTGGAGGAACTCTGGACTATAATCCACAGTCACCTTGCACTGAAGGAGTGTACACACAAGTTCTCCGATTACAGTCTCCTGACCAGCCTCAATAGTGAAAGCTCTTGACACACCGTAAACCGGTGCATCGAACTCAGCAACCGGCATGATATCAGAAGAACGTGCAACAAGTGTATACGCTCCAGCTGAGAGCGAAAGTTTGTTGTCATTATTCTTGATCTCAGAATAGCTCTTTGTAGCCACTACATCCTCGCTTGAATTGAGAATGGTAATGATATAGTTACCACTGGCTGCAGTGGCCTTTGTATCAACCTCTTCATCGAAGCCGAGGCTGAATTCACTGAACGAGAGGTAACCGACGTTGTTGATTACATCTGCTGGTTTCTGGCATGATGCGACAAGCAGGGCCATCACCGATGCGAGCGCTATAAAAATATTTTTCTTCATCTGAATCATCCTCCCTTTAGTCATTAAGTTCGTAATCCGACAATTCCACTGTCTCAACAGCATCATTGAATGTGATGGATATTGTTGAGCCTCCGACATTAGTAACATCCATTGAATATGTATATGCCGTAGCTGTCTGAAGACCTGTATATTCCTCACTGAAAGTCTTTGTACCTGTCTCACTCACGAGTGTACCCTCAACGGTCACCTTGTATCCATCGATGAACGCTGCTCTGGTCTCCCCCTTCGAGAATGTAACGATATCGCTTCCATCTCTTGTGAGCTTGATGGTGTAGTCAGTGTAATAGTTGTCAAAGTACTGTGAACTCGCAATCTTGAAGATTGTGTTTCCAAGACTTACAGAAACTGAAACAGCTACTGTTTCGCCACCTGTCACCGTAAATGCCTGGGTACCGGTAAAGAACGGCTTGCCGAAGCCCTCTTCAGTCAGAGTGCCAAAAGTTGCAGTCACTGTGTAGTCTCCTGCATTAAGTTCTGTAGTCTCATCCCACTCTGAGATTCTGCCGGTCCACACCTGAGCAGATGCTGCATCAAGGATGGTGATAGTAAAATCGGCAGCTGACGGCAATGTGACATAGTCGGACACATTACTCTTTGTCACCTCTGTGATATCCCAGTTTCCTGAAAGATCGAAGGTAACCTTACCACTCTCCTCTGACTTGTTCTTCTCGCATGAGACAGCCAGTAAGAGAACAAACACACTGAGAATTGTTTTCAAGTGTTTCATTGTAGTTAATTTTAGAATCTTATCGTTTAATTTTTAATATATACTTTGATGTTATCCAGATACAGATAGTAGCATGAGTTCATACCCAGGAACACAACCTTGGTTTCTGTTGTATTCACATAGAATACGGCACGCGTTGCGTTGGTTGCGGATGGGATTGTGACAGAGTGATGGCTCATGTTTCCTACATTCTCCGATGCATGCAGACCTGAAGTGAATACAATATTTGAGTCTCCAGTGATGTTACTCTCGGATGTATTTCCGATTCCAATAGCTCCCAATGTATTGCTTTCAGACTTCGTATGGTGGCCGACATAATATTTAGCCTTTGCAGCTGAAGTGTCAAGATTATAACCCGCAGGTATATAGAATGCCTTGTCGTACTCTATAACTACATTCACGGAAGTTCCTGGCTTGATCCATTTGAATGCAGGAGTATCAAGTCTGCCGCAATATTTTCTATAAGCGAATACGGCACCCTCGTAACGGCAGTTGATTCGCACACAGTCTCCCTCGATCAGACCGAAACGGGAAGCATTCCATCCGGCATTGGGGAGATAACCATTAAGGAGATAACCACTCGTACCAGTATCGGAATTCGTAGATGCAGCATAGCCGTCGTTCATCGCATATGCTCCAGCATTGCTGAAATCCTCATATAGCAGATATGGTACATCGCCAAGATCAAGTTCGCCGGAGTTTCCGTCGAGGGTCAGCATACCAGCTGTGATCGGAAGGTCGATTGAGGCATGTGCTGTCTCGAAGTTAAGCACGGCCTTTCCGCTGAGTACTGCGTTAGCCAACTCATCAAAGGTTTCCTTTCCGCTTGCTCCATGATATTCCTGGAGATACTCTATATTATGATATGCACTTGATGTATTCGCGTAGTTGAAGAGTGTCTTGCCGTCCAGAGATATCTTGATGTTCCAGAGAGGCTCACCGACATTGTTCGTGCCGGTTCTGATCTTCATGCTGCAATAGATAGCCGGTTCCTTAGGAAGAAGACGTACTGGAGTCGAGTGTCCTGGAAGGAAGGTTCTTCCTTCAAGAGGAATCGGGTCGAGAGTTGATTTTCCTGAATTACCATATATAGTTATATACATGTAATCAGCAGATGTATATTCTGTTCCATTAGGATAGATAACGGCATAGGCAAACTGGGCTGAAGAGAAGTCAGACTCCTTCAGTGGTTCGTCCAGCTCAATGGTAACAGTCTTTGAACCTGAGCCAAGATCCTTGTATTCAGTTGGTTTGCTAAGATCGGAATAGAATGTTCCGACAATGTTATCAGGCATCGTGATTTCTATTCTGTTGATATCCTCGCCAAGATGATTCTCGCCTTTCGGTATCCAGAAACGCAGATGATGCGTCAGCCTGTTCATTGTCAATGACACTTTGTTATAAGGCTGTTCGTTATTGATTGAGTTAAGTTCAGGTCCCACGACAGGATCTGAGATCATGATATCGGCACCGGCACCTGCATCTCCTTTCTGGACTGCAGGAATATCAAAAGTGACCCTTGTACCGTTGACTGACTTAGGATTCGGATAGCAGGCATAGTAGGTGTAGTCACCCTCTGGCATCGGTGCATCGAGTTCAGATGTAAAATATCCGAGCCCACCTTCTAATCCGTATGTGGTGAACTGCTGATTGGCAAGAGCAAAATTGCCGGCTGAATTCTTTGCCCATAGAGAGATCTTGTCACCGGCAACCCACACAGCGGAAAGGCCGTCTTCCAGCATTTCCGTACGTGTGGTCACATCGCCGACATAGATGCCGACAGTATGTGGTTGTTCCTCGGGAGATGTTATCTGCAGATCTTCATTCAGACATGAAGTGAACATCAGAACCCCTAGGACAAGAAAGTCTACGACTTTCCTGGTCAAGTTAAATCTCATTCGTTTCGGTTTCAAATCTTATTCAAGACGGCAAAGTTATTGCTTTTTTATGAAATAGCAAAATTCCATTTTTACAAAAAATATTCCTATCTTTGCACGATTGTGTCTTATTATAAAGTATGGCAAACGAAGTAGTAAATAATGGAGTGAATTACGGCGACGACAATATCAGGACGCTTGAGGGCGTTGAGCATATTCGTCTGAGACCAGGTATGTATATCGGCCGTCTCGGAAATGGAGAGGACCTGGGAGACGGTATCTATGTGCTGCTTAAGGAGGTTGTGGACAACTCTATCGACGAGTTCTCAGCCGGTTTCGGTAAGCAGATCCAGATCACAGTGACAGAAAAGGAGGCAACAGTGAGGGACTTCGGACGAGGTATTCCTCTTAATTCTGTTGTCAAGGCAGTAAGTATCCTCAATACCGGTGGTAAGTACGACACCAAGGGATATAAGAAGTCTGTGGGTCTTAACGGTGTGGGTCTCAAGGCCGTGAACGCGCTTTCTTCGCATTTCTATGTGGAGGCATATCGTGACGGCATGAGCTCGTATGCGGAGTTCCGCGAGGGTAAGCTCATCGACTCCGGTCAGCGTCCGTCAAAGGAGAAGAACGGAACATATGTACGCTTCATCCCGGACGAGAACCTGTTCGTGGGATATACCTTCCGCATGGAGTTCATCGAGTCCATGATGAAGAACTACTCGTACCTCAAGAAGGGTCTTACCCTCAACTTCAACGGCACAGCATATAAGTCAGAGAATGGTCTTCTCGACCTGATCAACGACAATATGTCCGAGACTCCTCTCTACCAGCCTATCCATATCATCGGCGAGGACGTGGAGATCGTAATGACACACGGAAACAGCTACGGCGAGAACATCGCTTCGTTCGTGAACGGTCAGAACACACGCGACGGTGGTACTCACCTTGCTGCGATGAGAGAGGCTGTTGCCAAGACTCTCAAGGAATTCTACAAGACCTTCGCAAAGAAGGATTTTGCACCTGAAGATATCCGCCAGGGTATCATCGGAGCAATCAGCATCCAGATTCAGGAGCCTAATTTCGAGGGCCAGACAAAGACCAAGCTCGGTTCGAACTATATGTGGGAGACCGTTACCGAGAATGCGGACGGCACACATAACTACGAGCAGGGTCCAACCATCCGAAGCTATGTGAACGAGTTCGTCAAGACAAATCTCGACAACTACCTCCATATGCATAAGGAGATTATCCCTGTACTTCAGGAGAAGATCGCTTCTTCAGAGCAGGAGCGCAAGGAGATCTCTACAATTCAGAAGAAGACCAAGGAGCGCAACAAGCGTACAAGCGTATACAACAAGAAGCTGCGTGACTGCAAATATCACTACAAGGACAAGCTTCCTGCAGCCAAGGAAGAGCTTCGTGAGGAGACAAGTATCTTCATCACCGAGGGAGACTCTGCGAGTGGAACCATCACAAAGGCACGTAACGCAGAGACCCAGGCAGTGTTCTCGCTCCGCGGTAAGCCTATCAACTCATACAAGGAAAGCCGCAAGAAGATCGCTGAGAACGAGGAGCTCAACCTCCTTATCAATGCTCTCGGACTCGAGGAGGACATCGAGGACCTTCGCTACAACAAGATCATCGTTGCAACCGATGCCGATGACGACGGTATGCATATCCGCATGCTTGTGCTCACATATTTCATGAAATATTACCCTGACCTCATCCGTCGCGGACACCTTTATATATTACAGACACCTCTCTTCAGAGTGAAGAACAGAAATGAGGTGCGCTACTGCTACAACCAGGAGGAGAAGGAGAAGGCGATCAAGGAGCTCAAGACCAAGGTGGAGATCACACGATTCAAAGGTCTTGGAGAGATTTCATGGAACGAGTTCACAGAATTCATCGGAGAAAAGATGAGACTGGACAAGGTAAAACTCAGCGACGAGGAGTCAATTTCCGAGATTCTTGAGTTCTACATGGGAGACAATACTTTTGAAAGACAGAACTTCATAAGGTATAAT
Organism: Candidatus Cryptobacteroides sp.; assembly: GCA_045612265.1. Lineage (GTDB taxonomy): Bacteria > Bacteroidota > Bacteroidia > Bacteroidales > UBA932 > Cryptobacteroides. The sequence continues at coordinate 32,670 of JAZKYT010000077.1, forward strand.
CTTAGAAGTGAAGCTGAACTGGAAGACGTAAACATTTAATAATATGTGGAGAAAATTCTGCGGATGGCTACTCCGCGCATTGGGTTGGACAGCAGTAGACCCTGTAGTCCCTGAAGATAAGTGCATCATACTTGGTGTACCTCATACATCAATATGGGATTTTATCATTTCATACCTTTATTATACATCTGTAGGCGGAAAGCCTTACTGCATGATAAAGGGAGAACTTTTCTGGGGTCCTCTCGGATGGCTGCTCCGCAAGATGGGAGGAATCCCTGTAGACCGCAAGAGAGGAAGCAATGTTGCGCTGAGCGTAATCAATGAAATGAAAAGGACACCTGTCGTTCACCTCGCACTTGCACCGGAAGGAACACGTAAGCCGGTCAAGCGTTGGAAGACAGGCTTTCACACAATAGCACGTGAAGTGGGATGTCCTGTATATATGGGATATTTCGATTGGGGTACAAAACGTGTGAGCCGCGGTCAGAAAGTCGAATTGACTGACGACGCAAAGGCAGATATGGTACGTATTCAGGCACTTTACGAAGAAATGAATCTTACCGGAAAACATCCGGAAATGTACATAACCAAATAAACCTAAATTTTTCTATTATGATCCAATTGTACAAGCGTATACAGAGAATGAGGGAAAAGTATGTAGATACTGTTGCCAAACTCTATGAATACGCTACTACCGTGTACGGAAAAAGACAGTACACACAATGGTATGACACCAAGGAAGGAGGATACACATATGCATCTTTCAAGAACAAATGTGACAGCCTCTCAAAGAAACTCACTCAATACGGTATCGGAGCAGGTGACAAGGTAGCGATCCTCGCGCAGAGCATGCCTAACTGGTCTGTAGCATTCTTTGCAACAGTACCTTTCGGCAGAATCTCGATTCCGATCCTTCCTGTCAGTTCAGAAAACGAGGTAACAAACATCATCAACCACTCTGAGACAAAGGTACTCTTCGTCTCAGACAGACTCAAGGGCAAGATAAGCCAGGAAGTTATGGACAAGATGACTTTGGTCATTGAACTCGACACCTTCAAAGTACTGAAGGCAGATGATGAAATGTTCA
>JAZKYT010000078.1:0-20865 GCA_045612265.1 Candidatus Cryptobacteroides sp.
GGTTTGGCACCTCGATGTCGGCTCGTCACATCCTGGGGCTGGAGCAGGTTCCAAGGGTTCGGCTGTTCGCCGATTAAAGTGGCACGCGAGCTGGGTTCAGAACGTCGTGAGACAGTTCGGTCTCTATCTGTTGTGGGCGTATGATGATTGAGAAGGTCTGACCTTAGTACGAGAGGACCGGGTTGGACGAACCTCTGGTTTACCGGTTGTGACGCACAGTTGCACCGCCGGGTATCCACGTTCGGTTAGGATAAGCGCTGAAAGCATCTAAGCGCGAAGCCATCTTCAAGATGAGTCATCTTTTGAGGGTCGTGGGAGACTACCACGTTGATAGGCAGGAAGTGTAAAGGTAGTAATATCAAAGCTGACCTGTACTAATAGCCCGACATCTTCCTCTGTTTGTGGTTCGATGATATCCTGAGCGCGCAAAAGACGCAGGACGATCATTGGACAAGAGGAATAAGCCAGGAACAGTAAACAACTTAGCGATCAAATCGATCTCTAGCCAAGTTATTTTTTCTCAGAAACATATTGTGGCGGTTATAGCGGTGAGGATCCACCTCTTCCCATTCCGAACAGAGAAGTTAAGCTCACCATCGCCGATGGTACTGCCCCACCAGGTGGGAGAGTAGGTAGCTGCCACTTTCTTATACAGGAACCCTGATATCGATTGATGTCAGGGTTCTTTTGTTTTATTCTCTGCTTCATCACTCATAGGTGTGGTGTTGTTTGGTCGCTATAATTGTTCTACCTTTGTGATGTAATTTCGCATATGTATGAATAGTCTCAAAGCATTCTTAGACAATATAAGACAAGTAGTTTCTTCAGATAGAATATATCAAGATGAGCTCAGGCGAATTGCATGGGGAACTGATGCTGGCTTCTATAAACTTACACCCCAAGTCGTGGTAAGATCCAAATCTGAAGAAGAGGTCTCATCAATACTGAAGTCTGCTTCAGAATTTAAGGTTCCTGTGACTTTTAGAGCAGCAGGAACAAGTCTGTCAGGTCAGGCTATCAGCGATTCTGTACTTGTCGTTGCAGGTAAGAATTGGGAAGGTATATCCTATGACCCGCTATCGGAAACAGTTACCCTGCAACCAGGTGTGGTTGGCGCTAAAGTGAATGATTTTCTTAAAAAGTATGGCAGAAAATTCGGACCGGATCCGGCGTCAATCAATAGCTGCATGGTTGGTGGTATTGTAATGAACAACGCTTCTGGAATGAGTTGTGGAACCTGGGCAAATAGCGATAGGATGCTGATATCAGGTCGAATCATATTTGCAGACGGAACGATACTGAATACTGCAGATCAGAGCAGTAGAGATGCTTTTAGAAACACTCACCCTGATTTAATTCTTTCCATACAGAACCTTCGGGATGATGTCTTGGCAGATGATGGACTTGTACAAAGGATAAAACATAAATATTCTATCAAGAATGTGACAGGTTTGAATCTTTTGCCTTTGATAACTTATTCTGATCCGTTTGATATAATCCTACATCTGCTGGTTGGCTCTGAGGGTACTCTCGCTTTTCTAAGTGAGGTGACAATACGCACGCTGAAGGTTGCTCCTCTTGAAGCTGATGCAATGATATATTTCAAGGATATGGCTGAAGCTGCGCGCGCTGTAGTAGCCATGAAGAACCTAAAAGTCTCGGCTGCCGAAATGCTCGACAAGCGCTCTCTTGCAAGCGTCGATGCCACAGAGGTGGAAGGTCTTACCGCTGTGCTGACTCGTATTGAGGCCCAGAATCAGCATGAACTTGCTGAAAATGTGAGACTTGTAACGGATGCGTTGCAAGGATTCGATACCTACGGAAAGGTTGAGTTCACGGTAGATCCTCAGGAATATGCCAGGTACTGGGCCATAAGGTCAGGGATTTTCCCAACAGTGGGAGGAATGAGAAAACCTGGGACCACCTGCTTGATAGAGGATGTGGCTTTTCATGTCGAAGACCTTCCTGAGGCTGTTAATGACCTGTCTGAACTGCTTGAGAAGCATGGTTACGATGACTCTTGCATATATGGTCATGCCTTGGAGGGCAACTTCCACTTTATCATAAATCAGTCTTTTGACTCAGAAGACCAGGTCAGGAGATATAGAGATATGATAACTGATGTAAGTGATCTCGTGGTCAGGAAATATGATGGTTCTCTAAAGGCTGAGCATGGAACCGGACGTAATATGGCTCCATACGTTGAGTATGAGTGGGGCACCAAGGCTTTTGAGGTAATGAAAAGGATCAAGAATATATTTGATCCAGATAATATACTTAATCCTGGAGTTATCTTTAACGATGATCCGCAATGTAGTTTCAAGAATTTCAAGGCTCTGCCTATGCTTAAGCCGGCAGATGGAGCGGATAATGCGACAGTAAAGGCCTATGAAAAACTGAATAAGTGCATCGAGTGCGGATTCTGTGAGGTAAATTGTGTCTCGTGTGGTTTTACAATGTCTTCAAGAACGAGAATTGTCATTCAGAGGGAGATACAACGTCTTAAGACATCTGGTGAGAATCCTGTACTTCTGGCAACACTTCAGAAACAGTATTCATATCAGGGAGACCAGACTTGTGCTGGAGATGGGCTCTGTTCGACTTCGTGTCCTATGGGAATCAATGTTGGAGATCTTACGCACGAGATACGAAGAAGGGGAATGGGCAAGGTGTCAAGGAAGGTGGGACAATATGCGGCAGATAATTTCCAAGGTGTCAAGACTGCTTTAAGAGGTGTCCTCTCTGTTGCTGATGCTGCGCATGGTGTTATGGGCACGAAGATGATGGGTGGAGTGGCAAGAGGAATGCATGCTGTTGGTCTTCCTTTGTGGACGCCATCAATGCCAAGGCCTTACAATGCTGAAAAAAATAAAGTACAAACCCCTCAAAGTTCTCTTAAGGTCGTGTATTTTCCAAGTTGTCTGAATCAGACAATGGGGACTGACAGATCTGGAGGTTCTCTTAAACCATTAGCGGAAGAAATGGTGGAGCTTCTCCAGAAAGCGGGGTATGAAGTTATTTATCCTGCCCAGATGGATTCTCTCTGTTGCGGAACCATATGGGAGAGCAAGGGCTTGCCGGATATTGCTGACAAAAAGACAAGGCAATTGGAACACGCATTATGGGAGGCATCAGCACATGGTAGATATCCGGTAGTGTGCGATCAGAGTCCATGTCTTCATAGGATGAAGAAACTCATCACGAAGGTGCGGCTTTATGAATCTGCCGAGTTTATTTGGACGTATCTTAGGGATAGACTGAACTTTTCTCAGAGTGATGAGCCGGTTGCATTGCATCTGACTTGTTCGACAAGATTAATGAAGATTGACCAGATAGTACGCGATCTGGCCAGTCTGTGTTCGTCCAATGTTATTATTCCTGAAGGGGTAGGCTGCTGCGGTTTTGCTGGAGATAAAGGAATGACACATCCTGAACTGAATGCTTATGCGCTGCGCAAACTGCGTGATCAAGTCAAGGATGTCAATGTGGGCTATTCGAACAGCAGAACATGCGAGATTGGACTTCAGACCAATGCAGGAATCCCATATAGGTCGATTGTCTATCTGGTCAACATGTGTACAACCCCCAAAATATGACAATATATTTAAATTTAGGTAATGGAACTGCTGATTAAGAAAGATGGATTGGAATTGACATTTTGTCTCCCGTCCTTTGATAATGGGTACTATCGTGGTACCAGGTTTGACCATTCTGGAATATTCCGTAGAATTGTTCATAATGGATTTGTGTTGGCGGATGAGTGGTTTGATAGATATGATCCATATATGCACGATGCAGTATGCGGAGCATCAGAGGAGTTCGACCAGAGTGGCTATTCAAAAGCTGCCCCAGGACAGGTGTTTCTCAAGCCTGGTGTAGGACTTTTGCTTAAGGAGGACGAGGAGCCTTACGATCATTTTAAGTTGTACAAGGTGGCTGATGCTGGAGTCTGGGCTGTACATGAGAAAGATGATTGTGTCAGTTTCATTCATAGACTTGATTCAGACAATTGGGGTTATGTTTATGAAAAGACTGTCAGAATCATTGATGGTCATTCATTTGAAATCAGTCATCGTATGTGCAATGTCGGCTCTCAGACGATAGAGGGGCAGACATATAATCATAACTTCTTTACTTTTGGTGAATCTCTACCTGGGCCGGGAATTACCATTGATTTTCCGTTTGTTCCTTGTGGAAATTGGAGGGCTCAGTACGATAGTGTCATGCTGTCCGAAAGAGGAATACGTTATTTGAGACCCTTGCTTAAGGGAGAAAGCGTGTTTATGGGAAATCTTAAGCCTTCAGTTGGTTCTGTTGGTGTGGGAGAAGTATTCAAAATGTCCGCTTCCGGCCATTCTGTGACCTTTGAAGCGGACATCCCGTTCGATCATATCGTGTTCTGGTCCAATCATCGCGTCGGATGTATAGAGCCATTTATTCCTTATAAGGTGGAGAGTGGTGAAACCATGGAGTGGACATACAGGTATGCTATTTCAGCATCTGTACCAGTCCTTTGAAGGCTGCATTGCTGAAGTCGGAAACCGTTGTTATTGTCAGGCCCTCAAGGTCTGACAATTCTTTATGTACAGCCTCCTCCATATATCGGAATGATCTTGATATCTGTCCACCGAAAAGAAGGCATTCTGTATGATGCTCAATAAGTTTCTCTTTTATGTTGGCAGCAATGAATTTTCCTACTTGACAGAATACTTTGAGCGCTGTTTCGTCTCCATTCCCTGCCATAAGTCCCATTTGGGCAACTGTCATGTCTTCTGGAACTTTGCTTCCAGTGATCATTTCCCATGTATTGTAGAAACCTCTCTTGGATGCGTAGTCTTCAAGAATTCCGCCATTGTAGGGGATATTCCAGATGTTGACAAGTGGAGATCCTGAATGCGTCTGAAGTACTTTTCCTTCTTCTGCCATGGCAAAACCTAAACCTGTGCCCAATGAAACGAGGCATATGTTGTCATATCCCTTTGCGTTACCTCCGCACATCTCTCCATAAAGTTGAGTGTTGACGTCATGGCCGAAGACAATAGGAATGTCCAAGCCTTCTAGACCTTGCTGAAGCACGTTCTTGAGATCTATATCCTTTATGGCAGCGAACTTGTGCACCATCGAGGATACTCCGGTGATGTAGTTGAATGGCCCTGGCATGCAGATACCCACGCCTGAGGGGATGTAGCCGTAGTATTTACAAAGAGCAATCCCCTGGCTCACTGCATTGAACAGGGAATTGCAGATTTCGTCTTTTGTGCCATCGGAATCGATCGGGACGGTCTGCTGGCTGCCGTCAATGAGAGTGCTGTCAGCAGACATGAGTCCGGACTTTATGAAAGTCCCCCCGACATCCATCACGATGTATGCGCTATTTTTCGTCATTTTCGAATCCTTCGCGAAGTGTTGTCTTGTGGATGCTGATAGGTTCCTTACCGAGGTTCTCCACAACGTATTTGCCCATATCTGCCGGAACGCAGACGATGTCCATAAAATCCATGTCGTAGTGGCGCTCAGGATGCTCTACGCTGCGTACACGTGCTCTGTCTCCGTCCACGAGTGTGAGGACATGGAACTTTTCGTTCTTAGTGTCCTGCTCGCACATCTTTTCAAATTCCAGACGACGGAGAGAGATATACATTTGCGGATTCTCACCGAGAATATACTCCTTCCAACCTTCTCCCTCAGCATCAAGGCGTGGCTTCTGGACGATGTAGTCAGGACTGTTCGGGTCATGGATTACAGATGTTCTTCTGTTCTGGTTCACAACCTCTTCGCCAAGTTTAGTGTGGATCGGGCGCTGTTTTCCATCAAAGTCAAGACGGAGGTAGTCATACATCTTGTATGTATATGAACCGATTGTGAGCGAACCGATTTCAAGGATGACCTGGTTTCTTCCGCTTGAGTGGATGGTTCCTGCCGGAAGCATCACCTGAAGTCCTGGAACAGATGGTTCGTAGCTCACATATTTCTCATAATCGCATGGGATATTCTTGGTGTCTGCATCTTCGATTTCCTTGAAGAACTGAGGAATGTCTGCATCGTCACGGAATCCGATATATGTCTTTGCATCCTGGCCTGTAACCACCACATAGTAACTCTCGTCCTGACGGCCGAACTCATTGTAATTCTCGACATTATATTTGCCACCGGAATGGCACTGGATGGACATGTTACCAGTTGAGTGGTATGAGTCATCCCAGTTGAAGCGGATTGGGAAATATCCCTGGTATTTGTTCACTGCCTTTTCTCCCATGAGATTTACACCTTCCTTGTGAACAAATGAGCAGTAGTTGATATCAAGCATTTCCTTTCCTGCTTCAACAAGCACACTGACCTCCATAGGGATGAAGTCAAATACCCAAGCTGCATTCTTGATTTCTGCTGGAAGGTTACGGTATTTCTTCATATATGATCCGCCCCATACTCCTTCGAGATAGCATGGCTTTGCGCGGAACGGATATTTCACGAGTTCGGCGCAGATTGCTGAGAATGACTTGAACGGCATCATCTGCAGACGCTTTGGGTCATTGTCAAGGAAGAAATAATCAGGAACATTGTTTTTCCAAAGTTCCTTTCGAAGCTGGACCGCACACTCGAAGTCACAATAGTAACAACGACGGATGATGCGGTTGATGATGCCAGGGCGTTCCTTTCCTATATTGGCATATTCACCACCTCTGATTCGAAGCATGGTCTTCATCGGAGTGATGTCGAACCAGCATTTGATGTCATACATATCACGGAACTCCGGAATCAACGAACCATAACCTGCAACGACAACGAGTTTGCCAGGGGTTTTCATCGCTGGAACAGCCTTCTTGAACTCTGTCATCTTGTCCTGGTCGAAAAGACCGATATAGCCGCCATGATAAAGTTTACCGAAAAGAAGGGTAGGGTCAATCTTTGTGTCCCAGATCAAGAGAGGGTCGATCATCTGGTCAATTTCCTTTCCAGATTTGAGAGTCGCCTTGTTGGAGTCCACTGTCTCGAATTCGAAACCATTGATGACACACTCGCGTGCAAGGAGATTGAGGAACAGGTTCCAGTTGGAGGTTGTGTAACCGTCGATGCCTACAATCACACCCTCTGATTTGATTCTATCGGCAAGTTCTGCTACAAATTTCTTTGCAACATTTGGAGTGCCGCCTGTAGTTATTGAATTGATTGTATCTTCTGAGAGTTTCGGTCTGTTGATCGGCTTCGGATCGTCAAACGGAAACGGGTTGTACATGAAACTCATTGTATATTGTTGTTTATCAGTTTAAATATTTTATTTCCGGGTAATTCTTATCTGATGTCAAAGAACTCAAACCCCATGATTTCTGCAAAATCTGCAAGTTCCTTGCGCCAGTCGCCATCCACAATGGCATAGTGCTGCGTGGCTCCGATGCGCAGCACCTGCTCCCAAAGTTCCTTGACAGGAACAACCGGTTTGAAGATGGTGTGGCTGTAGGTGGCAAGCATATGCTTCTTGTCGCTCTGAGGAGTATCCTTTTCTGAAAGACTTTCCGCCAGGAAGGTTATGAGTTTATATTTGCCATTTTCCTCATAAAGACCGGCTACAGTCTTCATTCCAGGGCTGAAGCGGTACCAGGCGAATGGGGCTCCAGCATATTTCCAATGTGTCTTCGCGAAACGGACATCACGAGAGATGATCACATTCTGCTGCCACTGAGGGTCGTTGTGGTCGTTCGGTCCGGCATGACCGCCTGCAAATGTGCCATATTCGTCCTCGATGTGGAAAGGCTCTACAAAATTGACATTCTTGCCAGTGAGAAGTTTTAGAACGTATGTGATGATGCCTGCTCCGATATCGGCTTCAGGCACGAGTACGCTCACATTCTCGTTGAACCACTGCGGGTAGAAACCTGCACGGCATCCGGCAGTGCGGAATGTGGCCTGATCGATGTCGTTGTACACATAACAGTCGATGTCGTTCTTTTGGGCCAGTTTCTTGATGCCGAGTGTGGCTTTCACGCATCCTATGAATTTGTCATATTCCACATCATTCATCATTTCATACTTGCCTGTGAGCTCGTCAGCATATGCCTTAACTTCTTCATCTGTAAGGTTTTCGATCTCCGTGCCATAGTCGCTGTATGGAAGATAATGGATTTCAGGACCGATTTTGGTAAAGAGGTCGTAGTTGTCGATATAGGTGCTCCACATCGCTTCATTCATGTTGGCCATCAGACCAACTGTGGACTTTCTGAGGATGGCGCGTGTTCGTGCTGCATTTGCATATACGCGAAGCTTTTCAGTCACCTCCTGACGGGTTCCCATGATGGTCTTGACGTTCTTGCGAGGCACTCTTCTGATGCTTCCAGAGCCCTCAAGCGAGCCTACAAGTGTACCTGCGCAGAGATAATCCACAAAGTCGTCTTCGTCGAGAGTGGTCTCGAAAGTCATTTTGGGTTTAGCGACGTTGCAGAAGATGATCGGGATTTCAGGACAGTCACGCAAGAATCTTATCCATGCGAAATCTTCGCTCCATGAAAGGAATTCCGCGTATATGAAATCCACCTTTTCGGCATAGAATAAATCCATCGCTTTCTGGGCATCCTCGCGTTCATATACTATGCCGGGATCCACAAGGTCGAGGAAATCCATTGATGCCTTTATCTCCTTTACAGCAATTTCCTTTCTCTCTCCGTATGTTCCCCTCTGAGGTCCGTAAAGGTTCTTGAATCTTGGTGAAGCAATAAGCAGCAGACCTGCTTTTGGCTTCCTGTTCTTGAGTTCGGGTTTCATTGTTTATTTGTTTATTTTATCATAATCTTTCTGGTAATGGGTTCTGCTGACAATCAACATAAGGATTCCGCATACGATCCATACTGCTCCAAGCACAGGGAAGGTTGCAGAAAGTCCACCCATTTGATCCTTCATGGCTCCAAGAATGACAGGAGCAAGCGCGCCTACTGCAAAGCCTGTGGTGATCAGTGCACTTGAGCAAGAGGCGTGAAGTCTTGAAGGTGTGACGTCATATAGGACGGTGTAGATATTTGCATCAAAGAAGGCTCTGAAGAATCCCCAGCCTGCAAAGCAGAGGTAGATGAGCCAAAGTGCCATGTTGTTTCCGACAAAGAAGAGGAATACGGCACCAAGTATGAGTCCGACTCCCTGAATGACCATTCGGATCTTTCTGTCACGTACGGCAATCTTATCAGAGAGAGTTCCTGCCAGAAGTACGCCAGCAAATGCTGCAAGATATGTCCAGAACATAGAATTGAAGCCGGCAGCAGCCTGAGTCTGGCCAAATTCTTCCTGAAGGAATGCCGGTACCCATGTCATATATCCGGTGATGACGAAGATGAATCCGCTGAATCCTATTGTCAGCGCGAGAGCAGTTGGTGTTGTGAATACGACCTTGAATCCATCGAAGATTCCCACCTTGTTTTCTGTGGACTTTGCAATCTGGGATTCATCCTTGCTCTTATCCTTGAGTCTGATGGCCATGACAATACCCCATACGATGCCGGCTGCACCGAAGATGATGAATGAGTATTCCCAACCGAGATTGTCAGCAATCAGTCCTGCAAGCCATCCTGCGAGAATCACTCCCACATAATATGAGGTCTGATGAATAGACATGGCACGCGCTCGGGTGTCTGTGTGGTACTGTCCAAGAAGAGAGTAGTTTGCTGGACCGAAGAAGGCCTCGCCACCGCCTGTGGCCACACTGCGCATGAGTATGAGCATTATGACTCCTGTAGCCAGTCCGGTGAACATTGTTGCAACACTCCAGAAGAGGATTGCGATGGTCACGACCCATTTGCGGCTGAATTTGTCGCCTGCCCATCCTCCGAGAGGTACCATCATGGCGTAGCAGAGGTTGAAGATTGTGGCGATCAGACCAATTGATGTGTCTGTGAGGTTCAATGTGTCGCGAATTGCAGGAAGCACAGTGTTGAATACCTGCCTGTCTGCCTGATTCAGAAGGTAAGCCATCCAAAGCAGGATGAGAACTTCCCATTTATACCATCCGGATTTTGAAGTTTTGGTCGTCATTTTTGTGAAATTTTTGAAAAATCGTGCAAAGATACAAATAATATTCAAACAATGGTGTAGTGTGGTGTAAGATGTGTTGTAAACTTGTTAATTATAAATTAATTTATTAAATTTGCTTGTTATACTTGACGGATTATGGATAGTTTTGTTATAAATACAGCGGTGAGCATACCGGTATATAAACAGATAATTTCACAGATAGAACAGAAGATAATTTCCGGAGAATTTTCTCCTGGCTATCAGTTGCCTTCCATGAACGAGCTGGCTGCTGAACTGGATGTCTCGAAGGAGACGATAAAGAAGGTGTATGCCATCTTGCGCGACAAGGGCGTTCTGGAACCACGCCAGGGAAAGGGTTTCTATGTCAAGGGATTGGAGGAAGAGAGACCGTTGAGGATTCTCTTGCTCTTTGATAAATTGAGCTCATATAAGCAGGTCTTGTTCCAGTCGTTCATGGATAAAATTGACAAGAATGCAGAAGTGACTATCCGTATCCATAATCAGAATCTTGATGTTCTTGAGTTTTTTATCGACGAGGATGTGGATCGCTTTGACTTTTATGTGGTCACCCCTCATTTCCCAATGGATCCAGCCTCGCAGAAAAGGATGTTGAAGCTTCTCAAGCGCATTCCTAATAGAAAGCTGATTCTGGTCGACAGGAACCTTACGGAACTTCAGGGTAATTATGGCGCCGTGTATCAGGATTTCTCAAATGATATAACAGGTGCTCTTGCTGAGGGACTTGATAAGTTGAAGCAATTCTCGAAACTTAATGTGGTGATAATGCAGAGCAGTCTGTATTCTTCGTTGATCAGACAGGCTGTCGATGCTTTCTGTGATGAAAATGACCTTGCTGTCGAGATTCATCAGGGGGTTTCTGACAATATCGTCCGTCCTAATGAGGTCTATCTGATGCTTAATTCCCAGCATGATGCCGGACTTCTTTCTTTCTGTCAGATTGCAAAGCAGAAAGGTCTGGCAATCGGAGAGGATGTGAGTGTCATCTGCTATAATGATTCACCTATAAATGAACTTATTCTCAACGGACTCACTACTGTTTCTACTGATTTTAAACAGATGGGTGAATTGGTTGCGGATATGATTCTGGATAAGAACCTTTCAAAAATCAAGTGCGATTTTCATTTGATCAGACGTAGTACTTTTTAATTGCAAGCCCATGCTAGGACTTACAGGTAAAATATCTCAGGTGATCGGCCCTGTGGTCGATGTTCATTTCGATGTTGTCGAAGCCAGCAGGTTTCATCTCCCTGCTATTCATGATGCTCTTGAAATCAAGACTGAACATGGTAAGGATCTGATCGTTGAAGTTCATCAGCATATTGGTGAGGATACGGTCCGTACTGTCGCGATGGATTCCACCGATGGTTTGAGAAGAGGAATGGATGTTCTATGTACGGGTGGACCGATTTCCATGCCTGTAGGCCCGCAGATAAGAGGACGAGTTCTTAATGTGACGGGTGATGCTGTCGATGGAATGGGGGAACTTGACCGATCAGGAGCCTTCCCGATTCATCGTGAACCGCCTAAGTTCGAAGACCTTGCCACTTCGCAGGAAGTACTTTTTACAGGAATCAAGGTTATCGATCTTTTGGAACCTTATCTCAAAGGAGGAAAAATCGGTCTTTTCGGAGGTGCAGGAGTCGGCAAGACGGTTCTTATCAAGGAACTCATCAACAATATCGCAAAAAAACATAACGGATTTTCTGTCTTTGCCGGTGTCGGAGAGCGTACGCGAGAGGGAAATGATCTTCTGCGTGAGATGATCGAGTCGGGAGTAATAAATTATGGTGAGGAATTTCTCAAGGGTATGGAACAGGGAAAGTGGGATCTTTCCGCTGTCGATTACAAGGCCCTCGAAAAATCTCAGGTTGCCATGGTGTTTGGTCAGATGAATGAACCTCCGGGTGCGCGTTCATCGGTTGCGCTTTCCGGCCTGACGCTTGCTGAGTCTTTCCGAGACAGCGAGGATTCCGGCAGTCCGAAGGATATCCTGTTCTTCATAGATAATATCTTCCGTTTTACCCAGGCTGGCTCCGAAGTTTCGGCACTTCTGGGGCGTATGCCGTCGGCAGTGGGTTATCAGCCGACCCTTGCAACGGAAATGGGACAGATGCAGGAGCGAATCACTTCCACAAAGAATGGTTCCATTACTTCTGTGCAGGCTGTGTATGTCCCTGCTGATGACTTGACCGACCCGGCTCCAGCAACGACTTTCAGCCATCTTGATGCGACAACGGTGCTCAGCAGAAAGATTGCAGAACTTGGTATTTATCCTGCTGTCGATCCGCTAGAATCCACTTCACGCATCCTCGATCCGAATGTAGTGGGCCATGAGCATTATGAGACGGCTCAGAGAGTCAAGCAGATTCTCCAGCGCCAGAAGGAACTTCAGGATATTATCTCAATTCTCGGTATGGATGAGCTTTCTGATGAGGATAAGCTTACAGTCAACCGAGCTCGTAAGGTTCAGAGATTCCTTTCGCAACCATTTGCTGTGGCTGAGCAGTTTACCAGTGTGCCTGGAGTGATGGTCTCTATTGAAGATACGATTCGTGGATTCCGTCTTATTCTTGATGGCGAAGTCGATGATATCCCTGAGCAGGCATTCCTGAACGTGGGCACAATTGAGGAAGCGATCAGCAAGGGTGAGGCAATGTTGGCAGCAGTAGCAGCTGCACAGTAATTACTGAACTCCATATATATCAATGCAGAACGAGAAAAAGATCAGACTGGTGGTGTTGACGCCTCAGAAGACTCTCCTTGAGACATATGTCGACAAGGTGACTCTTCCTGCGACCAAGGGCCAGTTCATGGTTCTGTATAATCATGCGCCAGTCATCACTTCTCTTGAAGATGGAAATCTGGTTTATGAAGCAGATCAGAGAAAGGAGGTCATATATATTCTTGGTGGATTCGCCGAGGTAGATGAAAATATTGTAACAGTCTGTGCAGAGGTATGAGGTGGGTGAAATATATATTGACAATATGTATTCTGTTGGGCTCGATGATGTCTTTGAGCGCCTCGCAGACGTCTCATTCTGAGAATGAGGTGGATGTGGGCCATATGCTGTTCGGACATATAGGAGACTCTTACGGCTGGCATATCACGGATTGGAACGGTCGGCATATATCGATTCCATTGCCTTGTATCGTGAAATCCAGAGATGGATGGTGTGTATTCATGTCGTCAAAAGTCGAGCATGGACACGAATATAAAGGTCTTTTCATAGCCGAGGAAGGCAGATACGAAGGCAAGATAGTTGAACGGGGTGATGATGGGGAACTCATAAGGCCCTTTGATATATCCATTACCAAGAACGTATGCTCGTTGATGATCACTGCATTGATACTTGTGATGATTGTTCTTGGTTCTGCGAAGTGGTATAGGAAAAATGACGCCTCTGAGGGCGCTCCAAAGGGCTTTACAGGCTTGGTGGAGATGATGGTTATGATGGTGAATGATGACCTGATCAAGCCATCAATCGGAGAAAAGGAATATAGGAAATATGCTCCATATCTCCTGACGGCGTTTTTCTTCATATTCATAAGCAACCTTCTTGGAGTAGTTCCATTCTTTCCGGGAGGAGCGAATGTGACAGGAAATATAGCTGTGACCATGGTTCTGGCTCTTTGTACTTTTGTGGCTGTGAACCTGTTTGCAAACAAGCATTATTGGAAGGAGATTCTTTGGCCGGACGTACCTGTGTTCCTGAAGTTTCCACTTCCGATCATGCAGATTATAGAGCTGTTCGGTTTGATTGCAAAGCCGTTCTCGCTGATGGTCAGATTGTTTGCCAACATCATGGCAGGTCATGCGATGATTCTGGGACTGGTTTCAGTCATTTTTGTGACGGTGAAGCTGGGACCGGTGATCAACGGATCGATGACTGTAATCACAATGCTGTTTGGAGTGTTCATGGACTGTCTTGAACTGCTGGTGGCATTCATCCAGGCTTATGTGTTCACGATGCTCTCGTCAGTATTCATCGGAATGTCCCGACAGGAGGAACATTAAGGAAAATATTAACAACTAAACTATAACATTATGTTACTTTCAACAATTTTATTGCAGGCTGCTGGTGCAGCTGTTTGGGGAAAAGTTGCTGGCGCTATGGGTGCAGCTATTGCTGCTCTTGCTGCTGCATGGGGAATCGGTAAGATCGGTACTTCGGCTATGGAGGCGATTGCCCGTCAGCCTGAGGCTGCTGGAAATATCCGTACAGCGATGCTTATCATCGGTGCTCTTGTCGAGGGTGCCTGCCTCTTTGCAATCATCGCATGTTTGATGTCAATCGTAATGTAATCCAACTCCGGAATGAATTTACTTTTGCCTGATAGTGGTCTCCTGTTCTGGATGACCATAATCTTCGCTATCGTATTCTTCCTTCTTGCGAAGTTCGGTTTTCCTGTAATCACAGGGATGGTGGAGAAGCGTAACCAGAGAATAAATGATTCCCTGGAGGCTGCTCGTGTGGCTGAGGAGGCCATCGCTCATCTCACACAGGAGAAGGAACGTATATTGGAGGAGACTAGAGAGGAGCAGAGCAGGCTGATGAGAGAGGCCGCTGCCGAGCGTGAGCGAGTGCTCGAACAGACGCAGATCCAGGCCAGAGAAGAGGCCGACAAGATTCTTCAGGCTGCGACTGCCAGAATTCAGGAGGAAAAGGAAGCTGCCATGAAGGAACTTAGAAACGAAGTGGCGGTGATATCGTTGGCAATTGCTGAAAAGGTTCTTCGTAAGGAACTCTCAAGCGATAATGGTCAGACGGAACTGATCAACCGACTTGTCGATCAGATGTCTGAACAGCAATCATAAAGGAAAGATTATGAACTCCGAAGTCATATCATCAAGATACGCTAAGGCTCTGCTTGAGTATGCTGCAGAGGCAGGTTCTGGGAATAAGGTGTATTCTCAGGCCCTTGCTCTGGCTCATGCCATGCAGGAGGTCCCTATGCTCAGGGACATTATCCTTAAGCATGATGATGTGGCATTGGTCAAGAAGACAGATTTGCTTTCCACTGCGCTGGGTGAGCCATTGGCAGATGAATTGGTGAAATTCATTGAACTGGTTTCCAGACAGCGCAGGATGGATAAGTTACAGTCAATGCTGCTGTCCTATATAATCAAGTTCCGCCAGAAAAATAACATCAAGGTCGGCAGCCTTATGACAGCGACTCCGTCTGAAGACCTGAGGGAGAGGCTTGAGGTGATGTTCAGTGAACGCACAGACAGTGAGGTGCATTTTACTGCCGGGGTGGACCCTCAGTTGCTCGGTGGCTTTGTCTTTGAACTTGATGGATACCGTCTGGACGCCAGCGTACGCACAAGATTGGAGAAAATTCGCCAATGTCTGGTGGATGATAACAGCAGAATAGTCTGAAAAACACAATAGAGTAATGACAGATCAGATACGTCCAAGTGAAATATCAGAGGTGCTCCTTTCGCAATTGAAGGGGCTTAATGACCAGCTCCAGATGGAGGAGGTGGGCAAGGTGCTTCAGGTCAGTGATGGTGTGGTCCGCATATATGGACTTAACAATGCCGAGGCCGGAGAACTTCTTGAGTTCGACTGTGGTGTGAAAGCCGTGGTCATGAACCTTGAGGAGGATAACGTCGGTGCCGTGCTTCTTGGTCCTACAGAAAAGATCAAGGAGGGTATGACCGTGCGAAGGACCTCCCGAATAGCATCAATCAACGTGTCTGAGAATATGGTAGGACGCGTGGTGAATCCTCTTGGAGAACCTTTGGACGGCAAAGGTGAGATTGGTGGAGACCTCGTTGAGATGCCACTTGAGAGAAAGGCGCCGGGAGTGATTTTCCGCCAGCCGGTGACTGAACCGCTGCAGACAGGCCTCAAGGCTATTGACTCCATGATTCCGATAGGTCGTGGTCAGCGTGAGCTCATCATCGGTGACCGTCAGACTGGAAAGACGGCCATTGCTATTGACACCATCATTAACCAGCGCTCTGCATACGAGGCAGGAGAGCCGGTATTCTGTATATATGTGGCTATCGGTCAGAAGGGTTCGACCATTGCAAACATAGTCAGCACTCTTAAGGAAAAAGGTGCAATGGACTATACTGTCGTGGTTGCAGCTACAGCTGCTGACCAGGCTGCCCTCAGATATTATGCTCCATTCGCAGGAGCTGCTATAGGAGAATATTTCCGTGACACAGGACGACATGCTCTTGTTGTATATGATGATCTCTCGAAGCAGGCTGTTGCCTATCGTGAGGTTTCCCTGATCTTGAGACGTCCGTCCGGCCGTGAGGCATATCCTGGAGATATTTTCTATCTGCATTCGAGACTTCTTGAAAGAGCTGCCAAGATCATCGGTCAGCAGGAAGTTGCAGAAAAGATGAATGATCTTCCAATGTCCCTGGAAGGCAAAGTCAAGGCTGGAGGCTCCCTGACAGCCCTTCCGATCATTGAGACACAGGCTGGAGACGTGTCAGCATATATTCCGACCAACGTGATTTCCATTACAGACGGTCAGATCTTCCTCGAGACTGATCTTTTCAATCAGGGATTCCGCCCGGCTGTGAATGTCGGTATCTCCGTATCCCGTGTCGGTGGTAGTGCTCAGCTCAAGAGCATGAAGAAGGTTGCTGGAACGTTGAAGATCGACCAGGCCCAGTATCGTGAGCTTGAGGCCTTCTCGAAGTTCAGCAGCGATGTGGACCCGATCACCCTCATGACTTTGGACAAAGGACGAAAGAACAACAGACTTCTTATCCAGGCTCAGTACTCACCTATGCCGGTGGGTGAGCAGGTTGCAGTCCTCTATTGCGGAACAAAGGGACTTCTCCGGGATCTTGCTCTTGATCAGGTGGACGACTTCCAGGAAATGTTCCTGACTAAAATGCGCGCCTTCCATCAGGACGACGTACTCACTCCTCTCTCCAACGGCGTCCTCGATGCCTATATTTCCGAAATTATAGAATCGGAAGCTAAAATGATAGTTAAAGGATTGCAATAATGTCATCTTTAAAGGAAATAAAGTCAAGAATAGCTTCGGTAAAGAATACGCTGAAGATAACTTCTGCCATGAAGATGGTGGCTTCCGCCAAGCTGCACAAGGCCCAGATGGCCATAGCTGGCAAGCTTCCTTATGAGCAGAAGCTGCATCATATCTTGGCTGGAATCCTTCAGGATGATGACCTTCAGAAGGCTCTTCACGACAGGCTCGGCTTCGGTAACCCGCACGGACATTCGCCGATTGCCCTCCAGGATGTATCCGAAACAGAACTTCCAACCAAAGACCGTGTCGGACGTGTTGCAATTCTTGCGATCTCATCAAATAGTTCGATGTGCGGGGCATTCAATGCCAATATCCTCAAGAAATTCGATGCGACAATAGCTTCTTTGGCTGAATCAGGTTACACTCCTGATGATATTGACATATATGCAGTGGGCAGAAAAATAGCAGACCACGCCAGGAAGGCGGGCCTGCAGATTGTGGAAGACCATTCCGATATGGCAGGTAAGCCGGATTACGAGGAAGCCTCAGATCTTGCTCACGCCCTTGTGGATAGCTTTGCGGATGGAACAGTATCCCAGGTGATCCTTATTTACAGCCACTTCGCATCCACTTCATCTCAGCCGATCGTTCGAGAAAACTATCTTCCGTTGGCACTTCATGATTATGACTATACGGATGAACCTGTGGATTATATTCTTGAACCCGACCCTATCGACCTTGTCAAGCATCTGCTTCCGAATGTGCTTCGCCTGAAAATATATACAGTCCTCTTGGATGCCGCCGCAGCGGAGCATGCCGCAAGGACTGTTGCAATGCAGATCGCATCAGATAATGCCAACGACCTGATCTCGGAACTTACTCTTGCATATAACAAGGGTCGCCAGCAGGCCATTACTGCCGAGATTCTTGATCTTGTTGGCGGAACAATGGCCTAGACTATTTGTCGAGGCCAAGTTCCGGATGTTTCTTTGATGAGAAATAAAGCATGAAGGCTACGCCTATCGCTACAACTCCCAGTAGAATGAATATGTACTCAGCATGGAGGGCTGCCGATACTTCCTGTGCGTGATTGCCCGCCTGAGTGATCTCTCTTGTGAAAATGCGTCCGATATAGATCGGAACCGCCCACATTCCAAGATTCTGCACCCAATATATCAATGAATATGCAGTTCCAAGGTTCTTCTCAGGAATGATCTTCGGAACAGACGGCCACATTGCCGACGGCACGAGTGAATATCCGATGCCGAGAAGTGCAATGGAAATATATGCATAGAAAGGTACTCCCTGTGGAGCAAAGGTGATGATCAGATGCGAAGCAAGAACCAGTGCGGATCCTACAATCATCCAGAGAGTCGCCTTGCCGACCTTGTCCACAAGCGCACCGAAGAGCGGGGTGAAGAGGATTGTGAAGAATGGAATCATTGCAAGAAGGACTGTGGCGATGTCGAGGTTCACTCCGAAGAGAGGGAGAAGGATCGAAACGCCGAACTTCTTGAAACGGATCACACAGCAGTAGAATGTCACGCAGAGGATGGCGATCATAAGGAATCGAGGATTGCTGAGAACCTTCCAGATATCTGAAATCTTGAATTTATCCTCTTCAGCAGTATTCACCTTGTCGGTTTCTCCTGTCTCTTTGTCGAAACGCGCATCCATTGCAACAAAGATTGCCCAGAGAACTGTTCCCACTGCAAGTACTGCAAGTCCGATAAGGGCCGGTTTGTTCGTGTCAGCCAAGGTGTATATCTCTCCGGCAGCCTTCTGCGTCACGATCATTGGTGCAACAAGGATTGCCGTAGCTGTTCCGAAGCGTGCAATGGCAAGCTGCAGGCCCATTGCGAGTGCCATATTCTTGCCTTTGAACCACTTTGCTATGGATCTTGTCACAGAAACTCCCGCAATTTCGCTGCCGAGGCCGAAGAGCATGCAGCCGATATATGCTATTGTAAGGGAAGTCTTTGGGGCAAATCCAGCCGAAATTGCGAATGTCACCAATGCGGCGCCACCCACCATCATACCCACAAAGATGGATCCTACCAATCTTACACCGAACTTGTCCAGGAGTGCACCACAGATTATGAGACCTCCCCAGATGCATAGGAAGGAGTAGCCGCTGGCGTAGAATCCATAATCCGACATGTTCCAACCGAGCTCCAGCGTCTCCGGATTCTTGAAAAGCTCCGAGAGCGAAGAGAACATGTCATCGAAGAAGTATGAGGCGAACATTGGAACAACAAGGCATGCCAGCGCCAGCCAGCATGCCCATTTGTTATCCCTTATAGTATTTTTCAGGGTAGTCATGTTATTTCTTGATGTTAGGTTCCTCAAGACCATATCCGTTCTTCTTATCCTCTACCTTAAGCCACAAGCCAAGTACAAGGGCAAGAATACCGAGAGAAGCAAAGATCAACATTGGAACTGTGTAGCCGCCAGTCTTGTCGAGGGCGAGACCGATGATGATAGGGAATGCCATGAGACCGATGTTCTGGATCCAGAAGATTACTGAATATGCAGAACCGAGGTATCTATCCTCTACAAGCTTCGGAACTGATGGCCAGAGAGCTGCTGGAACAAGTGAGAATGATACACCGAGAAGGATGATGGCAAAATATGCGATTGTCTTTGTGAGAGGAATAAGTGCGAATGTAAGGTGGCATACGATCATAAGAAGCGCACCGCAGATTAGCATTGTCGCACCTTTACCCTTGTTGTCAAGGAAGGCTCCGAGGAATGGAGTGAGTACCATTGCTCCGATAGGGAACCATGAGAACAGACCGGCAGCCTTTTCTGTAGGAAGACCAAGGTTGCTCTCAAGCATACCTGTAGCAAACTTCTGGAATGGGAAGATAGCTGAGTAATAAAGTACACAGAGTCCTGCAACGATGAGGAAGGTCTTGCTTGTGAAGAGCTTGCCGATGTCGCTTACCTTGAACTGCTCCTCTGCCTCTTCGTCTGCTGCTCCCTGCTGGCTCTCAAGTTTTTTGTCCATGAATGTGAACACGATGTAGGCGATGAGACCGATGAGAAGGAGGATTGTGCAAACGAGAACAGGAGTTACTACAGTAGGCATAGCCTCGTTGAGTGCAGTTGAAAGATATGGTGAGAGACGGAATACTGCGAATACTCCAAGACGTGCGATTGCCATCTCAAGACCCATAGCAAGGGCCATTTCCTTACCCTCGAACCACTTTGCAATAGCCTTTGACACTGTAATACCTGCCATCTCGCAGCCGCATCCGAAGATCATGAAGCCCAGAGAAGCCATCTTCGCGCTGCCTGGAAGAGCGGTCCACCATGAACCGAGCCAGTTGCAGAACTCTGTGGCCTGGAACCAGTCTGTGATGCCGATGTACTTGATACCTGCTCCGATCACCATGAGTGAAGTCGAGAGGATACCGGTGAAGCGCACACCCATCTTGTCGAGGATGATACCTGCAAGGATGAGGAATCCGCAGACGTTAAGGATGTACTCGGAAGCCGCATATGTTCCGAAAACAGAGCTGTCCCAGCCTCTTGCCGACTCCACGAGCGACTCAAGAGGCGACACCACGTCCACAAACATGTACGCGAAGAACATTGCCAGGGCGATGAGCACGAGAGCGGCCCACCTTGCGGCAAAGCTGTCGTTAAGATACTTTTTGATTGTTTCTGCCATAATATTTGTTTATTAGATTATTCCTACATTATGGCGCGAAGATAGCGGTTTTTGTCCTAAACGGCAAAACAGATTTCGGAATGTCCGAATTTAGTAGTAACTTCGCAAGTCTTATGGCAATGAGTAATATGGAACAGCCGACTACGACATATACATATCTTGACAGGGTGGACTCCCCTGCCGACATCAAGGGA
>JAZKYT010000079.1:0-1939 GCA_045612265.1 Candidatus Cryptobacteroides sp.
AATATGCTGATACTGAAACTATTGCAGTTAAAGCTGCTGCAACTGTGGTTAAAAATTTACGAATCATTGTATTTATCTGTCTTTTTCAATGCAAGATTACAAAGATAGGTAAAAAACACCACACCACAGCACAGCAGGAATAAAAAAGCAGCGGCTCCATAAAGGAACCGCCGCAAAATCTATATTTTATGTATCAGACGTTTCTGATTAGTTGAGCTGATAGAGTGAGATACCGATGTTCTGACCCATCACTGCGATGTATCTTACACCGTCGACTACAACTGTAGCACAGTCACCAAGACCATGACCTGCGTTTCCGCTACCGTTTACAGGAGCAGTGAAAAGACCTGTCTGAGCCTCGAGTGTGCCCTTGAAGTCAGCTGCACCGTTCACATCCTCGATGATATTGAGGGTAGCAGAAGCTCTGTCAACAGCCACCTTCACATAAGCGATATAGTCCTTGCCGTTGTGCTCGAAGAAGTTATATCCGAATGTCTGAGTGAGCTTAGGATCTGTTCCCCATGCTGAAGCCACATAGGCGTTACCTGCATCCTGGGTAAAGAAGCCGTTCACTGCATTTGTTGTAAGGAGAGCTGCAGCCGGGTTGCCTTCACCGTCGAAAGCTGTATCAGGATGGATAGTGCACTCACCAATATTGCTTGCACCTGCTACAGGCATAGCATAACGTCCTGTTGCATAAGCGAGCTCCGGTGTACCCCAAAGACCTGCCACACCATTCTCCATATTTACGCGGATAACTGTGTTTCCATCGTTGAAATCAAAGAAGAGGAGTTCACCCTTCTGATATGTTCCTCTAACAGTGAACTTGTCACCAAGACGACGTACACCTGAGTCAATCACGAAATAGTTAGGATCTGCATCGATACCGTTTGACCACACATAAACGATAAGCTTCTCAGTACCGTCACCGAGTGTGAGGTTTGAAGCCACGAGGACATCCTTTCCACCGTTTACTGCAGGATCTGTGTTAGGAAGCATTCTTACGCAAGTAACAGCGTGAGTACCATTGTCAAGGCCTGCAGGAGTGAAAGTCTTGACCTTAACATCCTTTGTCTGAGCAGGGTCAGCGATGCTGATAGCCTTGATAGCACCGTTTCCACCAGCTGCCTGAGCAACGTATACATACTCGCTGTCCATTGTCATGTTTCTGTCCTGTCCACCGCCGAATGGAACTGCTGCATTCCATACGAGAGTTGCAAACTCCTTGGCAACCTCCTCAGCGGCAGCCTGAGCTACAGTCACGGTCTTGAGGACTTCCTCAGTACCCTTGCGCATGAATGTAACATCAGCCGAACGAACCTCAGCCTCTGTATTTGCCTCAGCAGCAAAAACAAGCTCGAAAGCAGACTTTGTATCTACCTGAGCAAGCCATGCTGCAGATACCACAACATCGAACTCAATGTTTGAAACACCCTTGATGACAACCTGACCGCCTTCAGCTGGGATAACCTCATCCACTTCCTCAACAGTAAATGTCTCAGTCTCTGAAGAGAACACAACCTTCTTGATTGAAGTCTTGCCCTCGCCATTATCAGCGAACACAAGCATCTGAGCACCAGCTGCGATGTTTGAAACCTTGATTACCTCAGCCTCAACAACTGCCTCGCAAGCAACTGCAAGCACGTCTACAACTGTTGTAGCGTTAGCGCCTTTCACCTCGTATGGAATCTCTACTGAAGTCTGTCCGTCAACGATACCTACCTTAGTGTCAATAACGAGCTCGAACTTCACAGCGAGAGGGAGCGTGAATGAATCACCAGCCTCACCGTTCTCACCAATGAAGTAGAATGTAACTGTACCCTCCTCCTCGTTCACTACAACTGAGTCGAAGATTGACTTTCCGGTAAGAGCGCCGATGAACTGAGGCTCCTCACCAGGATATGTCACATAAAGATTTCCGTCAACGCTTGTGAATACA
>JAZKYT010000080.1:0-33986 GCA_045612265.1 Candidatus Cryptobacteroides sp.
AAAGGATGGCGATTCATTTTTCCTCAGTGTGGATACATCTGATAAGGATTTTGTGCTGTTTACGCTCTCTGATGGGACAACTATGAAGATCCCGACTTATTCTGCATTTGAGAGCTTGAGTGCACGTGTCGATCAACTTAATAGCAATCTTTCTGCATTGGAGGTTGTGGTTGCAGCTTTGCAGAACAAGGATTATGTGGAAAGTGTTACCCCTATATATGAAGGTGGCAAAGAAGTAGGATATATAATTACTTTCACAAAGAGTGGCACTATTACCATATATCATGGAACTGACGGCAAGAATGGAACAGATGGTGAAAAGGGTGAGGATGGAACTGATGGATATACTCCGCAGATAAGTGTGGATGTGGATACTGACGGAGTATATTACTGGAAAGTAGATGGCCAATGGTTGCTTGATGCCTCTGGTAATAAGGTTAGGGTGCAAGGTGAAAAGGGAGAAGACGGCGACAAAGGTGATCAGGGTGACAAAGGTGATCAGGGTGTGTCAGGTGTGACTCCTAAGTTGAAGATTGAAGATGATTTTTGGTATGTGTCATATGATAATGGATTATCATGGATTGAGCTTGGGAAAGCTGTAGGAGAGGATGGAGAAAACGGTCAGAATGGCGACTCTTTCTTCAGCGATGTTACATTTGACTCAACCTATTTATATCTCACTCTCTCAGATGGAGAGAGAATTGCTCTGCCTCTTGAAGCTGGTGCAGTAAGCAATCGCATATCATCTCTAGTTCACGTTCCTTCTTACGAGGATGGAAAGGAAAGGGTGCATTTCTTCGTTGCGGAGAATAGTGAGTTGGTTATGAATTATCAGTTCTCTCCTAAGGAAATTGTTGCGGAACTTGCTCAGAATCATGAGACTATGCTCTCTGTGCAAGCAGTCGGTACTCTTACCAAGGCCGTGTCGCTTATTGATCTTGACATTATTTCATGTGAAGGTGATCCTTTAACAGGAATTTTGACTTTGACAATTTCTTGTGAGCCTCTTGGAGATAGTTTTTTCTCACGTGAAACTGGAGCTAGCGTAAGTCTTTCTGTCAATGATGGTTTGAAGGAAGTCAATACTTCTTATGTTCCTGTCATTCCTGAGGAACAGGTTGTTCCATACAATGAAGTGTGGTATACTACGTCTGACGGCAGTACAGTAAGTGTAAGCAGTACAAACAACCAATGGGGTGGTTATTACACTTTGCTTGAGTCGAATATCTATGAAAGAGGAGTTGGTAAACTTAAATTCAGCGGCACAGTCGAGATTATTCCTGTCCAAGCTTTCAGTTATGAAGATAAGCTTACAAGAGTTGCTTTTTCAGAAGGTGTGAAGGAACTTAAGGTGGGAACTTTTTTTCAATGTAAGTCCTTGGAGAAATGCGTTATTCCTCAGAGCGTTAAAAAGATGGGAGAATACGTATTCGCAGGTTGTTCGAGTATGTCTAAGTTTGAAGGCAAGTTTGCATCTGAGGATGGAAAATATATCATTGCTGATGGAATGTTAGCCGCTTATTTACCATCTGCTTCCGAAAAAGAATTTACTGTTCCTGAGTCTGTCAATAAGATAGGTGCTTATACTTTCTATCATTGTAACAATCTGGAAACTGTCAACATTCCCGAGACAGTTACTGCGATTGAACAGTCTGCTTTCCTCGGCTGTACATCACTAAAAAAAGTTAATGTGCCATCAAAGGTTAAGAAACTTTACGATATGTTCAGAGGTTGTACAAGTTTGACTGATGTTACCTTGAATGAAGGTTTAGAACTTCTTGATTATGAGGTGTTTTCTGATTGCAAAAGTCTGGAGACTATATATATACCTTCAACTGTGACTGAGATTCGTTCAGGAACTTTTTATAATTGTTCTAATCTGAAGCGAATATTCTTCAAAGGTAATACTCCACCAATTATCTATTCACCGATAGTGAGTGAATACATTAATGTAAATTGTAGATTATACGTTCCTGATTTATACTATGGTGTTTATACCAGCAAAGATGACAATTGGGAATCTCACTATAATTATATAATACCTTTTGATAATAAAAAAGGTGTCTCTGCATTCGACTATAGGACTCATCGGGATTTTAATTTCTATCAGTCTCTACTATATGTTACAAATATGTACGAATATTCTTCGGGCAACCATGATTATAGATATGCATCGACAATTCCGACATATGTTCCAGGTTCTGTGAAGCATAGTGCAGTTGAAATGCGATTCAAGGTTAATACTACAGCATCAGATAAACAAGTTTATAATCTCACTGCGTATGGTGCTGACGAGGATGATGATGATTATGGTACTTTGCTTCTAAGCAAGGATGGTATTTCATATTCTGATGATTACCTTTATACATGGAGTGAGATGGGAGTTGCAATCAATGATGTTATCAGACTTTTTATCTCTTTCAAGGATCAGATTTTCCAAGTTAATGGAAAAACTTTGGAATGGAAATTCAAAGACGTTAAGAATATTGGCATTGATAGATTCTTTGGAGATTACATTGACTATTATGACGATGGTGATTATAAAGATAAGTATTATGGTTTCCCTGATGGATCGAAACTCTATTATGCAATGACTTGGGATGAGTTCGGCACTCCAATATATTTCGGATACTCATCTAAGTTCAATAATCCTCAAACATCAAAGGAAGAAAATTGCTGGAAAGGCTATTATAATGGAGAATATAAGTATGATTTTGCTTACTACCATTACAATATAAGTTCTTCTCGTCAGCCATATGGCGTTGAAAATGATTAATGATATAAATGCAGGGCTCACCATCTGAAATATTAAAGGAATACTGGGGGTATGACTCCTTCAGGCCGATGCAGGAGGAAATCGTGCAGGCGGCTCTGGAGGGACGTGACGTGCTTGCTATTCTGCCGACCGGTGGAGGTAAGTCCGTGTGCTTCCAGGTGCCGGCGATGATGAGGGAGGGAATTGCCATTGTGGTGACCCCTCTGATCGCGTTGATGAAGGACCAGGTGCAGAACCTGGCGGCACGTGGAATCAAGGCTCTTTGTGTGAATGCCGGCATGTCCCGTCGTGAGGTGGAACTGGCCCTGAACAATGCTGCGTACGGTGATTTCAAGTTTCTGTATGTGTCGCCGGAACGTCTTGGCACTCAGCTCTTTGTGAATTATCTTAAGGAGATGAATGTCAGCTTTATCGTGGTGGATGAGGCGCATTGTATTTCACAGTGGGGATATGATTTCAGACCGGATTATCTGGAGATAGGAAAGCTCCGCGAGCTTGTGGATGCGCCGATCATAGCGCTCACTGCGACGGCTACTCCTCAAGCTGCTCAGGACATCATGGAGCGCCTCGGGTTCAAGGAAAAATGCCTTATCAAGAGCGGATTTGAGCGCCCGAATCTTTCATATATCGTACGCCAGACCGAGGACAAGCTGGGGCAGTTGCTGAGCGTCTGTAACGGTGTTCCGGGCACTGGAATCGTATATGTCCGCAACCGTAAGAAGACCGAGGAACTGGCTGAGTTCCTGACTACAAACGGTATAAGTTCTTCGTTCTATCATGCCGGGCTGGGACTGGCTTCCCGTACGGACCGACAGGCACGCTGGAAGTCCGGTGCAATCCGTGTGATGGTCTGCACAAATGCCTTCGGTATGGGTATCGACAAGCCTGATGTGCGTTTTGTCGTGCACTTTGATGTGCCGGATTGCCCTGAGGCGTATTTTCAGGAGGCTGGCCGCGGCGGGCGCGACGGCAAAAGGTCTTTTGCCGTGCTGCTGTGGAACAGCAGCGACGCGAAGCGTCTGCGCCAGATTGCAACGGTGTCGTTTCCAACCCTGGAGTACATCGAGGACATCTACCACAAGGCCCACATCTTCTTTGACATCCCTTACGACACTGGTGCTGGCCGCCAGCTGAAGTTCGACCTGGATGAGTTCTGCCGCCGCTTCGGACTGCAGCGCGCATCTGCATATTATGCCATCGTCTATCTCGAGCGAACCGGCCACTGGACATTGTCGGAGGATGTGGACATATCCACTAAGGTGCAAGTTCGTGTGGACCGCAGCGAGCTCTATGATATCGATCTTCCAGATCCGAGGATGTCACTCCTGCTGGAGACCCTGATGCGCAAATACACAGGCCTTTTCGCCTATCCTGTCCCGATCGATGAGGACTACATTGCATCGTGTATCGGTGTGCAGGTGCCGATGCTCAGGCAGCTTCTCTACAAGCTCTCGCTGGAGCATATAATAAGGTATATACCATCAGACCACGCGACCGTCCTATACCTCCATCACGACCGTCTGCGCCCGAAGAATGTCAATCTGGATCCGGACCGTTATGCCTTCCTGAAGGAGGCCGGGCAGTCCCGTATGCAGAAGATGATCGATTATGTTTCGCAGGAGGATACCTGTCGCAGTTCGTATCTCCTGGAATATTTCGGCCAGACAGAATCAGCCGACTGCGGAACCTGCGATGTCTGTCGACGTAATGGCAAGCAGGCTCCTGTTACTGCGTCCGGAATCCAGTCAGCAAATCTGGACGCAGGTCCAGCTGGTCTTGAAGCAAAACTGATCGCATACGTGAATACAGAAAAGTCGGGTATCTACACCCTGGACGACATAAAGACCCGCTTTCTTTCCGCTAACCTTTGTTCATCTGACTCCCTTCTGGCCCTTCTCCGTGATTTGATTGATCGGGGTGTGGTCCCTTCTCCACAATAGTAAGTTATACAGCACGCTTAGGAGAGCTTTACTCTATGATCAGGCCATCGTAAGCCGGAAGGACTGATGACGGCAGTTCTGTGTGCGGAATTGCCTGAAGTTCGGTTGTGAGGTCGGCGTGGCGGGGCAGCTGGTGCGAGAGGTGGGTGATCCATGTGTGGCGGGCACCTACTCGTGCTGCAACTTCCAGGGCTCCTTCAAGGCTGTAGTGGGATATGTGGCGACCACGGCGGACACAGTTGATTATGAAGTGGTCAAGTCCCTGCAACTTTGCGAATTCCTCATCTGCAATGTGGTTCATGTCGGTGCAGTAGGCGATATTACCGAAACGGTATCCCAGAACCGGCAGCTTGAAATGGCGGCCGCGGATAGGGACGATCTCCACACCGTCGATGCTGAACGGGTTCTCGTCAATCAGATGAACGTTCCATTCAGGAGCACCGGGATAGCGGTTCTCAGCAAAGGCATATGAATATTCCTGACGGAGTGAATCCTCCACATATTTCTCGCAATATATCTGGGTTGCGGCCTTTTCAAGGTAGTTGAAGGCGCGGACATCGTCCAGACCTCCTGTGTGGTCTTTGTGGTTGTGAGTCAGGATGATAGCATCCACGTGGTCCACCTCGGCACGAAGCATCTGCTGACGGAAATCCGGACCGGCGTCCACGAGAAAGCGCTTGCCGCAGTAGTCGACAAGCACGCTGGAGCGCAGCCTTTTGTCCCGCGGGTCCGCACTCCTGCACACCTCGCACTGGCAGCCGATCATCGGCACGCCCTGCGATGTTCCGGTTCCAAGAAATGTCAGCTTCGCTCTATTCATAATATTATTTGGGAACGATTACAGACCTTGACAAAAAATTGCAGAATTTTTTGCTAAGGTGTATTGATTTTAGTCACTTTTGTTCGATTTTATGCATACCTTGACGAAAAATCTCCCATTTCTTTGCAAAGGTGTGTTATATTGTCACTTCCACAACTTTACCGATCTTTTCTGAGTCAAACGGCTGAGATACACGGATATAGTTCTCGGTGTAGCCCTCCATCATTCCCTTGCGGTCTGTGCTCTCGAAGAGGACGTTTGCAGTCATTCCCTCGTGCTGCTTCATGAACTCCTCATGCAGCTGCTGGCAGAGCTCCTCGAGTCGCTGGACACGCTGAGTCTTCACGGAATCCTGCACCTGATCCTTTCTGGCAGCTGCCGGCGTTCCTGCACGGCGTGAATACGGGAATATATGGATGAATGCCGGACGCACAACGTCGCGGAGGAATGTATATGTCTCCTCAAAGAGTTCGTCTGTCTCGCCTGGGAAGCCGACGATCACGTCGATTCCGAAGAACACCTTCAGTCCACCTGGCACCTCAGAACGCTCACGGATATACTGAATCTTGTGCGCGAAGGCTGCCGTGTCGTAGCGGCGGCCCATTTCACGAAGGATGGTGTCGCAGCCCGACTGAAGCGGAATGTGGTAGTGGGGGAGAAACTTGGTTCCTGATGTGATCCAGTCGATCATCTCCTCTGTCAGGAGGTTTGGCTCGATGGATGATATGCGGTATCGCTCGATGCCATCCACGTCATTGAGCTGTCTGATCAGGTCGAAGAAGCTTTCGCCTGTTGTGCGGCCGAAATCTCCGGTATTGACACCTGTGAGTACGATCTCCTTAATGCCCTCAGCAGCAATCGCTTCTGCCTGCGGGATGATCTCAGAGATAGGGATGTTTCTGCTTTCTCCGCGTGCATATGGCACTGTGCAGTAGTGGCACTTGTAGTCGCAGCCGTCCTGTACCTTCAGGAATGAACGGGTGCGCTCTCCGCTTGAATAAGCAGGGAAGAATGTTCCTACTCCCTGGCCGCAGCACTCTGCACCGCGTACATCAGCAAGGATGGTCGGCACGATGGCGCTTTTCTCGGTTGCTCCGAATACGCGCTGTACGCCTTCAATCGCCTCATAGTCTGAACGGCGGAGCTGGGCCGAGCAGCCGGTCACATATATTTTTGCCTCAGGATTCTGACGAT
Source organism: Candidatus Cryptobacteroides sp. (assembly GCA_045612265.1). Lineage (GTDB taxonomy): Bacteria > Bacteroidota > Bacteroidia > Bacteroidales > UBA932 > Cryptobacteroides. The sequence continues at coordinate 6,731 of JAZKYT010000080.1, forward strand.
GCAGCTTCCTGATGATATTTCTGCTTTTCTTGTCGGAATGCTCTGTCACTGTGCAGGTGTTCACCACAAAGACATCTGCACCCTTGTTCCAGGAAACTGCCTCGAAGTCCTCCTTCAGCAGCTCTCTCTCATAGGTTGATGTCTCTGCATAGTTCAGCTTGCATCCCAATGTTATAAATGATATTCTCTTCATTCCTTGATTCTTTAGTTTTTGGTCACCTAAAGGCCCATATTTGTCCTTAAAACCGGTCATTTTAAGGACAAAGGTCGGGTTTCAACCATCTCTGTCCTTGAAATCGGTCATTTTAAGGACAAGTACTATCTGTGAGGTTGTCCGGTCAATGGTATAGTGTCACACGTGACCACTGGGCAACGCCATCCACCGGAGGTCTCTTCTTGGAGACGCGCACCGAGAAGGAAACCAGCTGCGGGAACTGTGTCTCGATCGCCTTCAGGATGCGTCCGGCAACGTTTTCCAATAACTCAGACGGCACAGACATCTCATAGGCGACGATGTCATATATTTCCGCATAGTTCAGAGTATCATTCAGGTTGTCGCTCTCTGCAGCGGAGCTAAGGTCCAGCTCGCCGCGGAAGTCCACCACGAATTCATTGCCGCGCACCTTCTCTTGCTCAAGGACACCATGATATGCCTTGAACTCCATGCCTTCCAGCTCTATTAATCCCATATTTTTCATAAATGATGCTTCTCGTCTGTTTGTAATTATAGTTCTCCCTTAATGTGTCCTGACTGATATTCCTAATTATGCCAAAATTAGAAATACGCACGGACGCTTGCCGATGACAAGGCCTTCCTTCTTCCACTGCGCAACCTTCATGGTCTTGATGTAGGCGTCAGGCATTGTCACGTTGCAGGCTACGCAAACCTTGGTTGACGGGCCGCACACTGCCAGGATGTCCGCGAAAAGTGAATCATTTCTGTATGGGGTCTCGATCAGGATCTGGGTCTGACGTAGCTGTGCAGACACCTTTTCCAGGGTCTTGAGACGGGCTCTGCGCTCGTCTGTCTTGGCTGGGATGTAGCCACAGAAGGCGAACGACTGGCCGTTGAGTCCGGATGCCATCAGCGAAAGCATGAGTGATGACGGTCCCACGTATGGAACCACCTCGATTCCGTGCTGGTGAGCCAAGGCCACAAGCTGGGCACCTGGGTCTGCCACTGCCGGAAGACCTGCCTCCGAGATAAGCGCTACATTGTTTCCGTTGTCGAACAGCTTCAGGTAGCCTTCGATGACTGCCTGCTCGGTGTGCTCGTTGAGTTCAAAGAACTCCAGCTCGCCGATATGGCCCTTCAGGCCGGCGCGCGAAAGGTAGCGGCGCGCAGTGCGCACTTCCTCCACGACGAAGGTCTTGAAGTTCTGGAGAGATTCCAATACCGGTGCAGGAATCACTTCTGCCGGATCATTTTCCCCAAGAGGGGATGGTACGAGATATAATTTACCTTTTTGCATTGTTCTTGTTTTTCACGGGTTCTGTGAGCTCGATGGTTTCCTTACCGCCATCGATGATTGCCTGTTCCTCAGCCTGTTTTGCAGCCTGTCTCTTGGACTTGCTTGTGAATATTCCCTTGATGAACTGTCCGAAGCTGTTGAACTCGGTCTGGTAGGTGAGACCCACTCCGTTTCGCTGCGAGTTGTCAAGGAAGTTGGTGTATGAGTCGGCTGAATGTGAGAACAGGTTCAGTCGGAACGAGCCGGATCTGTCGAGCTTGATTTCGATGTCAAGGTCACCGACCACATCCTGGGTTCCGCTTGTGTTATACTGTTTGTTTCCCACGCTGCCGTTCACGACCACTCTGTTGTTGAACAGCTGGGTGGAGACGGCGACGTCGAATATGTCGTTACCCTTCTCGTTTGGTTGGTAGTTCAAACCGAGGTCGAGAGGGATATCCAGTTTCTGGAATATGTTACTGAGCTGGTTTGCAAGCATTTCCGTTACGTTTGAGTAGAGCATCGACGAGTTGTTCACGATGCCGGACTGCTCATCAGGAAGGAAGCTGTTCGACAGGATGAGCGAGAGGAACTGCTTCTGGATCTTGTCCTCGGTGCTGAGGGCGCTCTCCACCCTTGACTTGATGGTCGGATCCAGGTCTGGAATCTCGATCGAGAAGCTCAGACGTGGGTTGCTGATCTTGTCGCTGATGCTGATTCCGCACTCGACAGTACGTCTGCTCGATACGGATGTCGTGTCGGCGATGAGTGTGGACAGAGATGCCTTAGTCTTATATATCGCATTGATATCCAGCGTACTTTCAAGGATATCACCGTTGAATCTTACTGAGCTTCCGTCCTGGATCTCGAAGTCCCTGCTCACAAGACCCATGGCCACGAACTTGTAGTTTCCACCTGTGAGGGTGTAGTCTCCGTTGATCGAGAATGCCTCAGGTGTCACGGCGAGATCAAGCAGACCGTTTCCTCGTCCTGACAGCACGTTGCCGCTGGCCTTGTCGATCTCCACGAATGCCTCCACATCAGGCGATGCGGAAACCCTGACGTTGACCGTGAGGTCTGCCTGGTTCGCCTCCTCTTCCTTCTTCTCGAGGTTGGTCATCATCAGCTCATAAGGGTCGATGTATATATCGTTATATTCCTTGAATTTCAGGAGGTTGGTTCCTCGTCCTGCGGTCGCTGCATCTGTCACAGGAATATGGATCTGGCCTGTCTTTGCTGTGACAGCGTCGATATTCAATGTGACTGACTTCGATGGTCCGGTGATGGATATGTTTCCGCTTCCGAAGATATTGCCGTAGAACACGTCTCCATCCCTCTCGCTGAGGTTGATTCCCTCGATTTCGTTGACTCTGATCGAGGTGTCGTAGCTGATGTCGCGGAAGTTGTTCCAGTTGATGCTGCCGTACACATTACCTGTGCCGTTGAATCTGTCGCGGATGTCCACCTGGTCGAAATATACTCCCTTGTTGTCCAGATGGAAGGTTCCTTCTGCGAAATATGGAACCTTGGTGTAGTCGATGGTGAGCATACCTTCTTCCAGCCTGCAGTCCACGCTGCTGATGTTCAATGAATCCAGATGACCATCCACCATTATGCTACCGCTCATGTAGCCGTCCATGTCGCTGAACACTTCCTTGAGCAGAGGTTTGGCATAGCTGATCCTCAGGCCGTTCATGTTCAGCTGGGTGTTCATTCTTCTGTCGCTCAGGAGGATGCTGCTTGTGGCGTCGAGTGTCCTTTCGCCTGAAAGGTCGTTGTAGGCCACAAGATCGAGGCTGCTGTTGCCTCCATCCCAGGCTCCGCCGATGTTGAGCACGCCAAGAGGTGCGTCAGCTATATATGTGGAGTCGCATATCATGTCCACATCCACACCCTTCTTCTGGAAGGCTGAGGTGAGGTTTGCTGTTCCTGTGAGGGCTCCCTTTATGCCGATTTCCGGGATGAGGGAGTTGATGAGCGATATGTCGAAACGCTGGAGTGCAAGTGTGAGAGTGTCGTTCTGTGTCTCTGAGGTGCGTCCGTTGATCGTGATTGCCTCATCTCCGGATACGAGTCCGAACGAATCCACCGATATGCTGCCACCAAGGATGTTTATGCTTGAAGGCTGCATGCTCCATTCCTTCGAATTGATATATATTGACGATGGAGATACATTCACGCCAAGATTGAGACCGGCCTGGCTTCTGCTGAGTGCGCCGTGGACAACCAACTGTCCGTGGTTCTCCACCTCGGTGTCGTTGTTGTACGAGAATCCCGCTCCGACGCGGTCGTTCTTGGCGAACAGACCGAGTCTTCCGTCGTTGAGCTTGATGGAAGAAACCTGGATCTCCTCGCTGGTCACAGCTCCGTTGAGATTGTCGTTCTTGTTGTCAAAAATGGCATTCAAGCCCTTGAGATACTGCTTCTTGTATGCAAGTCGTCCGGAGTTGAGCTCTGCGATGAAGTTTCCTTCTTCGCCGATTTCTGTGCTCAGGGCTGTGCCCGATTCCACATACAGACCAGGTACTGCGAAGGCCAGGACGTCCATCATGTCGTGACAAAGGAGGTTCACCTTATATGTGTCTCCGTTCCAGGTGTATGAGGTGTCCTTGAATATTGCAGGGAGCTCTTTCTTGAGAGTGAGTCCCTGGAAGTCGTTGATGAAATTCTTCAGCGATGCGGTTCCGGTATATGCCACCTCCGCAAACGGAGCAGTGAGGTTCATCTTATAGTCCTTTTCCTTCTGATCGGATGTCAGTGAGATGTCGCCGATATTGTATATAGCATCATCGTTCTCGAGGATAAGGTCCTGGATTTCTGCATATCCGTTCATATGCTTTCCTTCGCTGACTGAGAATTCTGCTGTTGCTGTAAGGCTCACTTCGGATGTTCCTCTGTCATCGATATTCATCGCATAGAGGTCTGCTCTGGCGATATCAGCCGTGAGGCTGTAGTTTGTGAGGCTGTCCTGCTTCGACTGGGCAGCGTTCACAAAGAAGTTCATGTTAGGGTCACTGGATATGACCATACCTTCGAAGGCCTCGGAATTGTAGAATCCGTCAGCCTTGATGCCTGAATATTCATATCCGTTGAGTGCCAGTCGGTCGATCACGAGGGAGTCGAGGATGATCTCCGGAACTGTCAATGTTCTTCCGAACTTGGCGTCGAATCCTGCCTTAGCTGTGGTGTGGCGAAGCAGGTTGTTCTTGATTATCGAACTGACATCCAGGTTGTTGGTCGATACCGAACCTGAGATGTTAAGTGGCTTTTCTGGATTGAGAATCTGGTCAACATTCAGGTTTGCGCTCGCGCTTCCGACCATGGAGTTGACCGAAACGTGGGTTCTGAGATGGTTCAGCGGTCCCTTTGCATATCCGTTGAGAGAGAACATTACTCCGCGGGCATATTCGCTGAGGTCAAGTTCGCCTTCCCTCATCCATGCGCTGATGAACTCTCCCATGCCTTCTGCTGTCACGAGGGTCTTGCTGAGTCTTGCATCGATCCTAAGGTCTTCAACTTCAGGCAGGCCTGTGATTCTTCCGTCCAATGTGCCAGAAAATCCGCCTTCCTTCACGGCGATGTTGATGTCCTTCACCTGGAAGTCGCTGACGAATCCGCTCATCTTTCCGGATACTCGTGTCTTGAGCCTGTTGTTGCTTAGTTGCGGAGCGAAATAATGCAAGGTTCTGAAGTCAAGTGAGCTCGGTGATATTTCCGCATCGATCTTGATTCGGTTGTTGAAGTCAATGAATTCCTTGGCATTTTTGTAGCTCATCATGAACACTGGAAGGGTGATGTCCGACCACTTGTCCTGGATGCGCATGTTGCTGATTATGGTCTTTCCGCTGCCGACCTTCGCTTCTCCGGAGATGGAGTTGCACACCCAGCCGCTCTTTTCGACGAATGAGACCTTGTCCACCACGCCTGACATGATTCCGGCCTTGAAGCCGAGGTTCATGGCGTTGATGTTTATGTTACGTACATCGAGGTCGTTCCAGTCAATGCCGCCGCGGAACGGAATCTTTTCTGCTCTGTGGTTCTTCATGTTGAAGCCCATGTTGTGGATTTCAACCTTCTTGATCAGGAACAGGTCCTTCTCGCTTTTCTTCTTCTCCTTATATTTGTCTATGCCGAATATTCTCGTAAGGCTTTCTCCGTTTTTGCCGACTGGGGCATTTGCGGGGCCGTTTTCGAGCACAAGGTTCATCTGGGCATTGTTGATGAACACCTTGTCGAAACTCAGGCGCTCCTGGTTGAACAGTCCGTCGATGGTGAATTTCGCGATGATGTACTGGGCACGGAAGAAGGTGTCCACCTGAACTCCTGTGACGCTGTCGCGCACCGGATTCTTGTCCACGATGAGGACGTTCTTGAGGACGAATGTCGTGAATGGCTTGAAGTGGACTTTTTCGAAAGTCACTTCACCCTGGATCTTTTTGGAGAGATTGCTGACCACCTTGCCTGCTATCGCGGTCTGCACCTGTGGCAGCTGTACCGTGAGTGATACTGCAAACACAAATGTCAGGATGGCAACAAGCGTCAGCCAGAATATTTTGAGTGCCCTTTTAATAACTTTTTCTTTTTAGTTCTCCAACTTGCAAAAATAATAAAAATATCGGATAAAATCCGTATTTTTGTCGCCGGAAATGAATGTATCACCGTGCTTCTCTCATAATGACAATTTCGTATAAGTCATTGCGGGGGAAACGTTTTTTGGCGTGGTGGTCATTAAAGCAAAAAGAAAACCAAATTAAGTATGGCAGATATAATTTTAGGAATCGAGTCTTCGTGCGACGATACATCGGCTGCGGTTATCAAGGACGGCTATCTTTTGTCCAATGTTCTTGCAAGTCAGGATGTGCATAAGGCCTATGGTGGAGTGATCCCGGAACTGGCTTCACGAGCTCATCAGTTGAATATCGTACCCGTTGTCAGTGAAGCAATTACGCGTGCCGGCATCCAGGCATCGGACATCACTGCAATTGCTTTTACGCGAGGTCCCGGATTGTTGGGTTCGCTCCTTGTGGGCACCTCATTCGCAAAAGGTCTGGCGATGGCTCTGGACAAGCCTCTTGTGGAGGTGAATCATCTTCAGGGACATATCCTTGCTAACTTCATCAAGCAGTACGACAGCGAGAACCGTCAGCCTGAGTTCCCGTATCTCTGCCTTTTGGTTTCGGGAGGTAACTCGCAGATTGTCCGCGTGAACAGCCCGCTTGAATATGAGATTCTCGGCCAGACCATCGATGATGCTGTCGGAGAGGCATTCGACAAGTGCTCGAAGATGATGGGACTCGGTTATCCGGGCGGTCCGATCGTTGACCGTCTTGCTAAGCAGGGCGACCCTTTGCGCTTCAAGTTTTCAAAGCCGCAGATTCCAGGCTTTGACTACAGCTTCAGCGGTATCAAGACGTCGTTGCTTTATTTTGTGCGTGACCAGATGGCCATCGATCCCGAGTTCATGGAAAAGAACAAGGAGGATATATGCGCGAGCTTCCAGAAGGCCCTTATCGACATCCTTATGGACAAGTTGATCAAGGCTGCCAAACACACTGGTATCAAGCAGATTACAATCGGCGGCGGTGTGTCGGCCAACAGCGGTCTCCGTGCCCGTATCGAGGAGGAGGGACGTAAGCGTGGCTGGACCACTTTCCTTCCTGAATTCAAGTTCACCACAGACAACGCTGCGATGATCGCCATCGCCGGCTGGTTCCACTACCAGAATGGTGAGCGTGCCTCGCTGGATGTCGCTCCAGTGAGCCGTCTTGCAGAATTTTAATATATACCAGCTGTTGATCATATACCGTTTGCCCAAAAATGTTCATATTTTTGCCCGAACGGTTCGGTCAGAACGGGAATGAGTGGATATGACGATATGTAATTGATGTTATAGTAGTTTATATATGAAAGAAATAGAAGTAACCTGCAAACTGGGAAAGGAACTTTCAGTGGATGAAATCCAGGCTGCTGCAGTTAAGGCTCTTGGAGTTTCGCCTAAGATCAAGGATCAGTTGAAGTATAGAATCATGCGCCGTTCGATCGATGCCCGTAACGATGTCCTTTATCGTTACCGCCTCGAGGTGTGCAAGCCTGAAGAGACTCTTGCGGAGTATGTTCTTGAGGATTACAAGGATGTTTCATCTGCTGAACCAGTGATAATTATCGGTTCTGGTCCTGCCGGAATGTTTGCTGCTCTCAAGCTCCTTATGCGCGGCTTCAAACCAGTGATCCTGGAGCGCGGAAAGGACGTTCACAAGCGTAAATTCGATATGGCAAAGCTCTCTAAGGAGGGTGTTGTGAACGGTGATTCGAACTACTGTTTCGGTGAGGGTGGTGCAGGTACTTTCTCGGACGGTAAGCTCTATACGCGTTCATCAAAAAGAGGTGATATCCGCGAGGTTCTTCACCAGCTCGTACGCTTCGGTGCCGACCCTACAATCCTGATTGACGCGCATCCACATATCGGTAGCGACAAACTCCCGATCGTGGTGGAGAATATCCGCAACTGCATCGTTGAGCATGGCGGTGAATATCATTTCGATTCACGTGTGACAGATATCGTGAAGAAGGGTGACGGCTCGTTCGATGTGACCGTGACTCCGACCGAGGGTCTTGGTACTCCTGTCGTATATTCTTCACGTAAGGTGATCCTTGCTACAGGTCACTCTGCACGCGATATTTATGAGATGTTCGACCGCAAGGGCTGGGAGATCCAGGCAAAGGGTTTTGCACTCGGTGTGCGTGTGGAGCATCCGCAGTCTCTCATCAACAAGATTCAGTACCACGGAAAGTATCAGCCATATATGCCGACTGCCGAGTATTCGTTTGTTACGCAGGTACTTGACAGGGGAGTATTCTCGTTCTGTATGTGTCCGGGCGGTATCCTTGTGCCGGCTGCAACTGCCGAGGGCGAGCTCGTCCTGAACGGTATGTCCAACTCGCAGCGCAACTCCAAGTGGGCCAACTCCGGCGTCGTGGTTCAGATCGAACCGGAGGATTTCCCAGAGTATGCGAAATATGGTCCTCTGGCCTTGTTGCAGTTCCAGAAGGATGTGGAGAAGTCCATGTTCGACTACACCGGTTCGTTGAAGGCACCGGCTCAGCGTATGATGGATTTCTGCCGTCGCATCCCTTCGCAGGGCCTTCCGCAGACTTCATATCACCCTGGTGCCGTGAACGCACCGCTTCACGAGCTGCTTCCTGAGCACGTATCATTGAGATTGAAGTATGCTTTCCCGGAGATCGGCAACAAGAAGATGCATGGCTACTACACCAACGACGCGCTGCTTCTCGGAGTCGAGTCCCGCACTTCTTCGCCGGTTCGTATCCCTCGTGATTCCGAAACCCTCGAGCACGTTCAGGTGAGCGGCCTCTATCCATGCGGTGAAGGTGCCGGCTATGCTGGCGGTATCGTCTCATCTGCCCTCGACGGCATCAACTGCGCTTCGAAAATCTAAATTTATAACACTTGACGACATTTTTGTTGTGTAGGTGTGCGTTGTAATGTGTTGAACACTAGTGACTTATGCGATCCTCCTGCTGCATTTTGACCGCAGGAAGAATGCGGAAGTAATTGATATTCAGATGTATATGAAACACGCTTTTGTACTAATTATGTTGGGACTATTGCTTTGTAGTCCAGCATTGAGTTATGCAGCCGGTGATTCTGCAACCGGTAACGTCGCAGATCAGAAGACCCTCAGACTCGACTATATATTCTCCGGAACCGACAAGACCCAGGAGATCGCGCTGGACGAGATGTACAGTTTCGATGGTTGGGCTGGCCGTACAGTGAATATGGACAAGGCACCGCTAAGGGGCAACGGTCAGATTTCGCTGACTGACAAGGCAACTGGAGAGGTGCTTTACGTGCAGTCGTTCTCGACTCTGTTCCAGGAGTGGCAGACAACCGAGGAGGCAACCCGAGTGCGCAAGTCTTTCGAGAACGTGTTCCTCGTGCCTATGCCGGCTGCCCGCGTGGTCGTGAAGGTGGAACTCTATAATTTCCGTGGCGGCGTTTCTGCTTCATTGGTTCACGAGGTGGATCCGTCAGACATCATGATCCGCACTATGCCGCAGGAGGCTGCAGAGTATACATATATATTAAAGGGTGGTTCGCCAGCTGAGTGCATCGACGTTGCGATCCTGGCTGAGGGATATACTGCCGAGGAGATGCCTGTCTTCTATGAGGATGCACGCAAGGCTGTGGAAGCTATCCTTTCGCATGATCCGTTCGGCCAGTATAAGGATTCGTTCAATTTCGTGGCTGTGGGCCTTGAGTCAGAGGAAAGCGGAATCAGCGAGCCTGGAAAAGGGGAGTGGAAGAATACTGCCCTCGGTTCGCATTTCAGCACCTTCTACATGGACCGCTACCTCACAACCCTCCGCATCAAGAATCTCCACAACCGTCTTGCCGGAATACCTTATGAGCATATCATAATACTCGCAAATACAGATACTTACGGTGGCGGTGGCATCTATAATTCCTATACTTTGACCACAGCTCACCATCCAGCTTTCGCACCGGTGGTTGTTCACGAGTTCGGTCACAGCTTCGCCGGCCTGGCTGACGAATATTACTATGATGACCAGTTCGTAGAGTACTATTATCCTGACTGTGAGCCATGGGAGCAGAATATCACAACTCTCTATGATTTCGGCTCGAAGTGGGAATCTCAGCTGCCACGCACTGTTGCTGTTCCTACTGCTGCACTGGTGGTCGATCCTAAGAATGGTGTAGCAGCCGATTCAAAGAAGGCTTCAGGTATTGTTTCCGGCAAGGTTTCAGGTGTGGCTGTGAAGTCAATATGGGATGAGGATGGTAACGGATACCAGTCATTGGTCGGTGTCTACGAAGGTGCCGGCTACCAGTCGAAAGGCGTTTACCGCCCATATCCGGACTGCCGCATGAAGACCAACTCGCCAAAGGCTTTCTGCCCTGTCTGCCAGAATGCAATCATTGACTTGATTGACTTTTACCTCGGACGATAGTATTTAACTATGTTTTTAGGGATATACTCGTTCGATATAGGGTACGAAAAAAGGGAAAGCTTAGTACATCGCACCGCTACGACCTCCTACCCTTGCTACGGTCAAGTCCTGGGGGAGTTTGGAGGGAGCTGGTCGTGTACGACTTTCCCGACTGCAAATATAGCTATTTTCTCTCGACCTGCAAAATTTTTACTCTTCTACATTGTATTTTATAGCAAATTGTTTTCTAACTTTGTTAGGTTATGCAATTAATAAAACACTTGCTATGAAAAAGAGTTGTATATTATTTCTTTCGAGTTTGTTCGTCATGGTTTCTTGCCTTCAGAACGAACTTATCGCTCCAGAAAGTTGTGACCAGGATATTTTCGATGCTTTTATCGAGTCACCCGCCAATACCAAGGTCTTCCTTAATGAGGATAATATGGTGTTTTGGTCTGAGTGTGATCAGTTGGCTATCTTCCGTAGCAGTACATTGCCATCAAAGTATCAGGTCTCTGAAGAAAGCGTCGGAAAGAACCATGGCAAATTTACACTGGTCGACAATGGCGATAACTTCTATGGCGGGTTTGAAATCGCTCAAAATATAGCTTTTTATCCTTATTTTAAGGATGTTGACTTGTCTGGAACTGTACTAACAGATGATGTTAATGAATACACTCTTTCTGGAGTAGAAGTGCCTACGATTCAAAAGTATGCTGAGAATAGTTTTGCTAATGATTCATTCCTGATGGTAGCTGTTACAGAGACACCAAAGGACAAGAACCTTAATTTTAAAAATGTTCTTGGTGCACTGAAAATTCAACTTACAGGAACACAGAAAGTAAAATCTATCAGACTTCAAGGTGCTAATGGAGAGAAAATCTCCGGTCCTGCTACTGTTGTTGCATATGCTGATAACCATGCACCTTCAATAATTATGGCTGATGACGCATCAACAGAGGTCATTATTCGTTGCGATGAGGGTGTTCAGCTTGATGAAGAAGAAGTTACTAACTTTATCTTTGCTCTTCCTCCTGTTGTTTTCCAGAATGGATTTTCATTGATAGTCACTGATATTGATGGGATGAAATACGAATTGTCAACAGCTAAAGTGCAGTCTATCGAGCGCTCGACTATTCTAAGAATGCCTCCTATATTTCTTGGTGAGGAGTTGCTCAGACCAGAAAAGGTTGCGATCTCAATTTATGAAGTTGGTGCAAATTATCTTGACCTTGCTGTACAGACCAATCAGCCGTGTGAAGTGGCGTATGTGATTGCGACTGAACAGACTGATATGACTCCAGTGGCAATATTCGAATCTGGAACTGTTGTTGAAGTTGATGAAACGAAGATACTCAAGATCTTAGATGGAATCAACTACTCAACGTCATATCATCTCTATGCTGCTGCTAAACTCAATGCGTACGAATATTCAGATGTCCAGCATTTTGAATTTACAACTCCAGAGATGGAATTTACAGAACTTTTGACTGTTGTAAATACCATGTATGATGGCTACAAGATGCGTATCACCTTGCCTGAATCTGCTAAGGCAGCTGGCAATGCTATACGTTGGAGTCAGTGTTGTCTGATGATGTATAATTATATGGGGCGAGGATTAGATCATTTTTCTCTCATTAGTAATGGTAAAAAGTGGACTACAGAAGATATCACTCTTGAATATTCTGAAGATGATAATCGGTATGTGGATGATGAGACGGGAGAGTGGTATAATAAATATGATCCTATAAGTCCAGGTGAGCCAGTGGTTTTCATTGCAGGTGAGTATTCCTTTGTGGATCAATCATATGATGGAAATTTCCCTAATGTAGAACATTATCTTTATGAGATTGGTCCTGGTTATTATATACCTGTTCTTGATGAGGATTTATTCTATCCATACTATAGAGGTTATTCTGATGATCTTCTGAAATTCAACGGCGTTGAACTGACAAAACAGTCGGATGTTGTTTGGACAGGAGCATTCCAGAGAAAGTTCTTCCGCACTCGTGAGCCTGAATTGTTAGATGGATCTGTGGACGTGATACTTGCTGAAGCCTCTCCAGCAAATCTGATCTTTGAATGTTATCCTGATGAAAATGTGGAGCAATATTGTTTCCTTGTGCTTGATGATCATTCATATAACTATTTCCTTGAACTGATTTCTGGAAATAAAGAATATCTCAAATGGGCAGTGACATCATATTTCTCAGCGTATAATTTTGGAGCTAATACTTTAAGCGGACCAGTCAGGCTTGAACTTACAAGTTTCTATTATCAGGATTTAATTCTTCCTGACTCTAATTACCATGTACTTGTGACAGCAATGGGAGATAGGCAGGGTAAAAGTCAGAGCTTTAAGGAATATGTCTTCAAAACTACTTCTAAGCAGTTGCCGGCTCCAGAGATTCTTGTTACACCATTGAATGATTATACAACTCCTGACAAGGCTGCTTTCAATATAAAGTGTACTACATATCAAACTAATCCGATTGCCCAAGGATATTATGCAGCTAACTATGTTAGAGATTGGGTGCTTGAGGTCAATAATGGCAATACATATTTTAATATTATAAAAGGAGGCAATCCTTTTAGCCCTCATGAGTTGCAACAGATTAACTCAGATGAAGGATTGACAATCTATATTCCTTCTATTGATGGCGAATCAACAAGATTAGCAGTTCTGGGATATAATGAGGAGTACACTCCAAATGATTTAAACTTCCAGTATATCGAGGATTGTCCTGCAGTTGCAACAATCAAAACTCCATACTACTCTGACTACTATGAGGAAGATATACCATGGATTAGCCCGAGAGAGTTCGAACCATTCCTTGGCGAGTGGACTGCAACAGCAACTCTAATCGATGGAAGTACTGGTTCGAGAAATGAACATACATCAAAAGTTACGCTTGCAAATAACCTTGGCAATTTCCCTTCAACGACGCCTTCAGAGGCCTATGACATTTACATGCAGGTTGCTAGAATGGAGAGGGACGAGGTGGATGCGTTATATGCTGAGTTTAAGGAGCTTGCTGAGGAATATGCCCAGAAGAGACTTGCTAATATGAACAGAATACTCGGTACAGGATGGCTAGATGATGACTCATATGACCGACTTATACTTAGGACTCCATATGACCTGTTCATTGCAGATGATTATAGTGGTGTGGACATTCCTTCAATATTCAATGATTTCGGCCCGAAGTGGTATCTTGAGGCAGGAGAGGATCCTCAGACAAATGAGGTAACTTTCCGTATCCCAGTGGATCAGAACCTCCTTCCGCCTGCAGCTAATTGGTCAGTTCCATTCTATATGGCTGCTTTGGATCCAGATACATATCAGGCATTCATGGCGCCAGAGAAGTTCGGTGACCTTTATTTCCCTGTTGAGTACGATCAGAATAAGGATCAAATCACAATCAAACCTTTCGTATATGATGGTGTGAAGTATTATCCAAACATCATCGGTTTCGACTCATTAGGCGGATCGATCCTCGAGAATCCAGTTGTTTCTGAAATCGTTCTCACAAGGGGTTGGACAGATAATACTATGACACAATTCTCAGTAAAGACTCATGGCACGAATGTTCCTGTCCGTGCGGATTTACCAACAGCAGTGTATAAGCAAAGAACTGCTTTGCAGGCATCTGAACCTATTCAGACTATTGAAACTCCTTTATTGACAGTTGATCAGATTAAATCAAGAGCCGATGAGTATGTGAGAATGAGGTTAGGTGAACTCTAATCTGACAGATAAAACAAATGCGCAGGACCTGTATCGGATGGCCCTGCGCATTTTGTCTATATCTCAGTTTCAAGCTGAATCACTTGCTGATATGGCTCACGTAGTAGGCCTGGCCGCCCACCTGTATTTGGCCTTTATATTCGTTCCTTACTCCTACCAGAGTGACAGTGTCGCCTTCTTTCAATCCGATGCTTGAGAATGATTTGTCATTTTTACCAATTTCCCCTTGATTTGTGAGTCCATATACATAAACGGTTCCGGTTTCATCTGTGAGGTCAAAATTACCGTATGTGGTGTTTACGATATTTTCAATAACGCCGGTCAGTTCATATTTCTGATATGCATCCACTGGTGCTGCAAGGAATTCTGCAATTGTCACTTTCTTGATGACATCTAGTGCATTCTGCTGTATGTTTGCCTTTGTAAAGTGTCTGCGGCCATCTATGGAGATCTCAAATTTGACCTCTGCTGAGCGGAAGATACTTGTATTTTCAGCAGCTGTAAATGTTATATCAATGTAATAGTCATTGACTCTTTCAACTGAACTTGCTGAAAGCCAAGACTGTGCATCTTCAGGGATGGCAATATCCACATCATCTTGCGGACATTCGATTCTTATCTTGAATTCACCGCCTTCTCCAGGTATAGGCTGCTCATCCATCCTGACAACCCTTACCGATGTATACTCATAACTGATGACTGTAGCATTGACAAGCTCAATGGTGGTATTGTTGTAATTTGTTCTCGGACCCTGCAAAGTTACGTAATCTCCCACTGCATAAGGGCTATAGTAACCTCCATATCTTGTTGTTCCATAGATGTACAATTCACCGGTCTCGTCTTCAATGTACCAGTTGCCGTAGCTGGTGTTAGTGATTTTAGATACGTATCCGCTGATACGGTATTCTTCTCCATCCACACCGTTTTCAATAACTTCCTTCGTGGTGCTGAGCGGACGGTCCTTGACCACTGCTACAACATAGTTATAATCATAAGATCTGAGATAGATGTAGTTGTTATTGAAATCATATATTTCATAGTCAGATGCCATTGATACTGAAACTTCATGTGTTCCAGTTTCTCCAGAGGATGGGCTTACTTCCAGCCATGAAGGATATTCCACAGTCCAATCTTCTGTAGCTGTAACTGAAATCACAACAGGACTGCCATCATTTGGAACACTTACAACATCTGTCGATGGTTCTATCCTTGCTCCTGTCAAATATGGAGGCATGGCGAGGATGCCGGATCTTTCAACTATATTTTGTGCTGTAGTGGTCTTCGTATATACATAATTATCTGTGTCCCATACCCTTATTCTGAATCCATCTGTAAAGTCATATGGAGGTAATGCTATGTAGAATGGGGTAGCCTCTGTTTTGTTGAGTTGTACGCCTTCGCCGCAATCGAGTTCAAGATATGCGCTGGTGGGGTACGAGTCGGTGATAGTAGGAATCTTGTCATCAAATCTGGTTTCGATATTGAAGATACCTGTAATGAAAGCATTACCGGAATTAGGCCTCAATTGAATTCTTGACACCTTTATATCTCCTAGAAGCTGGAGTTTCAGAACACCAAAAGCATTGCGGAATTTCAGATTATGGTCATCCTTATCCTTTGTGATCGCGATCATCGGGAATGAGCCATTGCCGAATGAGTTTTCCTTATATGTCTGCACAGCAGGGATTTCAACGTTTCTTATACCGATACCAACTGGCTCATTGTCATCTCCATAGATCTGATATGCTTGAGTGTTTTCCAGATATGGATATACAGCCAAGTTGCCGACAAGCTCGTCTTGAGAGCCGTTTTCGACTTTTTCACCTGCAAGAGAAAATACTCCACTGCTTGTGCCAGCTCCTTGAGGTTTAAGCTGATAGCAGTTGTTTGCTGTGTTTCCGTTGAAGATGGAAATCTGATCGTTTTCAGACCATACCACAGAGTTATGGTCATTAAGCGAGGTCTTTGTCACGCCTGAATATGCTTCGGTTTCTGCTGCAAAATCGTCAGCGGAAGCATTGACTTCAGGCTGCACAAGTTCTTCCTGCTGGCAGGCTGCCAATGCCATTGCAATTGACAAGATTAATGATGTCTTTTTCATAGAGATAGATTTTATGATATCAAAAGAGAATTCCCTTAGGAATCCTCTCAAGTTACTGTTGTATGTTTGTCAGTTTCTAGATGCTGTCAAAGACGAATGGCAGGAGGGACTCCACGTTGGAGAATTTCCAGATGCGGTTGGCACCGATGAGGATGATTTCCATTGGGTTGCCGCTCTTGAGTTGGTACTGGATCATTACCTGACGGCAGGCTCCGCATGGAGTTACAGGGTCTTTAAGCAGTTCGCCGTTCTGGGCTGCTGCGATTGCAAGTGCGTTCATCGGATCGCCCGGACGGCTTGCGCTTGCATAAAAGAGTGCTGTTCTTTCTGCGCAGATTCCTGAAGGGTAGGCTGCGTTCTCCTGGTTTGAACCTTTGACTATTTCGCCGTCATTGAACCTTACTGCAGCTCCCACATTGAAGTTAGAATAGGGTGCGTATGACGTTGACACAGCTTCGATTGCAGCTTCAGCAAGAACTCTGTCCTGCGCTGAGAGTTCTTCAAGAGAAGCGTACTCAGTATAGGCAATTTTTATCTCTTTGTTTGTCATAACAGTTCAATTAAGTTATCTTTGTGCCTGCACAAATCATACAAATATATAATATATTATGGATAAAAGCAAAATAAAGGTGTGTATAGGCCTCTCAGGCGGTGTGGATTCAAGTGTTGCTGCCCTTCTTCTGAAGCAGCAGGGCTATGATGTCTTCGGCCTTTTCATGCAGAACTGGCATGATGCTTCCACCACGCTTCACGGTGACTGTGAGTGGGAGGAGGACCGTTTCGTGGCTGAGATGGTGGCGCGCAAGGTGGGCATACCTTTCTATTTTGTGGACCTGAGCAAGGAGTACCGCCAGAGAGTGGTGGACTATATGTTCGATGAGTATGAGAAGGGTCGCACGCCGAACCCTGATGTGCTTTGCAATCGTGAGATCAAGTTCGATGCTTTCCTCAAGTGTGCGAAGAAACTCGGTGCCGACATGGTGGCTACCGGCCATTATTGCCGCAAGGTGACGGAACTGCTTCCGGTTGCCCAGACCTCGATTCATCGTATTCTCGCGGGTGCAGACCCGAACAAGGACCAGAGCTACTTCCTCTGCCAGCTCTCGCAGGAGCAGCTTTCCCAGGCGCTTTTCCCAATCGGTGACATCCTGAAGCCTGAAGTGCGCAGACTGGCCCATGAGGCAGATCTCCCTTCTGCAGACAAGAAGGATTCTCAGGGTATATGCTTTGTGGGCAAGGTAGATCTGCCGACTTTCCTTCAGCAGAAACTCAAGCCTTGCGAGGGTGATATTGTTGAGGTTTACGATGCATATTACGCTGATGATGATCAATATACATTTGTGAAGGATACTCTTGAGTCAATCCTTGCAGACGAGTCGGCTCAGGTGAAGATGATCACTGATTATGTGTCTGAGGACAAGGCAGTTCCTTCAGCTTCGGTTGCCTGCCCGTTCTCAGCTGAGAAGATAGCAGGGCTGACTGACGAGCAGCTTCTTAGACTGTCACAGCCAGTTCGCTACGACATCAAGTTCGAGACCGAGACTTATCGCAGCGGTCGCAAGCATATCAAGAAGACGCGCTACAAGGAGAACCCATATGGCAAGATCCTCGGCAAGCACGATGGCGCGCAGTTCTACACGATCGGCCAGCGCAAGGGTCTGAACATCGGTGGTCACAAGGACTCGGTGTTCGTGATCGAGACTGACATTGCACAGAATATCATATATGTCGGTGAGGGACACACCCATAAGGGTCTTTCGCGCAGCTGCCTGAGAATTGCTCCGGAGGAAATCCATTGGATCAGGCCGGATCTTGCAATGCAGATTGGAGAGATTCGCCGCTACAGTGTCCGTATCCGTTACCGTCAGCCGCTCCAGCAGGCAACCATGGTCATGAGGGAGAATGGTCTGTACATCATCTTCGACACGCCGCAGAGGGGAGTGACCCCTGGCCAGTTTGCAGCCTGGTATATGCCAGTTGAGGAAACTCTGGTCACCGGCTACAAGGATACCTCAATGGAGATGATCGGTTCAGGTGTAATCTGATTAGAGTGCCTTGGCAGCACAGATGCCGGCAAGGAAGCCGGTCGAGAAGGCAGTCTGGAGATTGTAACCGCCTGTGTCTGCATCCAGGTCGAGGACCTCGCCTGCGAAATATAGTCCCGGGACGATGCGCGACTCGAGTGTCTTTGGAGTGATGTCGTCCAGGCTCACGCCGCCGGCAGTGATTACACATCTCTCATATCCCACGAATCCTTCGATCTCAATCTTCCAGTTCTTGAGCGCCTTGGCCAGCGTCTTGTGGTCGGCGTTCGGGTTCATCTTCACGAAGCCAGGAATGAGTGACATCGGCATCACCTTGGTCAGGAGGATGCGGAAGCGCTCCTTGTATTGCTTGTTTGCGCTGCGCTTGTCCTTCATCACCTCGTTCCATAGGGTCGCAATACGCACTGACAGGTCCTCGTCATCCACAGCCGGCTTGAGGTCAAGGACCACATATACCTTTGATCCATTGATGATTGCATTCACGCAGCGACGGCTGATCTTGAATCCTATCGGGCCTTCGATACCGCCATCGGTGAAGTCCAGGTCGCCGAATTCGTACTGTGCCTCGTTTCCGTCGATATACAGGCTGAGGCCTACATTCTTGAGCTGGTTGCCGCTGAGTGTCTCACCAAGTTCAGCAAATGGAGTGCTGCGGTCGATATGACCCTTAAGTCCGCTGGCTGGACTATTGCACTCTCTCATCTTGGTCATATCAGTCTTGGATGCGTTTTTCTGCTCTGTTGGCGGTTGATATTCCGGGCTCTGATCTTTATATCCCTTCGGGACAACAGCTGTCAGTGAAGGGAACAGCGGGCGGATCTTGTGTCCGGTCTGCTCTGCCCATCTGTATCCGTCTCCGGTAGAGCCGGTCTTAGGGTAGGAGAGTCCGCCTGTGCAGATGATCAGTTTCGAGCATATATATTCGCTTCCGTCTGCGCAAAGTACACTATATGCCTTTGCGGTTCCCTCTCCGGCACTGTATCCAGCGCTGTCTTCGGCAAACTCGGTGGAAGCTGGGTTCTTAGATGTTTCGTTGATCTTAATACCATTTACCTCCTTACCGCAAAGAATCTCGGCTCCGGCATTTTGGGCAGCACGAACAAGTGCATCCACGACATCAGATGCGAGATGCGACTCCGGAAAGGCTCTGTCACCGCGCTCGACGACATATGCCATTCCATTGTCCTCCACGAAGTTGAGCATCTTATCCGATGAGAGATTGTAGAAAGCAGACTTCAGGAAACCCGGCTTCGGATGCACATGCTGCTGGAATTCGTTCCACTGCTTAAGATTTGTGAAGTTGCAGCGTCCCTTGCCTGTGATCATGATCTTGCGGCCTGGTCGTGCCATCTTCTCCAGCACGATCACCTTGCCATTATGGGTCTGGGCTGCTCCCTCTGTCTGAACTGCACCCAATGTCTGCGCAGCACCCGCTGCCGCCATAAGACCTGCGGCGCCGCCACCTATTATTATAATATCAGCTGAAATCATTTCTATATTCTTATTCCCAGCCATTTTCAATCTCTCCACCAATCTCAATCTTTACCTTGTCAGGATTACTGCTCATCTTGATATTCATCATGTGATGTGTACCACTCTTGAAATTGAATTTGGATTCAACCATGTAGGACACATCGCCAAATATTATTTCAACAAGAGGCTTTTTGTTTGTAAGCATCTGAGGAACAAGGATTGCGCTATATGTGTCATTGTCAATCTTCTTTGCAATGACAGTATTGGTGTTTGCACGTGGGTTCTTGATAACATCGCCGGTTGCAAGGTCAATATGGCAGTCTGTTACTGTGCTGTGAATGTATATTCCCAGGTCTTCAGGAATATCTCCTTCATAATCTTCACCCTTGATCAGGTTTATGCTGAACTTGCTCATCTTGTGCTTGAACAGAAGATTTACATGGCCATCTTCTGCTGTCACTCCTGTGCTTTTAGCATAGAGAAAATCACTGGCTTCATAGGCACTCATTGCATCAGCAGTTTCAGCGATTCTCTGATCCAGGGCTACACTGAATGGCATTTCGTCCACTGACTCAGGATGGCAGAATGGATAATATGCAAACACATCATATTGGGTGATGTCCTCATTCCAATAAATTGTCGGATCAGATTTCCACTGGGTTCCATCAAAGGTTACAGGGATATTGTTCTTGTAGTTACCACCAAGCTCAAGTGGTAATGCCTTTCCATCCTGATATGCTGTAACATATACTCCCATTTTGTCACCAGACTCAAAGGATGTTTCAGTAGCCTTGGTCGCAGGATGAACAACATTGAAACGCATGGCGACGTCCTGGATATTCTGCTGATGCATTTCCGCCTTGTTACAACCAACGATCAACAAGGCAGCAGCTAATATTGTAATATTGAATTTCATCTTATTCATCGTTTAATTTATTTGATTGACGGAAGTTTACCCATGAATACAGGTTCATGCTGATGAGCAGCAACTCTGTTATAAATGTAGCTCGATTCCAATGATTTGGTTTCCATATTCGTCATATCCACCTCGATCACGTCATTCTTGACGAAGTCTTCAAATGAATATTCCTCACCGGCATATGCCATGATTCTCTTTACAATGGATTCGCGGCTGATGGTGCTGAAATAAGGAATGTCGTTGTTCATGCAGCTGTTCTGTTCCGAACGATAAACTCCGCGGTTATGCATGAATCCTCCCTCGAAGATGTCCACTATTTCACTATACTTCTCGTGGAAGATAAAGTGGCTCCAAGGAACTTCACTCATCTTGCCGGTCAGTGAAAGATTGTCATACCAACCTTTGTCCTTAGCCAAATTGAATTCAGTTACGTGAGGACAGCATATGCACGGACAATTGTCGATGAATGCATTGTGGTAGATATACTCGTCACCGAGCTTACCGAATCCGTGTCCACCGGCCTCGTGCTGGATTACGCCTCTGAAATCAAGTGGGTAACCGTAGTTGCTCATAGGGCAGTATGCGATTGCAAATCCATCGTCCCACATATAGCAGATTCCACCATAATCGTATGTGTTTGGAATCATCATCACGAGAGTCTGATTCAGGTTATCTGCTGAAACATTAGGGGCATTGCAGATGTATTCCATGATCATCTGATTGTCGCTCTCTCCATGTCGTCCACCCAATGATACACCACCCTTGGCGGTTGTGTTGAAGCGATTGTAAATGATTGTGTTTACACTACCAACTCCTGATTCCGGTGATACAGAAACAGCTGTGTATACATTGAAGTAATCCTTATATGTTCTGTATGGCTCGATATCGAAGAAGTGTCCATATGCTTCAGTTACATTTTCAAGGAGTTTACCCTCGCTGATGTCCTTAGCATTGTAGCCATCACCAAGAATCACGATATTAAGCTTTCCATTACCTTTCGTAGCTTCGTGGAGAGTGATGAACTCGTCCTCAGCATACTGATAGTCATATTGGGTTACTTTGCAACGTGTGCGATAGTCCTGATCCTTGAGCATGAATACTACCTCTCCCTCGCGGTTCTCAGCACCTGCCGGCATCTGGGAGAATGTGAGCTTGATCTCAGTCTTGCCCTTTCCGCTTGTCTTGTCGAGGGTTACCCAATCCGGCTGGCTTTCCACATACCATTCGTCATCTGCAGTGAGCACAAGGTCACGTGTGACAGTTGTGTTGATTGCAGAGGCCATGGAAGGACGGATTGCAAGATTGCGGTATGCGGAAATTCTCTTGAAATCCTTCCAACCGGTAGCGGTCTGGTAAAGATGAATTGCGGATTCCGGTACTTCAAGTGTGAAGTTATCTTTAGCAACTCCATGGAATGAACCTTCCTGTACGTATGCTGGTATTGTTCCCTTGCAGATGATTCTACCGATTCCGAAACAGTTCTGGAATGCTCCACCATCTTCATACCATGAACTGTTATATCTGATGCTCTCAAGTCCCTCTGGGAAGATCACTCCTTCCAAACTACTACAATGAGCAAATGCGCCGGCGCCGATTGAGATGACATTCATAGGGATCTCAAGCATACCCATCAATCGCCAGTTATATGCAAAAGCCTTATCTCCAATTGTGTGAAGATTTTCTGGAAGTACCAGGTTACCAGAAAAGTCACAGTTATAGAATGCATTATGACTTATGACTTCAAGACCTTGTGGCAGACGAAGTTCACCTTTAAGACCTGTGTTCGCAAATGCTGCTGAACCGATGCTGATGATACCCTCATGAAGTGTAAGAGTTCCTCCAACCCAAGTTCCGTTGAATGTGTCATATGGAATAGTTGTAACACCCTGAGGGATTGTTATTGAACCGGTGAGGTTTTCACAACCGGCAAAGGCTCCCGCACCGATCGCCTTAAGTCCGTCAGGCAGTCTGATTTCGCCATAGATGTTTTTGCAATCACAGAATGTACCGCTGCCGAGTACCTCAAGTCCTTCCGGAAGCTGGATTTCACATACGAAATTACAACCGGCAAATACTCCATCATAAATCGGTACATAACATTCCTGTACGCCAAGATACTTCAGTGTTGAAGGTAAGGTAAGGGTACCGGTGAGGCTTGTACATCCGGCAAAACAGCCAGGACCGAGATCTTCAACACCTTCTGGAATTACCAATGAACCCGAAAGGTTTACGCAACCGTTGAAGGCTCCTCGGCCACCTCCGGTCTCACCTCCGAGCTTGCGGAGTCCTTTTTCAGGAAGGATAAGCGATGTGAGGCTTTCCTTGCCATTCATTGCATTGTTTGGAATCTCTCCATCTTCATTCCATCCATATCCCCAACCGTTGCCGAGATCTCCACCTTCACCTGCAACGACCTGCACTTCCCTGAGATTAAGTGCGGCAAGTCTTGACATCTTGAATCTCATGACAGCAAAGTCTCTTGTATTAATCTGTCCTGTGAGCTTCAGATTTCTGATCTTAGTGAGGTCCTTTCCTGCAGCTTCAATGCAGGCATCAAGAGTACCAGCCTTCGGAACATTGATCACTACATACTCTCTCGCAACCGCATCATGAGATACCGGGTCATTTTCCCATACTGTTATGCTTTCTGATGAGAGCACGAATTCAAGACCACCGCTTGCAGCTCTCTTGTTCACAGTCATGGTGAAATTGTGTAGCTTGGATGGCTTGTAAATCATGTCCTCAGTCTTCTTGAAGAAATAGGATTCTCCGTCTATCGATACGCTGAAAAGATCTGTGTCTGCCGGAACTGTCTGTGGCACAACGATAGCTCGAAATTCATCACCCTTCTTATATGGAATGGTACCTGTCTGAGCAATCTCAGCTGAGGCTGTGACGACTCCGGTCTTGAGGTTGATTGTTGATTTTCGTGTGGTGTTGAGTATGATGACCTGCTTTTGAGCATTTGCCCATTCTCCTTGCTCAAAGCCACTACCCTCGACAAGATCCACTCTCAAGGACGCCATCTTATGATTGAATCCGAGTTGGATTACAGAAGCTGTAGGTGAGTTGTTTTCAGACTTGCCCCAAAGGAAGTCGCTGGCCTCATAGCCTCCCATCTGACCGTTTTGTGCTTCCTTGCGCTGGTCTTTCTGAAGCTCGAAAGAAAATCTTTCCACATCTTCAGGTGATCCCCAAGGATAATATCCGTATACGTCGATCTTTGTGGTCTTGTCCTTCCAGTAGATCTCATATGCCGGAGTCCATTTGTAAGCATGCTCATCAAATGTGAATCGCACGTTGTCTGCGCGATTACCCTCATTCTGAAGTGTTCCAGGAGTGTCGTTCTCATAATCAACAACATAGATTCCGACAACATCTCCGTCGCAGAATCCCTGGTCGTTGGCACGTGTTGCATATTCCTGGTCGATTCTTCCTGAAATAACGATAGGACGAAGTACGTCTTCTCCTTCAGAAGGTTCAAATGCATGCTCATCAAGAGCGCAGGAGATCAATCCCAATATGGATAATGCTCCGATTATATACTTGAATGTTTTCATATTATTGTTTAATCAAGTGTTCCACCAAAATCTGTATCTGTGCTTTCCCATCCGCCAATGCTGATGTTGACACCCTCGCTGATCTTGTTTACAGCGATGGTGCATTTGTGCTGTTTGTTCTGCTCAAATGTCACTGTCTGATTAAGCGTATATTCATTCGCTCCGACCTTGACTTTGATTATCTGGCTGCCGATGATGTCCTGAGGTACGACAAGTGCTCGCCACCATGTACTCTCCTTGTATGGTACAATGTCTTCTTTATCTCCCTCCGCCGACACGATTCCGTTGTGAAGGTTGAGGGACGCAGTTGTCTTGACTCCTGTTACTTTTACAGAAATGTTTTCTGCTGCAAGTGTTTCTTTTGTGTATCCCTTACCTGGAGTTACATATATGACAATATTGCTTAGTGCATGTTTTGTCAGAATCTCTACAGGATCAGCTGAAGGTTCCGCAGCTTCGGTCTTTCCATATAGAAGGTCGTTGACCTTATAATTTTTATATGTGCTTTGGTCTGTGCTGACAGTGAATTTTATGGCTGTCACATCGGATACCGATGCTGAATAAGGATAGTAGCAGTAGAAGTCAGCTTTTGTCTTCTGGTCAAGCCAATAAACTTCCTGCTCTGCGTTCCATTCGTTTCCATGAAGGGTGAACTTTTGGTTGTCGAGGTGGTTTCCAGTGTCTGCAAGGGTACCAGGTGTATCTTCATCATAGTTGACTACATATATACCAATCTGGTCTCCGTCTTCAAATGAAGTATCTGTTGCCCTGGTTGTTATTCCAGCACTCAACTTGATAGGAATTTTATCTGTTTCTCCCGGACGTTCAGTCTGACCAGGATTTGGTCCTGGTTCCGGTTCAGGTGTTGGTTCTGGTTTGTTGCAACTGAAGATGATGCATCCCACGATTGCGAAAATTGCGACAGTCTTTTTCATTTTTTATAATTATGAGGTAAATTTAGCACAAAAAATGCATACTACCTATTGCAAGTAAAAAATAAATATATACCTTTGCGATAAATTAGAATAATTCAAAATAAGAAACCCAAAATAAAAAGATAATACTATGGCTACAAAATTTTATAAATGCCGTCACTGCGGTAATGTTGTTGAGAAGGTTGTAAACTCAGGTGTACCAGTTGTTTGCTGCGGCGAGCAGATGCAGGAACTCATCCCTAATACTGTGGATGCAAGCAACGAGAAGCATGTTCCGGTTGTAACAAAGCTAGATGGCTGCAAGATCAAGGTCGAGGTGGGCAGCGTGGCGCACCCTATGCTTCCAGAACATCACATCGCGTTCATATATGTCGAGACTGAGAATGGTGGTATCCGCGTGAATCTTACAGACAAGCCTGAGGCAGTGATCTGCGTATGCGACTCGAAGCCAGTGGCTGTATATGAGTACTGCAATCTGCATGGACTTTGGAAAACTGAACTTTAATTCTTAATTGTTGTTAGTTTTTGGTACTTTTGTAGCAGATAAAATCTCTACTGAAGTCAAGAAAGGGGGATTGGCTATTTTTTAGTCAGTCCCTTGTTATGAAAAGTTATGAAGAAAATTAGCGAAAGAATCCACTATGTCGGCGTCAATGACGACACCAAAACATTGTTTGAAGGCTTGTGGCCACTGCCCTATGGTGTAAGCTATAATTCGTATGTGGTTGCAGATGAGAAGGTTGCTTTGATCGATACTGTTGAGCATGATTTTCAAGGCGAATATCTCGATAATATCCACGAGGCGATAGGTGACAGGGAGATAGACTATTTGGTAGTCAATCATATGGAGCCGGACCATTCTTCCCTGACAGCATACATGCTTGAAAAATATCCGCAGATGAAGATCGTGGCCAATGCCAAGACTGTTCCGATGCTCAAGGGATATTATGATGTGACGGACGAGAGGATACTTGTGATGAAGGATGGCGAGAGTTTGAGTCTGGGAGGTTGTGACCTTTCGTTCCATATGGTTCCGATGGTGCACTGGCCTGAGACAATGGTCACATGGCTGGCTGATGAGGGTACCTTGTTCTCTGGTGATGCCTTCGGTACATTCGGTGCGGTGAATGCTGATGTAGTGGATTCAGAAGGTACTTTCGAGAGCTTCCGCGACGAGATGATGAGGTATTATTCGAATATCGTCGGCAAATACGGAACACCTGTTCAGACTGCTCTCAAGAAGCTTTCCGGTTTGGATATCAAGAGAATATGCAGCACGCATGGCCCTGTGTGGGAGATGTCTGTCGGTCAGGTTGTCGGACTCTACGACAAGATGAGCCGCTACGAGGTCGAGAGGGGAGTATGCATTGCTTATGGCTCGATGTATGGCAATACAGCCGCTGCAGCCGAGGCCTTGGCTGAGGAGCTCCGCAAGCTTGGTGTGCCTTGCGCCGTACATGATCTTGCTGGAAATGTAAATCCGGGCCTGGGTGTTTCCGGTGCTCTGAGAGATGTGTTCAAATATGACACTATCGTTGCTGCTTCCCCGACATACAATAACGGTATATTCCCACCGGTCGAGACCTTCATGAAGGCACTTCAGTCGCGTCTGATCAAAGGCCGCAGATTCTATGCGCTTGGGTCATATACATGGGCAGGCTCGAGTGTTAATCTTCTTAACGCGATGGCTGAAAGTATGAATTTCGAGATTCTGGCTCCTGGCTGCTCTTTCGCGCAGGCCTATACTCCGGAAAAGTGTAATGTGTCTGAGATAGCGGCGCTTCTGAAAGGCTGATATTGACGAAAAAATATGTGTGATCCCTTGAAAGTTGTCATGACTGCTTTCAGGGGATTTTCTTTGTATATACCTTATTAATAAAATGGTATTTTAATTGTTTAATCGATTTTAATAATCTACTTTTGCACCCGTTTTGTCCTTGAAATGGCCTCTTTTGAGGACAATGTAATGATTTAATGTGGTTTTGTCCTTGAAATGGCCTCTTTTGAGGACAATGTAATGATTTAATGTGGTTTTGTCCTTGAAATGGCCTCTT
>JAZKYT010000081.1:0-18077 GCA_045612265.1 Candidatus Cryptobacteroides sp.
GGAGTGGCCAGATGGTGCATCGAGTGATGCTCCGACTTATTGGTCATCAACTGAGAGCTCCGGATCTTCAATGTGGGCAACAGGCGTACACTTCCTTTATGGTGGTGTGACAAACAGGTCTAAGACAGGAAAGTCTTATTACATAGCCCGTTACGTATTCGCATTCTAGCATATAGAAATTTTAAAAGAAATGCACTTGATTTTCTATTGTGGAAAACCAAGTGCATTTTGCTTTGGTAGATATCTAGATTATTTAAATAGCGATTTGCAGAGTGCCGGCACATCAGCAACCTTGATGATCTCGATACCATGCTTCCCGGCGGCATTTCCTCCAGCGACCTTAGCCAGCTCTTCCGGCACACCCTCCAGACTGCTGAAGCTTGAGACATAAATCTTGCGGAATCCCAGACGTGCCGCTTCGATGATTCTGCGGTCAGTCTGAGCTACAGGACGGATTTCGCCGCTGAGACCGATCTCACCTGCAAAACACACATCTGCCGGAATCGCAAAATCGAAATTAGATGAAAGTACGGCGCTGATTACGGCAAGGTCACATGCAGGATCACTCACCTTGAGACCTCCCGCCATGTTGAGGAAGACGTCCTTCACGCTGAGCTTGAATCCTGCGCGCTTTTCCAGCACTGCCAGCAGCATGTTCAGACGACGTACATCAAATCCAGTTGCGCTGCGCTGAGGTGTGCCGTATGCAGCTGTGCTCACGAGTGCCTGCACCTCAATCAGGAACGGGCGTGTGCCGTCCAGCATTGCGCTCACAGCCACTCCGCTCAGACCCTCCTCGTGCATAGGGATCAGCATTTCTGACGGGTTGCTCACTTCTCGGAGTCCCTTGCCGGTCATCTCGAATACAGCAAGCTCTGATGTGGAACCGAATCGGTTCTTTATGCTGCGAAGAAGACGATATGTACCACGGTTGTCTCCCTCGAACTGCAACACAACGTCCACGATATGTTCAAGAATCTTAGGTCCGGCAATGCTGCCTTCCTTGGTGATATGGCCAATAAGAATCACCGGCACTCCGGTCTCCTTGGCAAAGCGAAGAAGCATCGCAGCAGTCTCCTTGATCTGGGTCACTGAACCAGGCGATGACTCCACGTTCTGAGAATACATGGTCTGCACAGAATCCACCACCATGAGGTCCGGCATCATCTCGCGGGCTTCTGCAATGATGTTCTCCATCAATGTCTCGCTATAGATCATGCAGCCGGAGTCGTCTCCGCCGATGCGTGCAGCGCGGAGCTTGACCTGTTTCGCACTTTCCTCACCAGTGACATATAAGGTTTTGAGGTTAGGGCAGTGAAGTGGTATCTGAAGTGAAAGAGTGGATTTTCCAATGCCCGGCTCACCACCGATCAGCACCAGGGATCCTTCCACAAGACCGCCGCCAAGAATTCTGTCCACCTCGCCATTGTTCAGCGAAATCCTCTGTTCATGGGTCGAGTCGATCTGCGACAGAGGCATAGGCTTCTGAGAAGATCCCGGCACAGAAATCGAACGCGCCCCGGCAGCCGGTTTCTTGCCGGTCGCCACAGTCTCCTCCACCATAGTATTCCACTCACCACAAGCAGGACAGCGGCCCATCCATTTCGGACTTTCGTTGCCGCACTCCTTGCAAAACCACACAGTCTTTGTCTTCACAGTTGCCATATGTTACTTTATTTTTGTTGCATACCATTGTGACGAAAAACCACACAAAAATGTCACAATGGTCCATTATTTATTCCAAATGTAGTCATTTACGTCACCATTGTGACGGAAATCTATTCAAAAACGTCACAATGGTCGCCATACCTTAGTCAGTGGGCAGACCTTCGCTAATTATATTTAGCAATCGTTGCCATCATTCGGTCCAGCAACGGACGCACCTTCCAAGTTGGCGAGGTGCAGTTGTTAGTCATGATGGAAACAATCAGCGCTCCTTCCGGAAGTCCCTCAGACTGTACGGAGTCCTTCGTGTCACTTCCACTTGAGCCTGCAGAATCTGAAGGGAGGATATACCCCGAATAGCATCTCACGCCTGTCATGGATCCGCTCTTCACCTTGATGCGTGACCTCAACGTCTCTGGCTGCCCCTTCATATTATATTCAAGTGTGCCTGCAAAGCCCGGCGAAGGAAGGCTGTTCAAAAACACATCAAAAGCCGGTGACGAAGTCATGGCATATAAAAAGCGGCAAAGAGCCTCTGGCGACACCAGATTCTGACGGGAGAGTCCGCTGCCATCCTGAATTCTGACACCCTTCAATCCTGCAACTCCAATCTCTGCAAAGGCATCATTGATAGCAACATAAGATGAATCATAGCAGGCGCTCGAACGCAGTGTCTTGCCAAGCGAACGGAAAAGAGTCTCGGCAAAGACATTGTTGCTGGCATGGTTGGTCTCAAACACGATTCTTTCCAAAGTAGGGGAGAAACTTGAACCGAGAACTATCAGATTGTCATGTCCAGACTCAGAACCTTGAGCCCCGGCTGAATCATCCTCCTGCCTCCAGTCTGTAACCAGCTTGAAATCGCCAGCACCCTCAGAACAAGAAATTCCTTTGCGTCGAAGATAATCAGCAAAATAATGGGCACAGGTGTATTCCGGAAACTTGTTGGCACAATCAACCCTCTTTGCAGCACGGTCCACTCCGAATGTTCCTCTGATTTCCGCCACGGGAGCAAGATCGGATGTGTACATGTACAGCTTGTCTCCTGTACCCGCAGCTCCGGTCGAACATGCATATCTGAAATCCATCCAAGGACATTCAGGGTAGAAAGGCTTTATATTCACCGGAGCACCGACAGATGATCCCGCAGACACGCTGAACGACTGCATATTCTCATAGAACATGAGTCCAGTCACTCCGGCGCCATAATATGTTCCGATGTCGTTCCAAAGCCAGCTGGGTTCTTCCGCCGGGCCTTCAAAATATCTTCCATCTCCCACAATGGCTCCCTCGATTCTGCGGATTCCTGCATCACGGATGAGTTTCTCCCAGATGGCAAATGTCCGCTCAACGGGAACTGCTATGCTGTCCTTGGATGCAAGGGTGGGGTCCCCGCCGCCGATTATGAAAAGATTGCCGTTCAGGACTCCGTCCTCAATCACTCCGTCATGTGCGATGGTGGTCTCGAAACAATGTTCCGGCCCAAGAATATGCAGGGCGGCACCGGTGCTGAACAACTTCATGTTGGATGCAGGTACGAGCATCGTCTCCTGATTGAAGCCAGCCAGAATCTGACCCTCTGTATCCATTACGCAGACACCCACCACAGCCTGAGCAAAAGTGGCGTCCAGCACAACTGCGTCAACAGCCTGCTGCAAGGCCTCGGTCTTGTCCTGCATCTGCACATCCTGTCCCCAGATGGAGATGGAAATGAACATGAATATAATGGCATATATATTTCTCATACCTTTCATATATTGTTCTGCAAAAATAAAAAATATATCTAACTTTGTGTGCCCGATTAAAAACGAACAAAATTCTAACTGAAAATATATTATGGCAAAAAGAGTCCTTGTTTCCGGTGGTGCCGGTTACATCGGCAGTCATGTGACTGTCGAACTTATCGCAGCCGGCTACGATGTAGTTGTGGCCGACAATCTTTCGAACTGCGATATGACAGGTTTTGAAGGTGTGAAGAAAATCACAGGCAGAGATGACATCCCTTTCGTGGAGCTCGACTGCTGCGATGCAGCTGCTGTTGATAAGCTTTTCACTGATTATCAGATTGATGCAGTTATTCACTTTGCTGCATTCAAGGCTGTGGGTGAGTCGGTTTCAGAGCCTATCAAGTACTACTACAACAACCTCGTTTCTTTCCTCAATGTCCTCGAGACAGCTAAGAAGCATGGCGGTTGCAACGTGGTATTCTCATCATCGGCAACAGTTTACGGTGAGGCAGAAGACCTCCCTGTAACAGAACAGACTCCGCGTCTCCCTGCAATGTCTCCTTATGGAAACACAAAGGTAATGTGTGAGGACATCCTTCGTGACGTCGTTTATGCGACATCAACTCAGGATGCTGTAATCAAGGGTATCGCCCTCAGATACTTCAACCCTATCGGAGCCCACCCTTCTGCACTTATCGGAGAGCTTCCAAGAGGTGTTCCTAACAACCTCGTTCCATACATCACTCAGACAGCCATCGGCAAGAGAGAGTGCCTCAGCATCTTCGGTAACGACTATCCTACAGAAGACGGAACATGTCTTCGCGACTTCATCGACGTGGTTGACCTTGCAAAGGCTCACGTTGCGGCAGTAGGCAGAATGTTCGAGGGCAAGATGAAGAAGGGATACGAGATCTTCAACGTGGGAACAGGACGTCCGGTTTCAGTTTATGAGCTCGTTACCAAGTTCGAGAAGGTGAGCGGTGTCAAGCTCAACTACAAGTTCGTTCCAAGACGTGAAGGTGATGTCATGGCTCTCTGGGCTAATCCTGATTTCGCTAACAATGAACTCGGCTGGAAGGCTGAGCGTAGCGTAGAGGATACTCTCGCATCAGCATGGGCATGGGAGAAATACCTCGCAGAGAAGAAATAATCCTACATGAATACAAAATAGAGGCGCCATCAAATGATGAGCGCCTCTATTGTTTTTTCGAGATTCGATTAAGCCTCAGCTACTACTGTGCTAAGCTTCTCTGAAAGCTCGTCAAGCTTCTCGAACATAGCCTTTGTAAGGCCATTGTAGTAAGCTTTCTTGTTGCCCTCAGCGTGAGCAGCCTTAAGCTTGATGTCGTTGTAGAGGTCAACAGCCTCTTCAACTATCGCGTCAATCTTCTCAGCGTCCTTGTGAGGATTGAGAATAAGGAAAAGCTCACAGTCCTCGATGAACTCGCCGATGAAGAACTCGATGTCTTTCTTAAAAACTCTAAGATTCATAGTGAAATACGTATTTAAAATTTGTTATAACAATGCAAAGGTAATAATATTTCTCAATATTGTACTACAGTTTTCTTACTTGAAGAGCCTGCAGGCCGCAATCAGCCTATGGGCATTTTCATAATAATCGGCATCTTCAGGATTTAATGAGTTGATTCTCACCATATGCGAAGAGTGGATGATGCGGTTGTTTCCGAGGTAGATTCCGACATGAGTTACTCTTCTTGGTTTTTCTTCAGTAGCTGGAGTGCCGAAGAATACAAGGTCACCGCGCTGCAGCTGGTCCAGCTGCACCGGAATGCCACATTTTATCATCTGCGATGCGTTTCGTGGAAGCAGGACATCGTTCATGATCGCGCTGATGCGCACCATTCCGCTGCAGTCCACACCTTTTGCTGACATTCCGCCCCATAAGTATGGAACTCCGAGAAGCTGGTGTGCTGATGCAATGATGGCTTCCATCTTCTCGATGCTGATCATGTTGTCTGCACCATCGCCCATGCGTATGTTGGTTCTCTCTCCAAGAGTCTTCACTGCTGTCTTGGGAACCCAACCTGTCTTTCCGGAAGGGAGCATGACCATCGCCCATTTGCCCTTGATGGCAGCCTTGCCGTTTTTCAGAGCCATTCTCATGACATCTCCACCCACGAGATCGCAAAGAGTCTGAGACTTTTCGGATGGCTCCATATATACATGTCCATACAGCTCCGTAAACATATATTTCGGTGCTGCCTCATATTCCTTGATCTCCTCTGCCGTCATCTCCACAAGGGTCTTCTCTGTGGCCCAGGCCTTATATGGCTGGGGCGACACAATCTCTCTCCAGTATCCGCTCTCACCGACAATCTCCACCACTGTTCCCATGAGCTCCTGTGTCTCCAATGCTGACTCATAGTCCGGTGCAATTCTCATATAGCAGGTGGATGTCTCCACCACTGCCATCCTCTTGTCCTGTGCATGTCCCGCGGCTGCGATCAGTATTCCTATTGCAATGCTTAAAATCTTGTTCATTTTCATATTTCAGCAACTATTTCATTTCCGCCTCCGGCGCTTTCCCCAGTCACCCGCAAAATTAGAAAAAATAACTAATTTTGCACTCTATGGCAGAAGGTTTCGAAAAATACGGATTCCCGGACGGGAAGAGATATAACACCTTTGTAGGATATTTCAAGAGGAAATATGGTGAGCGCCTTCAGAAGATTGTTCTGGATGCAGGCTTCACCTGTCCGAACCGTGATGGAAAGGTGGGACGTGGCGGCTGCACATATTGTGATAATGCGGCCTTTCATCCGTCGTACAGCACGGCCGGAAAATCTCTTTATCAGCAGATGGATGAAGGTATTGAATTTCATAAGGTCCGTTATCGCACAACTGAACATTATCTTGCATATTTCCAGTCATTTTCAAATACTTATGGACCACTCGAAAAGCTGCAGAGGCTATATGAGGAGGCGCTGTCGCACCCGGATGTCGTAGGTATCGTAATCGGAACCAGACCGGACTGCGTGGATGAGGAGAAGCTGGACTATCTTCAGGCTCTGGCACAGGGCAAGGTGCTGAAGGACTGGTCCCGTTCGTTGGCTGGTGAGGTGGTGAGGACTGCACCGGTGGTCATTGTGGAGTACGGTATAGAATCCTGCTACGACTCCGTCTTGGAACGAATCAACCGCGGTCATGATTTTGAGACTGCCCGCCGTGCGGTGCAGATGACTGCTGACAGGGGGATCGACGTCGGTGCCCATTTCATCCTCGGTCTTCCAGGAGAGACAAGGCAGATGATGCTGGATGCATGTGAGCTCATCAACGCCCTGCCTTTGAGGTCTGCAAAATTCCATCAGCTTCAGATTGTCAAGGGAACGAGAATGGAGACGGAATATGCTGAGTGTCCGCAGGATTTTGTGCGTTTCTCCCTGGATGAATATCTTGATTTCTTCACGGATATGCTCGAGCGTCTTCGTCCGGATCTTTACATCGAAAGGTTTGCTGGTGAGGTTCCTCCACGTTTCGTGAATGAAACGCCATGGGGACTTATCCGTAACGTGGAACTGCTCCGTCTTCTGGAGCGTCGTCTCGAAGACCGTAACACCTGGCAAGGCCGTTTGCTATCTCAAAAAAAATAATTAAATTTGCCCAATTTTATACGGAAATAATCTAAACGCTTCATAAAGATGCAGACATTTACAAACTCTCCAATCATTGAAGGACTTACCTTCGACGACGTTTTGCTGATTCCAGCACATTCTGAGGTTCTTCCAAGAACTGTGGATGTATCGTCTAAGTTCACAAGGGACATCACTATCCAGACTCCTATCGTTTCTGCTGCGATGGACACAGTAACCGAGGCTGAGCTCGCAATCGCTATGGCTCGTGCCGGTGGTATCGGTGTAATTCACAAGAATATGTCAATCGAGGAGCAGATGAACCAGGTTCGTCGTGTGAAGAGAGCTGAGAACGGAATGATCTACGATCCTGTGACCATCCATCCGGATGCTACAGTAGGTCAGGTTCTCGGAATGATGGCTCAGCATCATATCGGTGGTATTCCAGTGGTTGATGACAACGGATTCCTCGTTGGTATCGTAACAAACCGTGACCTCCGTTTCCAGCGTGACCCTAAGATGCCTATCGCAGAGATCATGACCAAGGAGAATCTCGTGACAGCAAGACAGGGTATCAGCCTCGCTGATGCAACTGACATTCTTCGTCAGCACAAGATCGAGAAGCTTCCTGTAATCGACGCAGACGGCAAGCTCGTAGGTCTTATCACATACAAGGACCTTATGAAGATCAAGGACAACCCTATCGCTTCAAAGGATAGCAAGGGTCGTCTCCTCGTGGCTGCAGCTGTAGGTGTCAACTCTGAGACAATCCAGAGAATCGAGATGCTCGTGAGCGCTGGCGCAGATGCAGTTGTTGTTGATACAGCTCATGGTCACTCACAGGGCGTTCTTAACGTGATCAAGTCAGCTTGTCAGGCTCTTCCTGATGTACAGATCGTTGCAGGTAATGTTGCAACAGCTGAGGGTGCCAAGGCACTTGCTGATGCCGGTGTAAGCGCAGTCAAGGTAGGTATCGGCCCAGGTTCAATCTGTACAACACGCGTCATTGCAGGTGTGGGTATGCCACAGCTTTCAGCAGTGATGATGGCTTCTGAGGCTCTCAAGGGCACAGGCGTTCCAGTGATTGCAGACGGTGGTATCCGTTACTCAGGTGACGTTGTGAAGGCTCTCGCAGCCGGTGCAAGCACAATCATGGCTGGTTCACTCTTCGCAGGTGTTGAAGAGTCTCCAGGAGAGACTATCATCCTCAATGGCCGTAAGTACAAGTCATACCGCGGTATGGGTTCGCTCGAGGCTATGCAGCAGGGATCGAAGGACCGTTACTTCCAGGATATGGAGGCAGACATCAAGAAGCTCGTTCCAGAGGGAATCGTAGCTCAGGTTCCTTACAAGGGTACTCTCAATGAGGTTGTATATCAGCTCGTAGGTGGTCTCCGCGCAGGTATGGGATACTGTGGTGCTCCAAACATCGAGAAGCTTCGTGAAGCGAAGTTCGTACGTATCACTAATGCCGGTTATCTTGAGGGACATCCGCATGATGTGACAATCACACGCGAGGCTCCGAACTATTCAAGATAATGAAGAGACTGCTGAATATCATAGCAGCAATAATAATCGTCCTGCCGTCACTTTCGTCGTGCAGGGCGATTTCATCGTTTCTCAAAGGAGGCGAGGTGGTAGCTGAGGTGGGTTCTGAAAAGCTTTACAGAAGCGATCTCGATGCAATCATGCCGAAGGGGATATCTCAAGCTGACAGCGTATATCTCGCAAAGCAGTACATCAATACCTGGGCGGCGGAACTTGTCTTCCTGGGAATTGCAGAGGAACAGCTTTCCAAGTCAGAGAGAGACGTGACAAAGGAACTCGAGGACTACAGGAAGTCTTTGCTGAAATATCGTTATGAGCAGCTTTATGTCAATGAAAGGCTGGACACTGCTGTTACAGACGAAATGGTTGAGGAATATTATAATTCTCATCAGGAGAAGTTTGTTCTCGCCCGTCCTCTTGTCAAGGCAAGATTCCTGAGCATATCCAATGAGTC
Organism: Candidatus Cryptobacteroides sp.; assembly: GCA_045612265.1. Taxonomy (GTDB): domain Bacteria; phylum Bacteroidota; class Bacteroidia; order Bacteroidales; family UBA932; genus Cryptobacteroides. Next base: position 8,985 of record JAZKYT010000081.1, read on the forward strand.
TCCAGCAAAGGACCAGATACGAAAGAGGATGTCATCCAGTGAAGTTGAGGATCTTGTTGAGGCTGATAGTCTTGCATATTCAGCTGCATACAAGTTTACGACATGGTCTGATGAGTGGGTGGATGTGACCGTTCTTTCCAGAGAGTTCCCGATGGACTATGAGACCATGATGTCTCAGGTCAAAAATAAATGGATCGAAAAGGTAGATACCTTGGGAGTGGCCAGGTTGGCATATATCAGTGATATGATGAAGAAAGGTGAGGTGGCTCCGATTGAATATAGCGCCCCTGCCATCAGAGATATTATCATAAGCACGCGAAAGCAGTCTTTGATTTCCACTTTGGAACAGGATTTGCTCAATGACGCGCGCGAAAACGGAAAATTTGTAATTTATTAATATATGAAGCTTATCTTCAAAGGTGTGGCTGTCCTGGCACTTTCTGCCTTGTCATTGGTCGCATCTGCTCAGAAATATCCTAACGGAATCATAGACAAGACAATCGCTGTTGTCGGAAACGAAGTGATCATGATCTCGCAGCTCGAGGACGAGGTGCAGATGATGAAGGCATATGGTATGATGTCGGACAAGAGCGGTCGTTGTGAGATCCTGGAGTCAATGATGTCTTCAAAGCTTTTCCTTATGCAGGCGAGACTCGACTCCCTTACAGTGAACAATGATAATGTTGAGAGTCAGCTCAGCCAGCGTCTGGATCAGGTGAGAACATCACTTGGTGGAGACGAGGCTGTGGAGGAGTATTTCGGAAAGTCCATGTTCAAGCTTCGACAGGAGTGGCGTCAGACACTTGAGGACCAGACACTTACACAGCAGATGCAGCAGGAAATTTCAGGTAAGGTTCCAGAGTTGACACCTTATGATGTGCAGCAGTATGTTGATGAAACAGATCCCGCTGACCTACCGCTTGTTCCGATCAAGTATCAGCTCAGCCAGATTTGCGTATATCCGGATCGTGAGGCAGCAAATCTTGCTGTGAAGGAGCGTCTTCTTGCAATCCGTGAGCGTATCATCAATGGTGAGAAGTTTACGACACTTGCCAGAATCTATTCACAGGATCCAGGCAGTGCACGCAAGGGTGGAGAGCTCGGTATGGCGTCAAAGTCAATTTTCTGGCCTGCATTTTCCGATGCGGCCATGTCGCTCAAGCCAGGTGTGGTGTCGCAGATCGTTGAGACTCCGGACGGATTCCACCTCATCGAAGTCCTTGAAAAGAAGGGTGACATGTTCAATGCACGTCATATTCTTTTGAGACCGGAATATACATCAGAGGACCGCGAAAAGGGATTCAAGCTTCTTGACAGTCTCAAGACAGAGTTGGTAAAAGAAGAGATTACCTTTGAACTTGCTGCGAGATTCTACTCTCAGGATCCGGCTACAAGAACTAATGGCGGCCAGATGTCAGATCCTATGACTGGTTCATCATATTTCGAGATCGACCAGCTCAAGCCGCAGGACTATGAAGCTATCCGCAACCTCAAGGTGGGTGAGATTTCAGAACCGATCGAATCTCTCGATAACGAGGGTCGCGACGGAAACCTGGTTTATAAGATCGTCAAGGTGGACAAGATCATCCCAGCCCATCCTGCGACATTCCAGAGTGATTATACGCTTCTTTTGGACCAGGCTACAGAGGCTAAGAGAGCTGAGGCTATAGAAGAGTTCATCAATTCGAAGATCAAGACAACATATATCATCATTGACCCTCTTTTCAAGGATTGCGTATTCGAGCGTGAGGGTTGGGAAGAGAAATTCCGCAAGACAGAGTAGCATTGATGCGTTTTCTGAAGAATATATTAATATGTATGCTTGCCGTTGTGGCAAGTCTTCCTCTTGCAGCTCAGCAGCAGAGCCAGCAGGAGGATAGTCTTGTTGTACTCATCAGTGCAAAGTCAGCCCAGATGGTTGATATAGAGGGTGCAAGCTACAGAAAGGTTGTCGGTCCTGCGCGATTCCTCCACAATGATACATATCTTCTCTGCGACACAGCTTTGTGGAATGTCGAGACAAAGATCATCAATGCCTGGGGAAATGTCAGCATCCTTCAGGAGGAGACAGTTCTCACCAGTGAGAAGCTGACTTATCTTATTGATGACGATCTTGCACAGTTCCGCGGAACTCTCGTGCAGCTTGTTGACAAGGATCACAATACCTTGAGAACCAGACATCTGGACTATAATACAAAAGACTCTGTGGGAGTCTTCATGCATGGTGGTGCAATGCGTGACAAGGATGGTCAGATCATCGAGAGCCGTAACGGTACATACGATTCCAAGATCAGCACATTCACATTCGAGACAGATGTGAATATGTTCACCGACTCCATCTTCGTGAAGACAAAGGACCTTGTCTATGAATCTGATCTGAACCTTGCAACCTTCGGTCGTGCAACTAATGTCTGGAAGGATGACAATATGCTTTCTGCTGAGGCTGGTTGGTATGACAGAGGAATAGAGCTTTTCTTCTTCACGGATGATGTGCATCTTATGTCAGACGATCAGGAAGGATGGTGTGATAGCTTGTATTTCAACAGGATGAACTCCGGAATAGAAATGCTTGGAAATGCCCAGGTGTCAGATACGACACGAAATGTATATGGTCTGGCCGGACGTTTGGAATATGTGGACTCCCTTGCGAAGGTCACAATGACACGAAAGCCGGCTGTCATTTCCCAGACGGAAAATCCTGATGGAAGCATAGACACCGTATATATAGGTGCAGAGAAGCTTGTATATTATACACAGAAAAAGTGCGATATTGATCCGTCTGTGATTTCTGATGCAGCCAAGAGGTTAGAATCACTGAATGTGGATCCGGTAGGAAACTTCAGAAAGAAGGCAGCTGCGGATGCAGCCAAGGCGGCAGAGGAAGCAGCTAAGAATGATCCTAATTATCGTCCAAAACCTGCGGGATCGGCAAAGCCGGCGGCTTCGGCAGCTCCACCTGACAGCCTGGCGATGGCAAAGGACTCTCTTGCCAAGGCAATGGTGCCTCCGATGTTGAAGGATTCAGTAATGGTGTCTGATACAACAGCTGTAGCCGATTCGACTGCAATGGAACCTGTGGAGGTTGTTCCGCCAGACACTACGAAGATAGGCTTCCTGCAGGCTCTGCGCAAGGTTAAGATATACAAGAAGGATATGCAGGTGGTCTGTGATTCCATGTTGTACTGTGATCTTGATTCACTTGCACGTCTGTACAAGGATCCTATAGTATATCAGGAAATCACACGTCAATACACTGCCGACAGTATAGCTCTTGTTGTCAAGAACGGAGGAATGGAGAAGGCCAGCCTGATGTCAAATGCATTCATTGCAATTCAGGAAGATGATTCTCATCATAATCAGATCAAGGGTGCAGAGATGATGGCATACTTCACAGAGAAGGGTGCATTGAGGCGATTTGATGTTCTTGGTGGAGCAAGCGCCCTGTTCTATCTCGAGGAAAACGGAGCACTCGCAACGGTGAACAAAGCCGACTCCAAGATGTTGTCCGCGACGTTCCAGGACGGAGAGCTCCAGCGAGTATATTATTTTGAGCAGGCAAAGAATGATGGCTACCCTGTGGTCCAGCTTTCTTCTGAGGATTTGAATCTGAAGGGATTCAGTTGGCAGCCGGAAAAACGCCCGGCAGACAGATATGCAGTCACGCCTCTGAAATTAAGACCAAGTCAGAGATCATCTTATGCAAGACGTCCGCGTGCTACCTTTACCCAGACCGAAAGATATTTCCCTGGATATATAGGTGATATCTATCGCCAGATTGAGGTTCGCGATTCCCTCAGGGTGGTCAGAGAGCGTGACCGTGCCCTGGCTGAGAAGCGCGCTGCAGAAAAGGCCAGACTTGACAGTCTCGCTCTTAAGGATAGTCTTGCCTTTGCAGACTCTTTGGCAGTCCGGGACAGTCTGATGCTGGCAGACTCCCTTGCAGCAGCTCGTCTTGATTCTCTCGCGGTAACCGATTCTCTTAAGATGGTTTCAGATAGCATTGCCGTAGCAGATTCCCTTGCATCAGCCCCAATCATGACGCCGGAGCAGATAGCGGCTGCAGAAAAAGCCGCTGCCAAGAAGGCTGCTCAGGAAGCTAATCTGAAGGCAAAGGAAGAGGCCCGAAAGGCTCGCGAGGACAAGAAGAAGAAAAAGCAGGAGGAAAGAGAGGCCCGCTGGGCAGAAATGGATAAGCGTGATGCCGAGAAACAGGCAGTAAAGGAAGCTAAGAGACTGGAAAAGGAACGCAAGCATAAACGCAAAGCTTTGGAGAGCATTGCCCGTCAGGAAGCTAAGGATGCCGCAACGCTTGAGAAATACCGCCAGAAATTTGAACAGGAAAAACGCCAGAAATCTGGCAGATAAAATAAATCCCGGATGATACGATATAACGTTGTTCATCCGGGATTCTTTTATTGTAAGTGTCTTTACTCTGCGTAAAGTCTGATGATGTTAAGGATCACCTGGCTGGCCTTTTCCATACTCTCGAGTGGAACATATTCCATCTTGCCGTGGAAGTTGTGGCCACCTGCGAAGATATTAGGGCATGGAAGACCCATGAATGAAAGGTTTGCTCCGTCAGTACCTCCGCGGATCGGCTGGATCTTAGGTTTGATGCCTTCCATCTCCATGGCCTTCATTGCAGTCTCCACGATATGGTAGTGAGGCTCGACCTCTTTACGCATATTATAGTACTGATGTCTGAGATCCAAAGTTGCTGTGCCTTCGCCATATTTTGCGTTGATGAAATCTACGCATTTCTGGATGAGAGCCTTCTTGTCCTCGAAAAGCTGCATGTCGTGGTCGCGGATGATATATGAGAATGTTGCAGTCTCAACCTCGCCCTTGAAGCTGATGAGGTGGAAGAAACCCTCATATCCACAAGTGTACTCAGGACGCTGATCCACAGGAAGGAGATTGTGAAGCTCCATCGCAATCAGCGATGCATTTCTCATCTTGCCTTTTGCTGTGCCTGGGTGGACGTTGCAACCCTGGATAGTGATGGTTGCTCCAGCTGCATTGAAGTTCTCGTACTCAAGTTCTCCTACTGAACCGCCGTCCATGGTGTAAGCATACTTTGCACCGAACTTGGCTACATCGAACTTCACGACTCCGCGTCCGATTTCCTCGTCTGGGGTGAAGCCGATCTTGATGTCGCCATGCTTGAACTCAGGATGCTCGACAATATACTGTACAGCATTCATGATTTCTGCAATACCTGCCTTGTCGTCAGCACCAAGGAGAGTGGTTCCATCAGTTGTGATCAATGTCTGGCCTACATACTGAAGCATCTCCGGGAAATCGCTTGGCTTAAGGAAAAGGCCCGGCACTCCCTTGAGCGCAATCTCTCCTCCGTCATAGTTCTCAATGATCTGTGCCTTGACGTCAGCACCGGAGGCGTCTGGTGCTGTGTCCACATGTGCAATGAATCCGATAGCAGGGACATCCGCCTTGTCGCAGTTAGCAGGGATCGATGCCATTACATATCCATATTCATCCAAAGTTGCCTCCACTCCCATTGCGACAAGCTCGTCGCGAAGCATCTTCAAAAGGTCGAGCTCTCTGGCTGCACTTGGCTGTGTCTCTGACTCAGGGTCTGCCTTTGTGTCCACAGACACATATCTCAAAAATCTGTCTAAAATCTTTTCCATATTATATATAAGGTATAAAAGTTACAAAACAAGAAGGCTCACTCCCATGATTGCCATTCCAGAAATGACTCCTGCAATCGCAATGTGGTGTTTGCCGTATTTTTCCGCAGTCGGCAAAAGTTCGTCGAGCGAAATATATATCATGATTCCAGCAACGGCTGCCAGAACCAATGGGAAGGCTGCTCCTCCGGCACTGAGCTCCACTCCAAAAATTGCTGTTATGGCCAGGCATAACAGTGCTCCGAGAACCTCGCTGAATCCAGAAAGGGTGGCATATAGCAGAGCTTTACCCTTGCTCTTGGTCGCATAATATATAGGTATGGCGACTGCAATTCCCTCAGGAATGTTGTGGAGGGCTATGGCGAATGTGATACCTGCACCCATCTCTGGGTCATTCACCGCTCCGATGAAGGTTGCAATTCCCTCAGGGAAGTTATGGATGGCAATAGCCAATGCCGAGAAAAGTCCCAGTCTCTGGAGGGCCTGGCTGTTGGCGGCACTTGCCATCATTCCCACAGCGGGTGTATACTCTCCCAGTGAAAGCCCCGAAGCCTCGTGTGGGTTTTCATATTCCGGAATAAGGAAGTCAATGAGCATTATCAGGCCCATGCCGATGAAGAAGGCCAGCAGGACCAGCGCCTCTCCGTGTCTGAATGTCCCTAACGCTGCTATCTCTGCCTGTGCCTCAGGAAAAAGTTCAGCCAGCGAGATGAAGATCATCACGCCCGCACTTAGGCCCAAGGCTGCGGCAAGGGTGTTGCTGCTGAGTTTCTTCTTGAAGAGCACAAGAGCGCCGCCGATACCTGTTGCGGCACCGGCGATCAGCGTCATCAATAATGCTCCAATAACTCCGTTCATATATTATTCTTCCTTCTTGGCTTTAAGTGCGGACCATCCCATGTAAATGATGATGGCAGCATAAGGAATGATTGCTATAGGCTCAGTCCAAGGTGACGGTTTAATATATACGTCCACCTTTGCAAATCTGAGGATAGCGCTGACAACTCCCATAAGTGCACCACCGGCGATGAAACCAGATGCAATGAGTGTACCCTTCTCTGTGCGGGCCTCGTTGAGAGCCTTGTCCTTGCTGCGGCTTCCGACATACCATGAAATCGCTCCACCGATAAGCATCGGCATATTAAGGTCAAGAGGGATGAACATACCAAGTGCAAATGGAAGAGCAGGAACCTTGAAGAATGTAAGGATGAGAGCGATGACTGCACCGATTCCGTAAAGCAACCAAGGTGCGCTTCCGCCATTCATCATAGGCTCGATCACAGCTGCCATCGCGTTGGCCTGAGGAGCAACGAGTGCGCCCTCGCCTGTGAATCCATATGTCTTGTTGAGTACGAGCATCACACCACCTACAGTTGCAGCTGCAACCAATGTTCCGAGGAATTTCCAGGTCTCCTGCTTCTTAGGAGTGTTTCCGATCCAGTATCCGATCTTGAGGTCAGTGATGAATGCACCGGCAACAGAAAGCGCTGTACATACCACACCTCCGATGATCAATGCTGCTGTCATACCTGCAGTACCATTGAGGCCTACTGCCACCATTACGAGCGATGCAAGGATGAGCGTCATCAATGTCATACCGCTGACAGGGTTGGAACCCACGATGGCAATCGCGTTGGCTGCAACGGTTGTGAAGAGGAATGCGATGATACCTACGATCAGTACTCCCACCACTGCATGCCATATGTTGTCCACAACTCCAAGAGCAAAGAATCCGAACACAACGAGAAGAGTCGCCACAATGCCGATGACGACGATCTTCATGGAAAGATCCTTCTGTGTTCTGATGACCTCAGCCTCTGCGTCAGACTTCTTTCTGCTGAACTCGCTTGCAGCAAGTCCGAGAGCCGATTTGATTACGCCGAATGACTTCACGATACCAACGATACCCGCTGTAGCGATACCACCGATACCGATATGGCGCGCATATTCCTTGAATATCTGGTCTGCAGACATGCTGCCGATTGTCTGTGTGATGCCTGAGTTCATAAGGTCGATCACATCAGCTCCCCAGATGAGATTCATGAGAGGAATGATGACCAGCCATACAAGGAAGCTACCGCAGCAGATGATGAAAGCATATTTAAGACCTACGATATATCCGAGACCAAGCACAGCGGCTCCGGTGTTGACCTTGAGGAGAACCTTGGCCTTGTCTGCCACTGCTGCTCCCCATTTGAAGCAGGTTGTTGTGAGAGTCTCGCCCCAAAGTCCGAAAGTTGATACGATGAAGTCATAAAGACCTCCGATAAGTCCGCTGATAAGGAGTGTCTTTGCTCCCTTTCCGCCGCCCTCGCCGCTTACGAGAACCTGAGTTGTAGCGGTCGCTTCAGGGAACGGATATTTGCCGTGCTGCTCCTTTACGAAATATTTTCTGAAAGGAATAAGGAAAAGGATTCCGAGAATACCACCGAGAAGTGATGAGAAGAATACCTTTGTGAAGTTTACGGTAAGTTCGGGGTATTTGTCCTGAAGAATGAAAAGTGCAGGAAGAGTGAAGATTGCTCCTGCTACGATTGCACCCGAACAAGATCCTATTGACTGGATCATGACATTCTCGCCAAGTGCATTCTTTCTGCCGAGGGCTCCTGAAAGTCCCACTGCGATGATCGCGATAGGAATAGCAGCCTCAAACACCTGGCCAACCTTCAATCCGAGATAAGCGGCAGCTGCCGAGAAGATGATTGTCATCACTATTCCCAGGCTCACCGACCAAGGCGTCACCTCAGGGTAGTTCTTTTGCGGAGACAGCAACGGCTGGTACTCCTCGCCCGGCTTCAGCTCCCTTTGAGCGTTTTCCGGTAATTGTGTCCTTTTCTTTTCCATATATTATATAGCTTTATATTCGCGAAACACAAATTTAACAATACTTCCTTAATGTACGGCAAAATTTTATTAAAAATTGTCAGTTTGCTAAAGTGTTGAAAATTAGCCTTTTGTTGTTTTGGTGTGAAAAAAGTTGTAAAAAAGTGTGAAAAAAAGTGCAGAAAAATTTGGAGGTAAAGAAAAAAGTCGTACCTTTGCAACCCGTTTGAGAAAAAACGGTAAGTTCATTGACAAGTTTGAGAAAAGATAACGAGGTAAAGTTAGAAATTAGAAATAGTCTGTAACTAGAGAATAGAGTAATAAAAATTTATGAGTCAATTCGACAAGTTGTGGACTACAATTTCAAGGCAACGAGTAAAAATGAGAACAAGTGTAAACACAAAGTTCTTGTGATTCATTCAAAGAATACAAACAGAGAGAAGGTTACAAGAGCGAACGGTGGATGCCTAGGCTTCTAGAGGCGATGAAGGACGTGGTAAGCTGCGATAAGCACCGGGGAACTGCAAACAGGTATTGATCCGGTGATTTCCGAATGGGGCAACCCGGCATGTTGAAGACATGTCACCAGCATAGCTGGAGCAAACGGGGGGAACTGAAA
>JAZKYT010000082.1:0-2580 GCA_045612265.1 Candidatus Cryptobacteroides sp.
TTTTCACTATCTCTCCGTCTCTGACCAGCACAGCGCCTATGCTGCATACGCTGGAGGCACATTCATTGGCCGTCTCAAAATCTATCGCTATAAAATCCTTCATCTTCTAGTCTTCATCTACTACATCATCATACATGCTGACAGCCCTTTGAAGCTCTCGGGCGATCTCCTTGCGAAGCCACAATGGACTCATCACCTCCACATTCTCTCCTTTTGAAAGCAGTTCTCTCGAGAAGTCATAGGTAGGGACGAGACTGTAAGTGAATTCGGTGTATCCTTCTCCGGATTCTCCCTCCTGCTGCGAGTGGTGCAGCGGCAGGGTTCGATAATACTTGACCTGATCTTCTGCAACCCTGATTACTACCTTCTCTACCTTTCCGTTGTCAAGGATGACTCCGAAGAGCTTCCTGAATGTGTCCTTAGGGTCATAACCTTTTGGAAGCTTATAGCTCTTGTTGGTAACACAGAGATGAAGAATCCTGTCCAAGGAGTAAATCCTAGGGTACTCGTATCCCTCACTCTTGGCAAGCATGTACCACCTCTGCTTGAAGAGCTTAAGACAGTAAGGAGCTACAGCGTATGTTGAAGGCTCACTCCTGTTGAAACTCTGGTAGGTCATCTCCAGCATCTTGCTGTCCCTCATTGCGGCCATTATGTCCGGAAGCCACCTCTGGCTTGACGGAATCTCCTCGCATATGATTCTGTCACGCAGGTCTGATCCTTCGTTCATGATATTGTTCAGCGATAGGGACTGGAGCATCCAGTTCTTCAAGGCGTCGCTCTGCACGTCATCATCATTGGAGATGTAATATCCTAGGGACCGGTCGCACTTGATTTCAATATCAAATGTATCGTAGATTGCCTTCTTATGATTGAAGAACGTCCTCTCGGAAAGACCTTCACCGTATTCGTTATACGTGCTTCTTCTCCATGCCCTGTCTATGTCCTCGAAACTGATGTGGCCGCTTCTCTGAATCAGGTCAATCAGCCAGATGTACCTGTTGAAATAATTCTTTGCCATATGTGATCGTTTGATTTGATGCAAAGGAAATACTTTCCACTGCCAAATTTAGGCAGTAAAAAGCATTTTTGCCAGAAAGTGGCAGAAAATTACATGCTTCCGCACCTGATCTTGTTCTCTATATTGGCACGAATCTCGTCTACGATATTTTTCCACAAGCTTGAATCCTTGAAAGCTGATGCCGGGATATATTCAGAGTACTTTTCAAGAAAAGCCTTGTTAAGTTTCTCGTCATAACGATAGCTGTTGATAAGCTCCTTCCACTCAATTTTCTCTGGATACTTTTCAACGATACACATCGGGAGATCAGCATTCCTTGAGAGTGCTCTCCAATCAAAGTAGTCCTTAAATCGTTCTACGATTTCTAGTGTAAGAACACTTTTGTCACATCTTCCGGAGAAACTCTCCCAGTTGATTCTTCTCTTGAACTTATCAAGAATTTCCACTGTCCACACGATGTTGGTGTTTTCAGAAATCTCGTTCCAATCAAGACGGTCCTGATACTTCTCTAACATCTGTAGAGTGAAGCCAAAGTCGCCTGAGAGACTTACCCAGGCCTCCTCTTCCATCATCTGGGCCATCAGCCCTTCTGCCAAATTAACTTTTTCCATGAGCTTTTGTATTTGTTAAACTTTGATGTTGCAAAGGAAGCGGTCCTTACTGCATTAAAATGGCAGTGAAAAGAATAATTGAAAAAAATCCTTTCTGCCCAACATTGGCAACTTGAATGTATTATTTTGCCGGTAAATAATACTTATGGAAACAATAATCAAAAGGCTTGAACAACAAGGATACGACAGGCATCATCCTGATTATGAGATTCTTATTGAGATACTGATAACAGTGAAAATGCTCAAGGAAACCGTTGAACCATTTGTCAGCAATGATCCCATCAAGCGTCGAGTCAATCTTAACATCAGAGGAAGACTGATTCACTTCCTTGCATGTCAGGATGATGAATACTATCTCAGGAAGGCCGCCAAATTGTTGAACGAGAAAGATGCAGAATCATCGCTGCACTTGCATTGAAACTGATTATTTTTGCAAAATAAATTGTAGGTATGGCATATATCAAATACATCCAGGACGAAGCACATTATTCGGAAGTCATCGAAAAGGTTGCCTCAGTAAAAAAGTCTCTATGGATCGGAACCGCCGACATCAAGGACCTGCATGTCAAGGCTGGAAACTCTTCCGAGCCGTTCCTTGGAGTACTAGCCGAGCTACTGAAAAGGGGAGTGGAAGTGAGGCTTATCCATGCTAAGGAACCGGGCCCTATCTTCCGTGAGGAATTCGACAGGTACCCGATTCTTGCCAAGAGATTGGAAAGAGCTCTGTGTCCACGTGTGCACTTCAAGATGATGATATTTGATCTTGATGAAGTCTACATTGGCTCAGCCAATCTTACTGGTGCCGGCATCGGTATGAAGAGTGCAAAGACCAGAAACTTCGAAGCCGGTATATTGACCAACGAACCTTCTCTTCTGGATTCTGCTATAGAGCATTTTGATGGAGTCTGGGCAGGATTCAAATGCAAGGACTGCTCACGTAAGAAGTTC
>JAZKYT010000083.1:0-3823 GCA_045612265.1 Candidatus Cryptobacteroides sp.
AATGATGGGTAAGAATGACCATATCTGTCAGAGATGCTGCTTTTTTGAAGCCTGCACCAGAATGGGAAGGACAGAGAACCTTGACTGCATTTACGGCAGCAGGGACCAAAATAACATAGACCCAGGCAAAGACAAAGGAGGGGATGATGAAAAAGCTTGAAATGCCATGCAATGAGGATTGCTTTAATTGCATATTTCCTGACTGTATTCTTGACGGTCTGGGAAGGCCTGTGAAGGCAGCAGCCAAAAAGGAACCTAAAAAGATAGAGCCTACAAAGAATCGGCTTAAGGCCCGAGCGTATTATTATGCGCATCTGGAGGAGCAGCAGGCCAAGAAAAAAGCATATTATTACGCTCACAGGGAAGAACTCACAGCTAAAAAGAGAGAAAAATACAGACAAATGAAAGCTGCAAAGGCAGCAGGGGGAGAAGAATGAGAAGAAAAAGCGATACAGTATTAGTAGCTGAAAGAGTTAAGGCGTTATTGAGTGCCTTCAGGCCTCGCAGAACACAAGTTGAGCTTGCAAAGTATTTGGATGTCGATCCATGTACAGTGAACAGATATCTAAGAATTGGTGTGACATGCAAAGACCAGCTGGTAAAAATAGGAAAATATCTGAATGTGAATCCTCTATATCTGTCAGGAGAGCTGAATATGCCATTAGATTATTCATCTTATGTTGACCCAGATATATCGTTACATGATTGCATTTGCAATCTACTCTTATTAAGAGGATTTTCTCCAAAAGACTTCTCGGACAAGGATATTACAAATCTTTCAATTGGACTTGCTTGTACGATTGAGACATATGCAGCTGGAAAAAAAATATAAAACATGACGGTATGAATCACATATAAACTCTATTGACACATAGGATACAAACAATATTAAAAGTATCACTAACATATACTTAAGTAATTACAATTGTAATTAAAATGGCTGCATAGGCAGCAGGATATTGGAGGAGATAGTGACTAAAAATGCGATAAAGACAAAGAAGTCAGGGATAAGACTGTCGATAATCATTCCATATTATAAGGCTGAACCATATACGAGCCAGCTTCTTGACATGCTCGCTCCTCAGATCAGAGATGAGGTCGAGGTATTTGTTATTGATGATGGGTCTCCTGAGCCATTTAAGACAAAGTATTCCTGGTGCAACGTGATCAGGAAGGAAAACGGCGGATGCGCTACGGCACGGAACGCAGGCCTTGAACGTGCGACAGGAGATTATGTCTGTTTTATTGATGCGGATGATATGATCCCGAAATACTTCATTGAGCGGATATTTAAAAAGATCAGTGAAAAACCATATGACGTGATTGATTTTTCTTGGAAATCTTTGTCAAATGAAGGTCCTCAGCATAACTACTCACTTAAAAGTGACGACAGCTGGCTTCCGAATCCGAGCGTGTGCACCAGATGCTTTAAAAGGAGCTTTATCGGAGACATCCGCTTCAACGAGCTCAAGGATTCAACAGAGGATGAAGACTTCTCACGTAAGATCGGATTCCTTGATAAGAACGGAGATTTTATCCATGGAGCTATCCCTTCATACATGTATTTTTATCGGACAGCCATCACGGATTCCAAGATCAAGAGATTCAAGGCAGGGCGCATGAAGACAAAGCGCGTCACATATTATTATGACAAAGTGACCAAGGATATGACCTGGCTCCTTGATGAGATTAAGCATGAGGATGAGAAAAATGAAGTGTGGCTCCTTACGAACCACAATGAGATCCCAGAGCTTAAGAGGTACTGTCAGATACATGCTCCGATGAAGATGTGGACGCATTACCTACGAGGACAGCAGATAGGAGGTATCGAGATAATATCCGTACCTAAGGTCTATGACACGATCATTTACTGCGAGTTTGCGAACACTGTCGGAGGTATCGCCACATTCGTATATGAATGGTGCCTCATGATGCACAAGGACCATCAGATCCTGTTCATGTACGACAGGATGGATGAGAAGCAGCTTATCCGTCTCCGTAAGATAGTTGACTGCGAGAGACAGGGAGGTCAGCTTAGGGAGTGCGACACGCTCATCCTGAACAGGCTCACGGATAAGATACCGACAAATGTGGTCTGTAAAAAGGTTGTTCAGATGGTCCATGCCTGCGTCCAGAAGAACTATCATATCAGCCAGGACAGGGACTATATAATCAATGTCAGTCAGGCTGCAAAGGATTCCTGGGGAGAAGCTTCCAAGAGAGGGATAGTGATACATAATCCCATGTTCGTAAATGCAAAGAGGATACTGAGGCTTGTCTCAGCAACTCGCATCGGCGCTGTTGACAAAGGCTCCAACGATTCAAGATATGTCATGCTTGCAAATATGCTGCACAAGGAAGGCATTCCATTCATCTGGCTGAACTTCTCGGACAAACCTCTTCCGAATGCTCCCAAAGACTTTGTCAATATGCCTGCTCGCTTGGACGTTCAGGGATATATCAGACAGTCTGACTATCTTGTCCAGCTCTCAGATGTCGAGGCATATTCCATGTCGATACTTGAGGCTTTGTGCAACGATACTCCTGTCATATGTACACCCATCCCTTCTGTAATGGAACAGGGTGTGGTTGACGGAAAGAATGGATATATCATTCCGTATGACATGGACTTCGATGTAAAGAAGCTCCTTAACGTACCATTCTTCCATTACGATTACGACAATGACTCGATAAAGAGAGAGTGGGAGAAGATCTTAAATGCCAAGCCGACAAAGGCAACAGAGGCTGCAAGCATACGACTTCAGATAATAGTCGAGAGGTTCTACGATCTGGAACTAAAGAGAGAGTTCAGACGCGGCAGCAGGGTCGAGGTAAGACCAGAACGCGCAAGGGTGCTTATTGACAAAGGAATCGCTAAAAAGATATAGGAGGGGGATATGCAGAGACAAGCGTATGAATATCTTAATTCAGTCCGCGTCTTCCACTGGCAATGGCTGAAGCTGAAGGCAAAGCATGACGAGCTTGAGAGCTGCTTACTGCCTCAAGGAATCCGTTACGATAAGGACCGAGTACAGACATCTCCGGACGATAACGTCAGCAGGATTGTTGCTGAGATCGCAGACCTTGAGCACAAGATGAAGGTCATCCAGAACGTCAAGGCCAAGAGGATAGAGGATATCTATGGCAAGCTTGAGGGTCTACCATGTGACGAATGGAAGACAGCTCTGGCCATGCGGTTCATCAACAGGAAGACTGTGGCGGATATTGCTATAGAGATGGGCTATGCTGAGTCAACGATATACAAGTTTATGGACAAAGGAGCTGAGCATCTGATCAAGAACAAAAGTGTATAAGAAATATAAATGGGCACGTGAGATAATATAAGTGGGTCTTATGACCTAGCAAGGCGGACTCTTGGTCTGTCTTTCATACCCACTGGGGCCTCTGGTTTGATACCGGGGGCCTTTCGTTTAGGGGGTGCATATGTCAAACCCACGGTATTCTAATGGGAACCTGAGACGGAAGTACCGTGCCAGGTTCAAGGCAATGGATGCTCCTTGCGGAATCTGCAAGGGAAAGCTTGGCCCTATTCATTATGATGAGCCAAGCGACTCAGATCATCCGTTGTCATTCGTCATCGATGAGAAGAAACCTGTCTCAAGATGGCGAGAGTTTGGCTATCCTTCAGCCGAGGCAGCATGTAAGGACTGGAACAACCTTCAAGCAGCTCATTGGTGCTGCAATCAGGCGAAATCAAATCATGTTGAAGGCGATCAAAGGGTAGTCAGGATCCAAAAAAAGATTTGTCTGGATGGTGAGTGGTGAGGGTGGGAGAGTATCCCTGCCCACACACCTCGGCGAG
>JAZKYT010000084.1:0-8643 GCA_045612265.1 Candidatus Cryptobacteroides sp.
AGAGGTTCATATTGATGCCGAATGTGGAGAGGATTCCCTTCCAGATTGCTGTCCCGGCATTCAGGAAGCCTTCAATCATGTTGATGGCTCCGTCTATGATGGTCTCAATGCCCTGCCAGAAGCTGTCCCAGTCGCCCGTAAATAGTGCGAAGAATGCCTGGATGATTCCCATGATGGCCTCAACAATTCCGCTGATGAAGTCCACCACAGGGCCGATGGTCGATATAATTCCATTCACACACGCCACAACGACCGTGAGTATTCCTTCGAATACAGGCACAAGTGTCTGCATGAAGCTGTTGAATCGTTCGCCAAGCTCTTCCAGCTTTGGCTTGATCTCTTCCATGGCCTTGCCGAAGTTTTCTTTTATACTGCCAGCGAGACGGTTGACCGTCTCCCTAAAGCTCTCACTTGTGGCATAAAGATATGCAATCCCTGCCGCGAATGCCGCGACAGCTGTCACAACAATGCCAATAGGACCTGTCAAGGCTGCAATTGCTGCCTGTAATGCCCCCATGGCACCTCCTGCACCAGAAACAGCTGATATTAATGACCCTATTCCGCTGACCATTCCACCGATTGTTGAAACGATGCTCCCAATACTGCTCACAAGGGTACCGATTACCACCAGAACAGGGCCTATGGCGGCTGCTATTGCCATAAATTTTATTATTGCTTCCTGCTGTTCGGGTGTAAGTGCCTTCCACTTGTCTGCAAGCTCCTGAATCTTTTCAGCAGCCTTTTCAACATATGGCATCAGCGTCTCACCAATTGAGACTGCGACCTCTGTCAGGCTCGCTTTTACCTGACTCATTTTTGCTTCCATGGTCGCATATCGCTTGTTAGCCTCTTCTGTCATGGCTGTATTTTCATTCCATGCCTCATTGCCCTTTGTCACCGCATCAGTAACCAGGTCTCCTGAGTTGGCAAGTCTTGTGAGGGTATCCCTCAAACGAACCTCAGTAAAGCCCATTTCCTGTAACATGGTAATAGTTGACTCGCCATGTCCTTCAACATCTCCCAGCCCTTGAATGAATGCTTGGAGCGCAGCGGGTGCATCGTCCCTGTAGAGTTTCACAAAATCTTCTGTCTCCATGTTTGCAATTTCAGCAAAATCATTGAGGTTTTTCCCTGCCTTTATGGTGTTATTCATCTCTGTTGCTGTCAGATTGAGGGAATCTGCAAGCGCCTTAAAATCCTTGCTATTATTGGCTGATAACAATTCCAATTGTCTAAGAGACAATCCCGTTCTTTCAGTCAGATCAATCACAGGCTCATATCCTGTCTCGGCTGCTACCTGCATCTTAATCATGGCTTTGGAAAACGCAGAGCCACCCATTTCAGCCTCTATACCAACAGAAGACAGGGCTGTCGCAAATCCAAGAATCTCACCCTGTGTCAATCCTATCTGAGCACCAGCACCTGACAATCTTGTTGCCATGCTCATGATATCCGCTTCGGTTGTGGCAAAGTTATTCCCCAGATCAACAAGAGAAGAACCCAGCTTGTCCGTGTCGTCTAAAGACATCTTTGTTACATTGGCAAACTTTGCTATTGAACTGGCAGCTTCCTCAGCTGTCAGGTTTGTTGTATCTCCCAGCTCCACCATTGTCCTTGTAAATCCGGTGATACTATCAGCACTTACGCCTAGCTGCCCTGCTATTTCCATGACCGCAGCTATTTCATTCTGTGATGAGGCTGTTGTCTTAGCTATTTCATTTATGTTCTTTTTTAAATCTTCATAGGTTGTTGTGGATGTCTCATCCACGGTCTTCATAACACCTGTAAAAGCAGACTCCCAGTCCATCGCTGCCTTTACAGATCCTCCAAATGCCGTGACAATAGGAGTTGTCACGTAAGTGGTCATTGATTGCCCAAAGCCGGAAATCCTGTCTCCCACCTCTTGAATCTTCTGCCCCACTTCCTGGATTTTCTGCCCAGCCACCTGCATTTGTGTTCCTAACACTGATGAGGATTGTCTGGCCTGTTCCTCAAGCTGTTTTAGCGCAGCTGTATCCAGGTCAATCTGGAGCTTTAAATCTTCGGCAGCCTTGGCGTTTTTCTGGAACTCCTCAGCATGGTCAAGGTCAAAAGGCTGGTCTAATTTCTCATTAAGCTGCTCAAGTGCCTTCTTTTCTTCCTCGATCCTCTTTTCGGTTGCCTCGATCTGCTTGCCGAGCTCCTGCTGTTTGTCTTTCAGGAGGGTAGTGTTTGAGGGATCAAACTTGAGGGCCTTGTTGATGTCACGAAGGTTCTGCTGTGTCCTTGATATGGCATTGTCCACAGCTGAAAGGGCCTTGACCAGTTTAGTGGTATCTCCACCAATCTCAATTGTTATGCCTTTGATCCTGCCTGCTGCCATTTTGCTATCTCCTAGAATTTATCGAAATCTTCCTGAGACGCGATCTCCTTGTATTTGTAGCTGTCGTTATCGCGTTCCGTTATCATATCCACGACAAACCCATAATCTAAATCATCCAGCTCGGAGAGTCTTAGTCCGAGCTGGATGCATCGCAATACATACATGGGTGTTGTAATTATTCGTTCTGATCTTCTTCCTCTTTTTTTTTGGCTTCCACGTCTGAGAGTGCGTTGCCAAAATAAACGGATATAATTTCCTCTGAGGCCATAGGGAGATCAAAGGAATCGAACTTCTCAAGCCAGTCAAGATAGTCGCTGTCCTTGAGCATGTTCATGTCGCGCTTTCCTTCTTTGGCCTCTGCCTGCATGGCCATGATAAAGGCCAGCTCAGGGATAGATTCGGTGACTTTCTCTGAGTCATCCCGCGCTCCCTGCATCTCTTTCAAAACGTCTTTGTGAAAATACTGTTTAAATCTTAATGGTGTTGCTGCGTTGGCAAGCAATGGTGTCTTGATGCCTCCGACTTCAATTTCTTTATACATGCTTGATCCTCTCCTTTTTACGCTGATATTGTGCTGGGCTGATATACACTATCAAACCATGTGGAGTATGGTGTATCGCCTTCATTGCAGCGAGCCTTGATGATATCCTTGTCGATTGCAGCATTGTGGATTGCAACAGCTGTGAGTGTCAGGGTCTCGGTCTGAGGCTCGATTGACTCCTCTGTTGTCTTGCCGCTGACTGATGGCCTTGTGGCTGTGCAGTTATACAGCACGTGACGTGTTGCGTTAGCATCTCCCTCAAACTGGAAGATCAGGGCAAATTCCTGTGTAAGAGCGCCGGCATCCTCAACAAGTACGCCATTCTCGTCCACGATATCGCCAAGGATATCTGTTCTGAAGCTCTCAGGAATGAGTGCAGACTCGAAGTCTCCCTGATATCCGTTGTTGGACTGGCCTACCCAGTAGTCGACATTGTCAGCGCGGAACTTGTTAGCTTCGCCCTGAGGATCAAATGATACTGATACAGCACCCGGCCATCTTACCGGAGTGTCGTAGGTTGCAGTCTGATCCTGATTGTTGATGTGAGCCTTAGCAAAATAGACATTCTTTAAGCCGTACTTCACTTTATTTTCATTCGCCATTGATTATAACCTCCATTTCATAAGCTGTTTGCCACATTTTCTCGGAGTCGATGTAATTCTCCTCCTTGTAATACGTAAGGCCGTAATCGTTGATAAACTCTTCAATCACGGCCTCAAGGTCAAAGTCTTTTTCACTTGTATATAGCTCTATATTCAGAACCTCTTTGTGCTGGTAATTGCTGTTTTCAGCATATAGATCCGTGCTGTTTCTGAAAAAGAACACCACGAACGGAGTCGGCTGTGCTGTGCCTTCCGGAAACTGATAATATGCATAAGGCAGGCCGAAGGACTCGACCATTCTCGCCACTTCCTTGTATGTCATAATTTGCTGCCCACCTCTCTCTCATACTCAATTATCAGTTTCTGCTCCACAGGCGAAATGTGTGCCCTTCCCGGTACTCGTCCGCCGTTTACCTTGGCGTGTCCGTTCTCCAGAAGGTGCGGAAGCCCCGGCTGATTGCTGTGGATGATTACTCTCGTGTACAGCCTTCCCTTTTCCGTTGTGCTGGTCCAGTATTGGCCATACCTCTTCTTGTGCTTTCCCGAATTTGGAAACTTTGCAAGGGATTCATTCTTTAATGCCTGGACCCCTTTCTGTCCCACTTTTTTCGTGATCGTATCAAGATCAGAGTAAACATCATTGCCATATTCGCTCAGGATCTTCTTTACCTCGCTGGCAAGATTGTCCAGCGTCACCTTCTTGGCCATAATTCACCTCACGCCGATATCACGGACTTGTTCAGTCCGCCCTTCCGCTCCACATAGAGCTCTAAATAGTCGGAGTCTGGCTTGTGATAGGTCCTGTATATCGAGTACACATTGCCCTGATACTCACAGGCCGGTTCCCCATCGTATTCTGCTGCGAAGATCATGAACTGGAATGCAGGATTGAGTCCGTTCCTGCCACCTTCAAACATTTCCTGCCGGGTGATTGAGAAGACCTTGCAAAAGACTTCTTTTTCCACAGTTACGGGCTTATCTATTCCATATTCGTTCTTGACAAATGTCTGGCTTAAAAGTTTTAATGTCTCATCCATTGCCCCTCACTTTCTCGCTGAATACTCTGTTATTGAGAGCGTAGCGCAACATCCTTGGCATGCCTTCTCCGCTGTCCCTCTTGCGCCACGTCCATGCTGCATACATCACAACAAGCTGGCAGTCCTTTGGCTTGTCGAGGTCGAGGGTTATGCCCTCCTCAGCTATGCTTTCCTCTGCGCTTTCAAGATACTGCGTCAGCCTCTCATCGTATGCAGTTGTGCTCCTGATCCCAAGATCTATTTTGAGCATCGAAAGAATGCTTTCAGTCTGTTCGCTTGTCATAATTGCTCCTTTAAATACCCCGGAGGATCACTCCCCCGGGGCTGTTGATTACGCGCTTACCTCGTTTGCAGTGTCAGGTGCGAATGACATCTCGGCTGTAGGTGTTGTGCCTGCAATGCCGATTGCAACGAATGCCTCTGCGATTACAGGGAGGCCATCGTAGCGTGCTGTTGCCTTGAATACGGTCTGATCCTGAACGAATCTGTAATGCTCGGACCTCTCCATGCGGATGCCCCTCCTCTCGCCAAGGAGATAAAGATCGATGTACCCGCCGATGATTACGTTGTCAGGAATGAACTCAAGAACGATGATGTCACCACCGATGACAGGCATTGTTCCGTTCACGCCTGCAACAACAGCGCCAGCTGCGTTGATTGAAAGAGACTCAGCAATGATCTTGGTCCTTGTGGTCTCGTTCATGCACCATACCTTGTCACCGCGGCTGTAATTGCCCTTTGTAACACCTGCATCGGTGAGCAGGAGCTTAAAGAACTCAGCGCCTGTCTTGTTGCTTGCGATTGACAGGATGTTCTTTGTGTGAAGGTCTACCCATGTGCGGGCTGTGTTCGGATAGTCAGCAGGCTCAGATGTCTGAGCGAGTCTTGTCACGATACCTGTGGGCATCTTCACGCCGGTGCCGTAAAGGATAGCCTTGTCGAGTGCAAGACCGATTGACTGGCCGAGTGCATCCATGATTGTTGCAGCAAGGTCGATGTCGGAATCCTCAAGAGTTGCGTTGCATACAGAGATGTATGCGCCAACCTTGTTGCAGAACACCTCAACATCGTTAAAGCCCAGCTCGATCTCATTGAGGTTTGCGCAGCACTCTGTCCAGATTGCCTCTGGTACTGTGCCCATGATAACCTCACGGCCATCTCCGCTGATGGGCCTTACATTAACTCTCCTGTAGAGCTTGGAGTAGTCAATGATATTCTCCTTGATGAGTCCGAGCATCTCTTCGGGAATGAGAAGACCTGCGTTTGTGAGGTTTCTCTTCTCCTTGATGCATGTCCTTACCTCAGCAAGGAAGCCCTTAATTTTCTCATTCTGGAAGAAGGCATCCCTCTCCTGAATGCTCATGCCATAGAATTTTGTTCTGATTGTGTGAAGTGCCATTTCTTTTCTTTCCTCCTTCTTTACGGGCTCAGTTACCTGGCTTCTTTCTTCCTCGGCCAGCTCGGACTCCATCTCTGTAATGTCGTTCTCCAGCTTGGTCTTGGCCTCTTCATGTTCCTTTTTCTCATTGTCGAAGGCCTCGGCAGCTTCCTCGGCAGCCTTCTGAGCTTCTGCCTTCTCATCGCCTTCCTCAAGGCCTGCTGCCTCTTCGATGCTCTGGGCGATCTCTTCCTCGCGCTTTGTGAACTCGTCATCCTTTGCGCGGAGTGCCTCAAGAGCCTTCTTTGCGGCATCAATCTTGCTCTTTAAAATTAACGCTCTTAACATTTTGAATCTCCTTTCAGAATCTTCATGACCTTTTCCTTCCAGGCATCGTTCTTGCGGGCGATATAGTCCGCCTTATCTTTTGCCCTTGCGGAAATATTGGTCTCTTCATATGCCGGGAATGTGCACGGTGATACTTCGTAGAGCTTCACCTCCTTGATCGTCCAGTGTATTGAGCCATCTTCGCGGAAGTCGGTTTCCTCGTTGATGATGTCAAAGCCAAAGGAGCACTGATCCACATCTCCCCTCTTCACACGCTCGTAGAGGTTCATCGCATCGCTGTCGTTCGGATTGATTTTGATGCGTCCCCAAAGTCCGTGTGAATCTGTGCGGAGCTGTAGTGTTCCCGCCTTTGTCCTACCCAGTACAAGTGTCGTGTCATGGTTGATAAGCGCCCGTATATCTCCCGACAGCGTGTTGTCAAATGCTCCGGGAGCGATGGACTCGCTCATTCCCGGCATGATCTCATACACGCTGTCATAAACAGCGAAGTAGCCCTCAATGTAGAGCTCTCCGTTGTCTTCCCTCGTCTCAAATTTGGTCGGAATTGTCCTGACCCGTCTTAGTTCTTCACTCATTGCCGTCTCCTTCCTGCATCAGTTTCTTTTGCTGGCCTATCATGTCATTCGGGATATAGTTCTCAAGGATCCGCAGCTCATCAAGTCCCTCGAGCTGGTTCAGTCCGATCCTGTCTCTGACCTCGTTGCCGGTCACGATACCCTTGTCGGACAATCCGCCGAATACCTTGTAAGTGGTCTCGATATCCCAGTCAAGGAGCGAGAGCACATTGAATTTCAGGTACATCTTCGGTGATATGATGAGTTTCTTGGTCATTTCCTGCTGGATCGTGAGCGCCAATGGTTTAATGGTGTTCATGATGAAGCTGTTCCATGCCTCTTTTGAATACTCTCCGACTCCCAGAAGGAACGGAGGCACGCCAAGGATGGCCGCCACGGTCCGCTTATCGATCTCTACTGTGTCAGCTATCGCAAGATCAGCGAGCGACAATGGCCGAACCTGCTCAACAGAGAACTGTTCTGCAGGTATCAGCCACGGCTCACCCACTTCGGAGGACTCGATATATTCTTTCAGGAGTTTTTTCCTGCCATCAGGTCCTGAAAACTCATTAATCAGCGAATCGACCTTTACTATGATCGAGGGCTTCCACTTGGATTCCATGAAGCCTTTTTCTGTCGCTGTGGCCTGTTTCAAATTCTGGGCGATGTCCTTGAGGTTGGCTGTCACGCCTTTGCCCTTCCAGAGATAGTATTCATCTGGATTGAAAACAAAGTGCAGGACGTTTTCGGGATCCTTCACCCTGCCATCTATCAGGACCTTGTAATCTCTGTAACCGATATACTCGAACGTCACCCTTGATGCAGATATGGGCTCAAGGTTCACAATGGTGCCGTTATAGGTATGCGGCACAACTATGGAGTTCCCTTTGCCGTACAGCAGGAGGTTCATCACAATGCCCTGCATCCAAGTGGAGCGGGTCATGTGCATCTCGGGCTCGATGTCTATTTTCCTCGATAGTTCGTTTATGATCCTCTGATCTCCCCTGTCGGTGTTGGCCATCAGGTGAATCGTGAGGGATCCGATCAGCTCCGCTATTTTCTTGCAGGCTGTCATGACCTCAGGATTCTTGTCGAGTGACGTATATCCAGAGCATATGATTGAATCATCATCTGACAGCCATACACCGATCTGTGGCTTTGCGTTGCGTGTTTTGGTCTGTGTTCTGTTGCGTTTTCTCTTGCTCATTACTCACCCCACCAGCTCTTGGCCTGCCTGATCTTGTTTCCTGCCTGGATGGATCTTATGCATGCAAAAACGGAGGCATCAAACAAGTCTATGCGGCTTTCTTCTTGTGTTTTTGAATATTGCACGGCATCGTCTGTCTTTTCTACTGCTGCCACGTTGGACACGCAGTATTCATACGCCCTTGAGTGCATGTAGTACAGATTGCCATCTTTCGCCTGTTTTTCTATGTGACGGAAGCCCTGAGACTTCACGTAATAATACTGAGGCTGGTCAACTATGTTGAATCCTGCCTGTTTCATGGCCGGAAAGTATTCCTCCCCGGCAAATTTGCGGTCATGCCCTACCTGTGCAATGTCATAGCCCATCTTCCGCATGGAGATGAACCAATTCACAATATCCCCGATGTTTACTGTCGGGGAGTTGCACATGGTGAGCCATCCATTATCCAGCCAGTCATATACAGGGATCTTGTCCTCTTCGGACTTCCTCACTGCCATGACTACCGGACAGAATGCGTGAGTGATTATTATGTCCACGCCGTTATATGTGCCAAAAAGAGCTGCTGCCGTCAGGTCGTACATCCTCGAGAGATCTGCGCCTCCGTACCACAGGAT
>JAZKYT010000085.1:0-4842 GCA_045612265.1 Candidatus Cryptobacteroides sp.
TTATATATGCTTGAAATCACAGAGAAGATGTGGTAGCAGTGGTCGCGCTCTGTCTCATTGCTGCCTTCACTAGGATTGAAAATGATGCGTACTGCATATAGGTCGTATATCTCGTCAAAGGAAACGCCTTTTGTTGTCATCTTCTTCCATATCGAATATGGAGTCTTGACTCTCTTGCGGATTTCATAGTTGAATCCCGCAGCCTTAAGTGCTATGTCAATAGGCTCGATGAACTGATTGATCACCAGTTCTTTGTCCATGACGTTTCGATTGATGAGCTCTGATATCTGATTGAATGCCTCCGGCTCCTTATAACGTAGCCAGATGTCCTCCATTTCCGATTTTACAGTGTATAGACCAAGACGGTGAGCGAGCGGAATGAATACGAACATTGTCTCGCTGAGAATCTTGTCTCTCTTGTGCTCAGGCATGAATTCGATTGTACGGCAGTTGTGGAGGCGGTCCGCAAGCTTGATGAGGACGACGCGCACGTCATCATTCAAGGTCAGGAGGATTCGCTTGAAGTTCTCCGCCTGCATGCTCTTCTTTTCTGCCTTGTCCTCGTTGTCGAGAACGGTCTTGATCTTTGTAAGACCTTCAACCAATGTGGCAACCTTTTCACCAAAGAGGTTGGCGAGGTCTTCCACTGTATATTCTGTATCTTCCACGACGTCGTGAAGGAGAGCCGCTACAATTGACTTATATCCAAGACCGATGTTGCTTACGACAATCTTTGCCACTGCAATAGGGTGGAGGATATATGGTTCGCCCGATCTTCTTCTGACTCCTTTGTGAGCTTCATTGGCGAAGTCAAATGCCTTCTGGATGACTTCGAGCTCCTGTGGATCTGTGCAGCGCTTGCGCGAAGCTTCCATCAAATCCGCAAAGTCTCTCGAAATGACCTCGTGGTCCTGTGCGTTAAATTCAGATATCTTGCCCATAATCTGTATATGTGTTAGTCTTCTATATTATAGTTGTCTACGTGCTGGAACGCATAGGAAAGTTCGGCACCGAAAAGGATTATGAACCAACCCATGTTAATCCAGACCATAAAAAGCGGAACTGCAGCAAATGCTCCGAATATGTTGTTCAAACGTGATACGAATACCTGTGTCTCGAGGTAGGTGTACTGCACGAGAGTGAATGGTATTGCTGTAATGAATGCCGCTCTGAATGCTTCTGAGTAATTTACCTTGGCATTCGGAATGAACTTGTACATTGCAGAGAAAGTCAATGCGGCTACAATTCCAAACAATACCCATGTGAGTATATTCTTGATTATGCTGAATTGCTCCACGTCAAGTCCGAGATTGGTCAGCACGTTTGAGTAGAGGATCGAACCACCGAAGAATACAAGTACCACGAATGGTGTGACAAGCAGCATCGGGATAATGATGGACAGACGCTTGAGGATATGTCTTGATGACTGTACGCGCCATACATTATTGAATACCTTTTCTACATTCAGCATCATCCACACTACGATGAAAGCAAACATGAGTGCACTCACAAGTCCCATCGAGCTGCTCTGTGCTGTGTTGATGATGTTTTGTGCAAAGCCAAGTACTGTGTCGATCACCTGCTGGCTGTTGTCAAAATAGGCATACATCAGGCTTGCAAGCTTGTCTGCAAGGCCAAGACCGCCGGTGACTGCAAAAGCAATAGCTATGAAAGGCACCACGGACATGGTGCTGAAGAAACTGAGTGCTACAGCCTGGAAACCGATTTTCTCAGCAGAGAAGGTCTTGATTGTGATCAGAAGCACCTTCATGTGTTTGACGAATCTGGCTTTGGCTTTGGAGAGTTCCTCTATTTCCACGTCCCAGATATCATCCCTGATGAAATCTCTCAGTCTTTTTGTCTTATGGAATAGTCCTTTCATATCGGGGCTTGTTTTATTAGCCTAACTTTGCCATGAATCTTGCAGGATCGATGATGAATCTCTCATGGGTTCCTTCACCCATAAGTCCTGCTTCATCCGACACTGTCACCTTGTATAATATTCTTCTTCCCTCGAATTCGAGCACTTCAGCTGTGGCTGTCACCTCTGTACCTACCTTGCATGCCTTGAGATGGCTGATGTTCACCTTTGTTCCGACAGTCTGGTGTCCGAACTGCTCTGCAAGCTTATATGAGGTGAGCTCCATCAGACATATCATCGATGGGGTAGAGTACACCGGAAGTCCGCCTGAACCGAGGATCTCGGCTGTCTCGTTTTCTGCAACTGTGTGATTAAGTGTGTATGTGTCTCCTGTTTTCATATTCGTTAAAATAGACTTAGTTGTTCTCCGTTATATGGTTCCATATCCTTTTCTTGAGCTGAAGGCTCTACCTGTTCCACCTGCTGCTGGGCTTGCCCGTCAATCATATTCATGAACTCTTCTTCTGTGATGACCTTCACTCCGAGAGTCTCCGCTTTCTTGAGTTTCTCTGGTCCGGCCTTTTCGCCTGCAAGCAGGTAGGATGTCTTGCCGCTGACCGATCCGCTGTTCTTGCCTCCGTGGGCTGCAATCAGGGCCTTCATGTCGTCTCGTGATATGCTGAAGTTGCCGGAAATCACTATGGTCTTTCCTTCGAGTCCGTTTGAAAGCTTCTCCTGAGCCTTTCCCATCTCAAACTGGAGTCCAGCGGCTTTGAGGCGCGCGATGACTTCTGTGTTCGACTCATCCCTGAAGTAGTCATATATGCTCTCTGCTATGACCTGTCCCACATCGTCAACATTGAGGAGTTCCTCAAGAGTAGCAGCTGCTATGGCTTCGATAGTTCCGAAATGCTTTGCCACGGATTTGGCTGTGGTTTCGCCGACATATCTGATACCGAGTGCATAAAGGACTCTGTCGAATGTGACCTTTCTTGACTCCTGGAGGCTCTTGAGGAAGCGGTCTGCCGAGCGCTCCTTCCAGCCTTCGAGTGTGAGGAGATGGTCTTTTGTGAGTTCATAGAAGTCCGCCACGTTCCAAACGAGTGCCTTGTTGAAGAGCTGATCCACGGTTGCGTCTCCAGCGATCACGTTCATGGCTTTTCTGCTGAGGAAGTGGACGAGTCGACCCTTGATCTGAGTCGGGCAGCCGGTCTGGTTAGGACAGAATGACTTTGCTTCCTCTTCATCCTTTATCAGCGGGGTTCCACAGTCAGGACATCTGCTAGGGAAGTCTGGAAGAGTGACTTCCGATGTCCTCTGGCTGAGTTCCACTCCTGTGATCTTCGGAATGATTTCTCCACCTTTCTCCACATATACATAATCGCCGACATGGATGTCCAGGAGTGCCATCTGCTCCGCATTATGGAGCGAGGCTCGCTTCACGACAGTGCCGCTCAGCTGTACGGGCTCGAGATTGGCAACAGGGGTGATTGCTCCTGTGCGACCCACCTGGTAGTCGATTGAGAGCAGTTTTGTGAGGGCCTGCTCAGCCTTGAATTTATAGGCCACTGCCCAGCGAGGGAATTTGGCTGTGTAGCCCAACTCTTCCTGATATGGAAGCTCGTTGACCTTTATTACGATTCCGTCTGTTGCAAACGGAAGTGTCTTGCGTTCTGTGTCCCAGTAGTTGATGAACTCCTCGATCTCTTCGATCGTCTTGCAGACCTTTCTCTTGTCTGAAACCGGGAGTCCCCACTGCTCGGCAGCCTTGAGAGCCTGGTCGTGGGTCTGGAACGGGTTGTTTTCCGCAAGGAAATGGTAAAGTGTGCATTCGAGGCCACGATTCGCCACCATCTTGCTGTCAATGAGCTTGAGTGAGCCTGATGCGGCGTTACGTGGGTTGGCAAACGGCTGCTCCTCGTCTCTGGCGCGCTCCTCGTTCAGTCTTTCGAATGCTTCCCATGGCATATAGATTTCGCCTCTGATCTCGAACTCCTCAGGCCATGGCTGAGGATTGGCTGCTGTCGGAATGAATCCGAACGGTGCGGTGAGTTCCTGCGGGATGTTGCTGATGTGCTTCACATTTCTAGTGACGTCGTCACCCACTGTTCCGTCACCGCGAGTGAGGGCTCTGAACAGTCTTCCATTCTTGTATGTCAGACAGATGGCCGTGCCGTCGAACTTGAGTTCAGTGCTGAAAGTGAAGGCGTTTCCGATGCCTTTTTCTGCGCGGTCTGCAAAGGCCT
Source organism: Candidatus Cryptobacteroides sp. (assembly GCA_045612265.1). Classification (GTDB taxonomy): domain Bacteria; phylum Bacteroidota; class Bacteroidia; order Bacteroidales; family UBA932; genus Cryptobacteroides. The sequence continues at coordinate 4,108 of JAZKYT010000085.1, forward strand.
GGACTTCGCTGATGTCATATGTGTTGCCAAGTGACAACATTGGATAGCGGTGAGGATATTGCTCGAATTCCTTTTTATTCCCTTCGCCATCAACGGTTTTAAGGTCGCTGCCGACTCTGTGTGTTGGAGAGTCGGGAGTTATATATTCAGGCCACTCCTTTTCGATGGCTTCGAGTTCCTTGAGAAGCATGTCAAATTCATAATCACTGAGGGTAGGAGAGTTCTCTACATAGTACCTCCTGTTAGCCTCAATGAGAATGTCTCTGAGCTCCTGAATCCTTAAATATGCGTGCGCCTTTTCCATACGAAATAAACTACAAATTTACTTAAATGTTTTCACTTCTGCAATAAGTGTAGCAGGCACATTTTGCACAATATTTTTCTTTGAATTTTGGCTGGAATTTGATAAATTTGCGCCGCTTATTGTGGGCTTGACTATAGTCGCCGGCAATATATGTTTGAAAATACGTTTAACAATTTAATACAAACACAATTATGAAAGATGCAGTAATTATTCTCTGCGGTGGCGGTCCTGCTCCCGGAATGAACTCAGTATCAATGTCTGTAGCAAAGACATTCATCTCTAAGGGTTACAGAGTTATCGGTCTTCACGGCGGATACTCAGGCCTTTTCAGCAAGAACGCACGCACAGAGGATCTTACATTCGCTATCGCTGACCGTTACTTCAACAGAGGTGGTTCATACCTCGAGATGAGCCGTTTCAAGCCAACTGAC
>JAZKYT010000086.1:0-35407 GCA_045612265.1 Candidatus Cryptobacteroides sp.
CATACTTAGCTCTACCATCTGTGCACTCTACTGGAATGAACTCATATCTCTCCTGGATATGAAGCTTACCCTTCTTGTCAGAAGTTGCGAAGAGGATCTCAACTCCAATCTCCTCAGCCTTGAGGTCACCTACGTTAAGAATGATCTCTGCCTTGAAGTCGTTACCGAGAGCAACCTGGTCAGTGTTGCCGTTAGGAGCGTTTACTGAAACAACCTCAACGTTCTGCCACTCACGACGGAGTCTCTTCTTCCAAGCAGCGATCTCACGTGCCTCAGCAAAATCATTTGCCACGATACCGTCGATTCTTGCAGCCTGTGGAACATAGTACTGGTTGATGTAGTCAGTAAGCATACGGTTAGTAGTGAAGTTGCAAGCCACCTGAGCTACGCAGTTCTTAACATACTCGATCCAGTCCGCTGAACGGCCTGTCGAAAGGCTCTTGTTGTAGAATGTAGGAGCGATCTCGTTCTCGATGATGTTGTAGATAGTAGCTGCATCGAGCTCATCCTGGTAGTTCTGGTCGTCGTAAGTACGCTCCATTGGGAGAGCCCAACCAGCGCCCTTCTTGTAACCCTCAACCCACCATCCGTCGAGTACTGAGAAGTGCATTACACCGTTCATAGCAGCCTTCTCACCTGAAGTACCTGAAGCCTCGAGTGGACGGGTAGGGTTGTTCATCCATACGTCAACACCCTGAACGAGATACTTAGCTACTGTAATGTCGTAGTTAGGAACGAATACGATCTTACCGATGAAACGTGGCTGCTTAGAGATCTCAACGATCATCTTGATGAGGTCCTGACCTGCCTTGTCAGCTGGGTGAGCCTTACCTGCGAAGAGGAACTGTACTGGCTGCTTAGGATCGTTCACGATCTCAGCGAGTCTGTCGAGGTCACGGAACAAGAGGTGTGCTCTCTTATATGTTGCAAAACGACGTGCGAAACCGATTGTGAGAACGTCATCACGGAGGTTCTCCTTGATCTCAACCACCTGCTTAGGTGAGTAGTGGCTTGCTGCAGCTGGGTCAGAAAGTCTGTTCTTAACCTCCTCGATGAGCTTCTTGCGGAGAGTTGAACGAACATTCCAAACCTCCTCATCAGATACCTTGTAGATACCCTCGAAGCAAGACTTGTCATAGTGGTGAGTCTTGAACTCCTCGCCGAATACGCGAGCGTGGATCTCCTTCCACTCTGGTGCAGTCCATGTAGGATAGTGAACACCGTTAGTCACGTAGCTTACGTGAAGCTCCTCAGGAAGGTAACCTGGCCACATGTGACCGAGGATGTCCTTGCTGACCTCACCGTGAAGCCATGACACACCGTTAACCTCCTGTGAGATGTTTGCAGCGAGAATAGACATAGAGAACTTCTCGTGAACATCAGCACCATTGTTCTTGCCAAGACCCATCATAGTCTCCCAGCTGATCTTGAGGCGTGATGGATAGTGGCCGATGTACTGACGGAGCATACCCTCGTCGAATGCATCGTGACCAGCAGGCACTGGAGTGTGAGTTGTGAAGAGTGAAGATGCTCTTACTACCTCAAGAGCCTCGTTGAACTCGAGGTTCTGCTCGTTGATGAGCTCACGAAGTCTCTCAAGACCGATGAATGCTGCGTGACCCTCGTTGCAGTGATATACCTGTGGGTTGATGCCGAGCTTACGGATAGCGCGGATACCACCGACACCAAGAAGGAGCTCCTGCTTGAGACGGTTCTCCCAGTCACCACCATAGAGGTTGTAAGTGATTGAACGATCCTCTGGAAGGTTCTCAGGAATATCTGTATCGAGGAGATAGAGCTCTGTACGACCTACGTCAACTCTCCAAAGACGTGCATAGAGGTTACGTCCTGGGAATGCAACGCTGATTGTGATCCAGTTACCGTTCTCGTCACGAACTGGAGTTGCAGGAATCTTCATGAAGTCCTGAGCAACGTCCTCAGCAACCTGCTCACCGTGTGCAGTAAGCTTCTGGTTGAAGTAACCGAAACGGTAAAGAAGACCTACAGCAACGAGGTTTGTGTTCATGTCTGAAGTCTCCTTGATGTAGTCACCGGCAAGGATACCGAGACCACCTGAGTAGATCTTGAGTGATGTGTCAAGACCGTACTCCATACAGAAGTATGCTACTGAAGGAGTTGTACGCTCTGCCTTGAGGGCCATGTAAGCGTTGAACTCATCCATTACGTTCTTGAGGTTAGCGAGGAATGTAGCGTCCTTCTCGAGCTGCTGATATCTCTTGAGGCTCACCTTGTCGAGCATTGCGATAGGATTCATTCCTGAAGCTGCCCACGCCTGTGGGTCAACTGAAGCAAAGAGGTTCTTTGCTGATTCGTTCCAGCACCACCAAAGGTTCTTGGAAAGTATTTCGAGGTCCTTGAGACTCTCTGGAAGATGGCGTGTAACAAACACGCTGTTCCATGTTGGCTGATTTACTTCAAATTTCTTGTATTGCATATGTTTTTCATTCTTGGCCATCGGGAAGTCACCCTTAACCTGTATTAATCTCTGCAAAGCCTTTGAGTAGGCTTCCTTATAATATACTATGTTGTTTTCCCACAAAGCGATCTCAGAGACCTCCTTTGCGTTCTTCATATATTTCTTTCTTGCTCTCTTGTCAAGACCTGCGATCTCCATCACGCGCTTAGCGACACCGTCAACAACCTCGAAATAGTTCGAGTCATTTCTGTCAAGAACGGTGATACCAGGATGCTCCTTACCATAGTAAGTGCGAACCCAGAGACCGAAACCTGCAAGAGTGGTTGTGAGGGTAGGAACCCTGAAGGCAAGACTCTCAAGCGGAGTGTAGCCCCATGGCTCATAATATGAAGGGAACAATGTGAGGTCAAGACCTGCAAGGAGATCGTAATATGGCATGTTGAATACGCCATCGTTACCGTTGAGGTATGAAGGAATGAAATATACCTTCACCTTATCTCCAGACGCATTATTGAAGTTAAGGTCATTGAGTCTGCGTGTAACGTTGTCATACTCGGCATTCATAAGATAATGCGAGCTTCTTGTAACGTAGTTGGACTCATTGCCTGCAAGCTTAGCCACGAGCTGCTTGTCAGGACCATTGTGACCTGAAGGGATCATGATGAATGCGTGAACGCACTTGCCCTTGAAGTCTGTATGATTAAGCTTGTCGAGAGCGTCGATGAATACGTCGATACCCTTATTCTTCCACTCATAACGGCCGCCGATGCCCACGAGAACTGCGTTTTCAGGGACATTCTCACCGCTCATTGCAGAAGCTACTTCAACAAGTTTCTTTCTTGCTGCCTCTCTCTTGAGTTCGTACTCTTCGTCTGTTGCAGGGGTGAAGCTTGGCTCGAATCCGTTTGGAGTCACAACATCCACCTTTCTGCCGAGGAACTGACGGCACTCCTGAGCTGTGAGGTCGCTGACAGTTGTGAAGATATCACTGTACTCAGCTGCTCTCTTCTCGAGTGAGTGACGGGCCATGACATTGAACTGTCTTGCCTTCTCGTCTGAGTTGTAGTCCATAAGACCATCGTAAAGAGGAAGATTGTTTCCTGCGATACAACGTCCGATGACTGTTGCGTGTGTTGTGAATACAGTCGCGATCGGAGCATTCACGGTCTTGAGGTAAAGAAGACCGGTACCTGTCATCCACTCATGGAACTGTGCCACAACCTTGTCAGAGGCGTCGAGATTGAACTGATAGAAGCTCTCGATCACGCGACCAGCTGCATATCCGAAGAGTGCAGACTCGCGGTAATCCCAGTTTCCTGTGAGGGAGTCAACTCTGGTACGTTTCCAGAATTCTGTCAATATCTCGTCCTGTCTCTGAAGGAACTGCTTGAAGTCAACGAGGATTGCGGTCGGTTTGCCTGGTACGTTCCATCTACCGATGCGGACTCTGAGGCCCTCTGAAGCGGCCTGAAGTCTCCAAGCTCTGTAAAGTGCCGGATCCTCGATGAAATCAGGGTTGCTTTCCTCATTCATCCATACATCCGGTCCCACCATGATGTGGCGGCGGTTGTACTCACTCTTAAGGTAAAGCGACTTGGTGGCGATAACAGTATAAATACCGCCTACCTTATTACAAACCTCCCAACTAACTTCAAACAGATAATCAGGTTTGATAAGTTCTGTTTTCATTTATATATAAAATTTACTTAGTTACCCCGGTCGGAGCCTTTTTACAGGCCCCGTCCGGGGAAATTATAATATCGATATTTAGATTACCGTCAGGCCTTTCGACCGACCAGGTCACTAAACACTATTTCTTGGTAGTCTTCTTCGCAGCTGGCTTCTTTGCCTTAGGTTCTGCCTTAGCAGCAGCCTTCTTCGCAGGGGCCTTTTTTGCTGGAGCTTTCTTAGCAGCCGGCTTCTTTGCAGGAGCCTTCTCTACTTTTGCGGGTGCAAAGATAACATCTGAAACGGAAATTGCATCATCAACTCGCAAAATAAAATCAGAAAGTACGTTCATATAGTTGATAAACGCCTCATATGGAGTATCATACGGGTTGAAATATTTATGAACAGCTCCGTCCGAGAAGAACTTTGTGCACATATAATAGAAGTGGTCGCTCTCCTGAAGGTGACCGAAATCAGCCCAAAGAGTCTCATCGTTGAGAAGAGCGAGCTTCTCAGTCTGGTCGTAAAGCTTGTTGAATGCGTCGTTCTGAAGCTCGTTACCAAGCCATGCAGTCACGTCGCGCTCCTCGTCTGCCCATGAAATTGGGTCAAATACATCGAGGTCACCAACAGGGTTGTGCTTCTTGGCAGCCTGAGTAGGAGTTACGAACTCGAACTCACCGTCCTTGAGAACGATCTCAGGAAGTGCTCTCATGAAATCGAAGATACCGCTTGCAGCCTTCTGGTGCTCACCGAATGTCTCGTAATCCATGAAGAGGTTAACGATCTCCTCGTTCTGAGCAGCAGCCTTGAGCCAACCGAGGTACTTCTCGCCTGTGAGTGGCCAATCAGACCAACCTCTGTCTGAGAAGCGGAATGCGATATCGTCGCTGAGGCCTGAGTTCTTGAGAAGGAGCTTGAGGCCATGTGCGTTGGCACAAGTATATACGAAGTTAGGGCTCTTCCATCCGAGGACGTGCTTAGCACCCTCTGTAAGCATGGTCTTGAATCCCATCTCGTGTACCATCTCACCGATAGCGTCTGAATAGATGAGCTCAGTGTTACGGAAAGCCTTAGGAGTCACACCGAAGTAGTGCTCGATGGCTGCCTTGTGCTTAAGCACCTGGTTCTTGAACTCATTCTCGTTCTGGAGAGATGCGAGTGAGTGATAATAAGTCTCTGAAAGGAACTCTACGCTACCTGTCTGAGCGAGCTTGCGGAAGCTCTCGATCACCTCTGGTGCATATCTGTCGAACTGCTCGAGGACAGAACCTGAGATAGAGAATGCAACCTTGAAAGCACCCTTGTTAGCCTCGATGAGCTCGAGAAGGAGGGCATTCATTGGGAGGTAGCACTTCTGAGCTACCCTACGAAGGATTGTACGGTTAGCGAAATCGTCATAGTAATGCGAATCCTTTCCGATGTCAAAGAATCTGTACAGTCTCAATCTTGCTGGCTGATGAACCTGAAAATACAGACAAATACTCTTTTTCATGATATATTTTGTTTTTTATTTATTCTTGTCAATTACTTCCTGATATATTCCCTTGATCTTGGCAGCAACATCGTTCCACTTGATGTTGTTCACCTCATCATATCCGCAACGAGCCGCGAGGTTCGAGATTGCAGGATACTGAAGAAGACCATAGATTGCGTCGGACATTGCATCCACATCCCAGAAATCCACCTTGAGGGCATATTTCAGGATCTCAGCACAACCTGACTGCTTTGAAATGATTGAAGGCACGTTTGTCTGCATCGCCTCAAGAGGAGAGATACCGAACGGCTCCGAGATTGAAGGCATCACATATACATCCGACAATGCGAACATCTTGTGCACCTCCTTACCACGAAGGAAGCCTGTGAAATGGAATCTGTCTGAAATTCCAAGACGAGCGACGTGACGGATACATCTGTTTAGCATATCACCGCTACCTGCCATCACGAAACGCACGTTGTTGCATCTCTTGAGAACCTTGGCAGCAGCCTCGATGAAGTACTCAGGACCCTTCTGATAAGTCACACGACCGAGGAAGGTAACGACCTTCTCCTTCACATTTCTCTCAACCTCAAGCTTCTCGCGACCTGAGAAGTCAACTGCATTGTGAACAGCGACAACCTTGTCAGGATCGATACCATAACGGTTGATACAGATATTTCTTGTGAGCTCTGAAACGGCCATGACCTTGTCTGCAGCCATCATACCCTTTGTCTCAAGGTCAACCACGCGTGTATCCACCTGGTCGTCGCTTGCACGGTCGTACGAAGTGGCGTGCATGTGAACTACGAGCGGCTTGCCTGTGAGCTGCTTTGCAGCAACACCAGCAAGATATGTGAGCCAGTCATGTGCATGAATCACATCGAACTGATCCTTGTACTGGAGAGCGATTGTAGCACCTACCATTGCGTAGCGTGCAACCTCCTCCATAAGGTTAGCTCCATACTTTCCAGAGAATTTATATTTCTGACCGTACTGAACGCGGAAACCCTTGATCTGTCTCTTGCGCTCTTCCTCTACGATCTTTGTAAAGTCCTGTGGGTCGACATAAGGAACCATGTTGGTACCGATATGCACGAACTGAACTTTTCCGAGGAACTCATCAACAGTTGCGCTTACTGTGTCGATGGCAACATCACTTGCGTTGATGATCTTCACTGCGCTTTCATCCTCGTCTCCTGAAGCAGAAGGCATTACGAAAAGCACGTCAACATCATTGTAGGCAAGACCCTTGGTCATACCATAGCAGGCAGTTCCGAGACCTCCGGCAATATGAGGAGGGAACTCCCATCCAAACATCAATACTCTCATTATCTGTCCTCCTTCTTATACTGTTTCATAATATGTACGATATGCAGAAGTGCTGAAGTGCTTGTGGCAGAAGCGATAGCTCCGTGTGGCTCGTGTGGAGGGTCACCGTCATAAAGCTCGGAGAATGCACCTACACCGTGCTTGCTGATGTCCTCAAAGAAGCCCTCAACAAGATATTTTGCTCTTCCGTAGTAAGGTGCTCCCATCATGCGGAAACATACATCGATGTATGGCGCAAGAAGATCCGGGAACGCACAACCCTGATGGTATGCAAGGTCGCGATCGATCTGCGAACCCTCGTACACACCTCTGTAAGCCTCGTTACGAGGAGAGAGTGAACGGAGACCACGCTTGGTCACGAGCTCTGCATTGATTGTCATCATCACCTCAGAAGCAACCTCATCATCGATTGGTGAGTACTCGAGGTATACCGGGAAGAGAAGGTTCGGACGAACGGCCTGATCGACCGGTCCGTTGCCGACATAGTCAGCAAGATAGCCCCACTCAGGTTTCCAGAATGTCGGCTGGTAGTTCTCTCTTACGAGATCACGAACTGGAGTCCAGCGAGCGACAAACTCATTATCCTTCTTAGGACCGTATTTGTTTTCCATATCGATTGCGAAGCAGAGTGCATTGTACCAGAATGCATTTGTCTCCACCTGATAACCGGCTCTTTCTGTAACAGGACGGCCATATACATAGGCGTTCATCCATGAAAGCGCCACTCCATCCATCTGCGCCCAGAGAAGGCCGTTAGGATGCATTGCAATCTCTTTTCTACGACCTGGAGCATAGCTCTCGATGATTCCCTTGAGGGTCTCGCCGTACTTCTTCCAGATCTGCTTTTCCTTTCCGCTGAAGCGGATATACTGCTGGATTGTGTCAGTCAATCTGAGAGGTGCCTCGCACTGTGTAGTACGATGGAAGAGTCTCTCCTGCTCGTCAGCGATAAGGGTGTCGAGAATTGCCTCGAACTCATCACAGTCACCGTTTGCATAAAGTGTCAAGCCTGGAAGAGCCATGATGGTCTCTCTGAGAAGTCCTGTCTCAAGCCATGAGAAACCGGCATTGATACGAACCTTGTCTCCCTGATGCACCTTGAACATCTCAGCATTATGTCTGAGAAGGTCCTCATACGAATCGATGGTCTCCATCTTCTTCAATGTGTCTGTGAACTTTCTCTTGAGGCCTCTTGGGTTAACCTCGTTCACAGATGCCGAGAACACTACAGAATCACCAGGATTCATCTCAAGTGAGAATGTACCAGGAACAAAAAGATCCTCGCGGCAGTCGAATCCACGACGATACTCATCTGAGTAAGTCACTCCGCTGTACCAGTATGGCTGATACTTGAACGCTGCCTGAGCTGAAGTCTGCATGTTCAGGTATGGGAAGCCGCTGTAAAGACGGAAAGCGACACCGCCATTCACCTCCTCATAACCTGTGTATGCTTCAGAATTCTGACCTGTGAGGCTATGAATTCCTCTGAAGGCAAGGAAAGGCTTGAGGTTGAGAGTGAGCTTCGAAGGAGCCTCGAGAAGTTCATACTTGATGAGCACCTGATCAGAATCAGGAACAAGCATGATTGTCTTTGTGAAGAGGATTCCACCCACCTTGTAAGTTACTACCGGAACCGGATTCGCATCGAAATCCACGATGTACTTATGTCCCTTTGGATCATAAGTGTCACCATAGCAATGGATTCCGAGGTTGAACTGCTTACCCCTGAGGACAAGGCTCTCATCAAGCGCAGAAAGCAGCATATACTTTCCACCGCCGAGTTCCTGCACAGGGACAGCGAGCAGTCCGTGATAGCGTCGCGTATTACATGTCACGATTGACGTGTTGCAGTACGCACCGGTCTCATTTGCAACCAGAAGCTCACGCTTGAGTGAGTACTCCAGGTTCACGAGTTCGGACTTGTTAAATTTCAGAAAAGCCATAAAAATATATTTTTAGTCTAATTTTTTCAAAACAACTGCGGTGCGGGCTGGGAGATAAAGAGACAAGCTCGAATCATATTTGCCGTTACCATTTTCGTTTTTCTCCGGTACACTAAAATGCACCTCTCCAGTCTTTAGTCTAGAGAAGCCGTCAAATTCGTTTTCGTCCGTATTCAAGACTGCCTCATATTTTCCAGCAGGTGCTGCGAAGCCGTAATCGGCGAATGAAGCAGTGGGGTTGAAGTTCAGGGCAAAGATACAATTATTTCTTTTGAAAATAAGTATCTTTTTCTCTTCATCCTGCACAAAAAGTTCAGGTTTTTCATCAAGAACCGATTCCTCCCGCACGAGATGCACCATAGCCTTGTCAAAATTCCACAAATATTTATATCACAGATAGTCAGGTTCAGCAAGAGACCACTGTCTGCGGGCGTGCTTGTACGACCAGTCATTTCCCTGACGAGGGAAGTCGATCCACTCCGGATGGCCGAACTCGTTACCCATGAATGTGAGATATCCGTTGCCACATGTTGCAAGGGTTACAAGACGGATCATCTTATGAAGAGCCATACCTCTGTCAACGATGTCAGACTGAGAATCCTTGTTCATTGAGAAGTACATTTCCTTATCCATCAGACGGAATGCGATGGTCTTGTCACCCACCATCGCCTGGTCGTGACACTCTGCATAGCTGATGGTCTTTTCGTCCTCACGCTTGTTGGTGAGCTGCCACCAGATTTCGCCGACACTCCACTGGTCATCAGCAAGTTCCTTGATCCACTTGATCCAGTTATCGGCAACACCCATGCTCATGCGGAAGTCAAAGCCCACGCCACCCATGCTGATAGGAGCAGCCAGACCTGCCATACCGCTGACGTCCTCAGCAATCGTGAAGGCATCCTCGTTCATTTCATGGATCAGGACATTCGCAAGAGCAAGATATGCTATCGCGTTGTCGTCGACACCCTGATTGAAATAGTTTTCATATCCGACGAAGGCCTTCTCCAAGCCGTGATCCCAATAGAGCATACTGGTCACACCGTCGAAACGGAAACCGTCGATATGATATTCCTCCATCCAGTATTTACAGTTCGAGAGGAGGAAATATTTTGTCTCGTCCTTGCCATAGTCAAAGCAGCGTGAACCCCATGCAGGATGGTGTCCCTGCCAGCCGTCGTAGAAGTACATAGTCTCAGTTCCGTCGAAGAGGCCAAGTCCTTCAGCCTCATTGTCAACCGAATGAGAATGAACGATATCCATCACCACTGCAATGCCCAATCCGTGAGCATCATCAACCAGCGCCTTGAACTCCTCAGGGGTTCCGAAACGCGAGCTGAGCGCAAAGAAATTGGCCACCTGATATCCGAAAGATCCGTAATAAGGATGCTCCTGGAGAGCCATGATCTGAAGGGTGTCATATCCAAGCTCGGCAACCTTAGGAAGCACGTTGGTTCTGAACTCCTCAAAAGTACCCACCTTCTCCTCCTCTGCAGCCATACCGATATGGCACTCGTAGATAAGTGGATGCTGACGTTTGCCAGGCTTTGCATTCTTCCATTCATATTTCTCGAACGGATCCCATACCTGTGCACAGAATGTCTTTGTATGAGGGTCCTGGACCGCTCTTGTCACATAAGCAGGGATTCTTTCCGCACCACCGCCTTTCCACTCTACATATAATTTATACAGCGTACCATGATCGAGAAACATCGAAGGAAGGGTAATTTCCCAGTTTCCACCTCCGATCGGCTTGAGAGCATACGCCTCAGTACGCTTCCAGTTGTTGAACTCACCGATGAGATATATCTTGGTTGCATTCGGAGCCCACTCACGGAACACCCAATTGCCTCTGGCATCATGATGAAGGCCATAGTACATGTGATTATTTATTCCCTTGCTGAGAGAACCGTCAACCGACAGCCTGTCCTTCATTTCAAGAATCATCTTGTTCCTGCGATCAATGACTTCCTTATATGGTTCGAGCCATTCATCGTGATCGTAGATCATTTCCTGCTTTTTCTTTGCGCACATAATCTTTATATGGTTGTATTTTGATTCATTCCTTATCCTATGCCTCGAGCTTCTCCCTGGCACCACGAAGATAAGCGCGGCAGGCCTCAATAAGTTCCTGCGAACGCTTCATATATTTATCAATGTCACCGATGCCGGTCTGCGGATCTTCAACCTTTGCAGCCATAGCCTCGAGTTCCTCTATTGCCTTCAGATAATCAAATTTCTCTTCCATAATCATCTCACTTCATCAATTATACAATCCAGGGTTCCGTCGGGGAACATCATGGATATCCTGTCTCCATTTTCCCTGCCTGCGACTCCTTTGACCACCACGCCGTCCGCATCCACAGCCAAGGCATATCCCCTCTCAAGTATCTTACGCGGATCCGCCGCCATGATCCTTGCCTCAAGCACTCTCAGGGCCGCTTCCATATTTGCAATCTTCATAGCGAATCCACCTTTCACACGCGCCTGAAGCATATTCAGTGCAGATTCCGCTGCATATATCTTGTTTGAAAACGCCAGCCTCATCCTTGTCTGCAGGGAGGATATCCTCTCGTCCTCCGCCTCGTACATGCTCAACAGGAAGTCAGCCAAGGCAGTCGGGGTCTTCACAAACTCGTGTGCAACCATGTCACAGACATGAAAATCCTGGTCGTGACCGATGGCTGTAAGCACCGGGAGCGGATATTGCGCAACAACTGCTGCAAGGTCGTAATCATCGAAGCAGGCGAGGTCGAGCTTTGCACCGCCGCCCCTGAGAATCAGGACAGCATCCCATTCAGCACCGGTCTCCATCACCGCATCAAGGGCCGAAATGATGGACTGAGGGCAGTCTGCGCCCTGCATCAGAGCCGGGAAAAGAGTGCAGTTCAGAACAAAACCATAAGGATTCTCCTCCAGATGTCTGACGAAATCACGATAACCGGCAGCATCCTCGGCAGAAATCACAGCGATATTGTATGGCAGAACCGGCAGCTGGAGTCCCTTCTGAAGATCCATCAGTCCTTCCTTCTGAAGTCTTTCGATGGTCTTCTGTCTCTCAAGTTCCTTCACTCCAAGGGAGAATTCAGGATCCACATCATTGATTATCAACGACAAGCCATACAGCTGACTGTAGTTCACCTGAACTTCGGCGAGAATGACCATCCCCTCCTGGATCGGAGAGCCGGTCACAGATTCAAAATATGGCGCAATGAAACGATATTTCGAACTCCAGATGATGGCGGAAGACTTTGCCACGAGACCGTTGGAGTCACTTTGAGAGAGCTCTAAATAGCAATGGCCTCCGCTACGCGTCTTGATTGCGCTCACTTCAGCCCTCACCCATAGACGTTTTGGAAAAAGCGATTCTATCCCCTGTTTCAGTCGCGACTGGAGTTCAAAGAGATCGATATATTCCTTTTCCATATAGTTTTGCTTCAAACGATACAAATTTATAGATTTTTTTCGTTATCTGCACCCCTATTTTCATAAGAAAATATCAAATTATTTTAATATCTTTGCCGACTGATTTTAGAGCCCTAATACGTTATGAAGATTACAGAAGCTCTTTTCTCAGGCAGCAGCACGAGGATTTCCGAGAAACCGAAGCAGAAATTCCCTGAGTTCGCGTTCATCGGCAGATCCAATGTCGGTAAGTCTTCGCTTATCAACATGCTGTGCCGCAACAAGAAGCTTGCGATGACATCAAGCAAGCCGGGAAAGACAAGACTCGTCAACCATTTCCTCATCAACAGGGAGTGGTATCTTGTCGACCTACCCGGATATGGATATGCCAAGATGTCTGCAACAGGCAAGCAGAAACTCGAACAGGTCATCAGGAATTACATCAATCTTTCAGAAGAGATGGTCATGCTCTTCGTCCTGATTGACTCTCGTCATGATATCGGACAGGTGGATATGGATTTTCTGATCGAACTCGGTCAGAGCCGCATTCCATTTGCAATAATCTTCACAAAAGGCGACAAGAACGGTCCTAATGCACTTCAGGCGCAGGTGGACAGAATGAAAGCACAGATTCTCGAACTCTGGGAAGAACTTCCACCGACATTCATCAGTTCATCAGAGACTGGACTTGGTCGCGAGGAGATTCTTGACTATATCGAATCTGTTCTCCATACATTAAAAAACGAAAATGAATAAAACCCTCAACAATATGCAGCACGAACACAAAATCAAACTTTTCGCTTGTAGGGCGTCCAAGGACTTCGCACTTAAGGTCGCTAAAGCGTTGAATCTTCAGCTCGGAAATTCAGATGTACTCACATTCAGCGATGGCGAGTTCCAGCCATGCTACAATGAGAGTGTCAGAGGAGCGACTGTATTCATCATCCAGTCAACTTGCCCTCCGACAGACAATCTTTTTGAGCTTCTTCTCATGATTGACGCAGCAAAACGCGCATCAGCTCACAGAGTCATCGCAGTCATGCCATACTTCGGCTGGGCACGTCAGGACCGCAAGGACAAGCCAAGAGTTTCAATCGGTGCGAAACTCGTAGCCAATATGCTTCATGCTGCAGGTTGCGACCGTGTGATGACATGTGACCTCCACGCGGATCAGATCCAGGGTTTCTTTGACTTCCCTGTTGACCATATCTATGCTAGCGCAGTGTTCCTTCCATACATCGAGAAGATGAACTTGAAGAACCTTGCAATCGCTGCTCCCGATATGGGTGGTGCAAAAAGAGCAAATGCTTATGCAAGATATCTCCAGTGCCCTGTCATCATCTGCCACAAATCTCGTGAGAAGGCAAATGTTGTAGGTTCTATTACAGCTATCGGAGACGTTGCCGGCAAAGATGTTATTATCGTTGACGACATGGTTGACACAGCAGGCACACTTGCAAAGGCAGCCAATGTCCTTAAGGAAATGGGAGCTGCTAGTGTTCGTGCTTGCGCTACGCATCCTGTTTTCTCTGGCCCGGCTTATGACAGAATCGCAGAGTCTGCTCTTGAGGAAGTGATTGTTTCCGATACTATTCCATTAAGCAGTGACCCTAACAAGGATAAGAGCAAGATCACTGCCCTTACAATGACTGATATGTTTGCTGATATCATCAATAAGGTATATAACTACGAGGAAATCAGCTCAAGCTTCATCAACTAAGGAATAGATGGAGATATTTTTTGCAGCACTAGTACTCATCGGATTGTGCGTCTTCGGACTTTGCTTCAACATCATCTTCAGGAAGGACGGAAAGTTCCCTGAAACAGAGATCGAGAACAACAAGGAGATGCGCAAGAGAGGTATCAAATGTGCAAAAGAAGACGAAATAAAGCTTTGGGGCAAGAAGAACCCGGACGGCACGCCGGTATCATGTGATGAGGGCGGATGTGCAAGCTGCGGTTCCCGTGTTGACTGCCACTAAGCCGACACTCCCACCTGGTGGGAAAAGCAGGCCCTCGGAAGCGAGGGAAAGTAACGGTCTCGGATAGAGACAGGCAATCATCGCCGTGAGGCGGGATATTAACAATTAAACCAATTAATTATGAGCTTATTAGCTATCGTAGGACGCCCAAACGTAGGAAAGTCCACACTTTTTAACAGGCTTGTCGGAATGAGACAGGCAATCGTAGATGAGACTGCAGGTGTGACACGTGACCGCCACTACGGAAAATGTGAGTGGTGCGGAACTGAATTTTCAGTTGTCGACACAGGTGGATACACATCTAATTCAGACGATATCTTTGAGGAGGAGATCCGCAAGCAGGTTGTCCTCGCCATCGAGGAGGCATCAGTGGTTCTCTTCATGGTGGAGGCCGGCACAGGTATCACTGACTATGACGAGGAGATCGCAGACCTTCTCCGCCGTAGCGGAAAGCCTGTAGTCCTTGCAGTGAACAAGATTGACTCAGGTGAGAAGATGTACGATGCATTCCAGTTCTATTCACTTGGACTTGGAGAGATCTACAGCATCTCTGCTGCCAATGGTGGCGGTACCGGAGACCTTCTTGATGCAATCGTGAAGGAGCTTCCAGAAGAGGATCCGGACAAGGACGAACATCCTGAGCTTCCGCACTTCACCATCGTTGGTAAGCCTAACGTAGGTAAGTCGTCACTCACAAATGCACTCCTCGGAAAGGAAAGAAACATCGTAACTCCGATCGCAGGTACAACACGCGACTCAATCGCAACTCTTTACAACAAGTTCGGCCACGAGTTCATGCTTGTGGACACAGCTGGAATGCGTAAGAAGACCAAAGTTCACGAGGACCTTGAGTTCTACTCGGTGATGAGATCGATCCGCGCAATCGAGCACTCTGATGTCTGCATCCTCATGATCGATGCACAGACAGGTATCGAGTCACAGGATATGGCCATCTTCAACCTCATCCAGCGCAACAAGAAGGGTTGTGTGGTTGTAGTGAACAAATGGGATACAGTTGAGAAGGACAGCAACACCATGAAGGAGTACACAGAGGCCATCAAGGCTCGTCTTGCTCCATTCAATGACCTTCCGATCATCTTCACATCAGTGATCAACAAGCAGAGAATCATGGATGTGCTCAATGCTGCAGCGCACGTTTATGAGAACTACTCACGCAAGATCAAGACTTCGGACATCAACGAGTTAATGCTTCCTGAGATTGAGAACTATCCACCGCCAGCATGGAAGGGCAAGTACATCACTCAGCTCCCTACCCGCTCGCCGTCGTTCGCATTCTTCTGCAACCTTCCGCAGTATATCCGCGAGCCTTACCGCCGCTTCCTTGAGAACAAGCTCCGTGCACACTTCGACTTCCTTGGTTGCCCGGTTCAGGTATTCCTCAGACAGAAATAATACTGTATATGATTATTAAGAGACTGGCAGATTGCTGGTCTCTTCTTATATATGCTTGATTCCGGATTTCATTCCGATTTGGCACAGCATTTGCAAAATGCTATTCACGGTTAGTTTAGTTGTTAATAATAGGGTTATAGTTCATCCGGAGCGGGTCGCGAGATCAGTTCCGGATGTTTTATTTGCTGCAGGTGCTGCCCGTTTGCGATATTCAGTCACCAGGCACCTATAAAAAGTATCACGAGAATAAAAAAAAAGAAATAATTCCGCGTAAACTTCAAAGCGGATTGATCTGAGGAGAAGAATCTGATTTTTAGAAATCGCAAGGAGTTTGATTTTGTGCTTCTGTCTTATGGCAAATCATTTCCACTTTATATTATTATGATTGAATATCAAAACGTTAGACAACCATCCCTCCCGCGATGGTATTAAGACTATTTGCGGAATGCTTCGTGAGCATAGGAGCCGAGGCCGAAGAGGATCTGAGTGATGGCCTGGGATGTGTGGGAAAGGGTTGCGTAGATGATGCCCAGTTCCATTGGAAGGCCGTAGATGACTGAAAGGGCAAGGCCGATGATGAAATGGAAGGCACCGATACCGCCTGGTACCGGAACAGCAAAGCCGAGGCCACCGACAAGAGACAGGAAGAGTGCATCAATCATGTCAAGTTCTTCGAGGAATGGTGCAGCCCACATTGTACATGATGCCATGAACCAGTAGGTCATCCAGATCAGTGCCGTGTAAGCAAAGAAGAGCCACTTCTTATCCATCTTCAAGCAGCTTGAGAAGCCTTGAAGAAGACCGCGGACTATGCCAGCAACTTTGCCGCAGAAGGCGTTAGTGGTTCTGAAACGCCATACGAGATATATCAAAAGGCCTGAGATGACAATCAGTGCTGTCACTATCCACCACAGGCTGAAGTTCAGGCTTGAAGACATCGGAGCCCAGATCTGGTCAATGAAGAAGGTGCCGAACCGGTCAAAGCCGCCGACCAGAACTACAGCCAGGAGGAGCAACATTACGAGCAATTCCCATCCTCTTTCCAAGACAACGGTTCCGAGCACCTTATCGTATGTGGCTTTCTTGGATGATGGGTTTGCAGAATCTACCGGCGCAGAATGACGGGTGATCACACCGCAGCGGACAAATTCTCCGATACGAGGAAACACAAAATTCGAGATGTTGCCGATGTTGATTCCGTTGAATGTTGTTGTGCGTGTGATGCTGTCGTCGATAGGGAGAAGGAGTCTTCTCCAACGAAGTGCCCTGAGCCAGAAAGCGAATGCACCAGCTGCCATGGACAGGAGGATATACTCCCATCTGCAACTTCTTACTCCCTCGATGAAGTCTGTCCACTCCACCTCACGGAACGATGCCCACAGCAACACCGCGGCCAAAGCTATAGACATGATATATTTTATCGTGCTCTTGATCTTCATGACTCACCTCATTAAACTTTGTCCTTAAAATCGGGCTTTTTAAGGACAAACTATAGTTCCGGATGCTATTTGTCCTCAAAAATGGCGAATTTAAGGACAAATAGTGATTATTAAGACAATTTATCCTTGGGATGCCCAATTTTAAGGACAACTAACAAAAAAGACGCTGCCAACCATAATGATTTGCAGCGTCTTTATGTGATCCGGACAGGATTCGAACCTGTGACCCACAGCTTAGAAGGCTGTTGCTCTATCCAGCTGAGCTACCGGACCAGTCCTTCAATTTGTCCTCAGAATGACTCTGTTTCCAAATGAGACCGCAAATATAGGGATTTTGCAACAAAGTGCAAAATTTTTGTGCAATTATGCTTTATTCTTTTTAGCGAGAATCTTTCCCGCAATCTCGACTCCTGTAACAAGGAAGAATCCTACTAGAGCGAACACTACGGCTGAACCGATCTGCGGATCAATCATCGGTGCATTGGCAACAACAGCCGCATCAAAGGCCTCTTGTGCAGCAAGCGCCCCATGCTCGGCCGCCTCGCCCAAAGCAGCGACATCAGGGAATTGTGCGCAGACGATTGCCTCAGTATTGCTCCACGGCCACACCTTTACCAGCGATCCGATGATGAAGCCGGCCAGAACAATCAAGGTTTCCTTGTTCCATCTTGCAAGCAGCCAGTGGAGGAACTTTGAAAACGAAACGATTCCTACTGCTGCTCCAACCAGGAAAACAGCAAGGACAAGGATATTGGACATTACGTTTTCTCCTGACACCACACCAGTAATGCAACTCATGATGTACTGATACTTACCAAGGATCAGAAGAATGAAGCTGCCTGAGATTCCCGGGAGGATCATTGCACAGATTGCGATGGCACCACTGAGGAATATGAACCATAATGCATCAGGAGTCTGGGTTGGAGAAAGCGTGCACACGACCACTCCGAGCACACATCCCAGAGCAAGGAACAATCCATCTCTGACTCTCCATCCTGAGATTCCTCTGAGGATGAATATCGAAGAAGCCACAATGAGTCCGAAGAAGAATGCCCATGTCTGGATCGGGAAATCACTCAGAAGCATCTGCATCAGACCGGCAAGCGACACAACGCTCACTCCGATTCCGGCAAGAACCGTCAGAAGGAATGAACCGTTGATATGTTTCCAGAACTCGCGCAGCTTCAACTTGAGAAGAAGCTGGACAGCAGTCACGTCAAACTTTGCAATGGATCCGACGAACTCATCATATATGCCCGTAATAAAGGCAATTGTTCCACCTGACACGCCTGGAATCACGTCTGCGCCTCCCATGCAGGCACCCTTGAGACCGATTACCAGATAATCCTTCAAACTTCTCATATTAGTTGATCTTTAATAAAAACTCCGTAATCTCCTGGAATATCTTTCGTGAATCTGAACGAAGATCCTCATTAGCAGTACCTGAGACAATCATATCGAATGCATGACCAGGGAAGGCACAGCGTCCCACCTTGAAACGGGCCTTTGCACACTTGCTGAGGAACTCGATCGGATAGTTGCCATTGTCGATCATCGAAATCAGCATGTCGCTCTTCTCTTCAAAAAGGCTGCTGAGTTTTGTGATGTTCGGCGTTCCGAGCCAGTCCAGACCTTTACGCAGCAAGGTCTTGTCGATGGTTGTCAACAAGAGTTCATCCTTTCCCAACTTCCTGAAGTCGAAGAAATATATATTAACCTTGATTCCCTGAGATTTTCCCCACGAAAGGATATCCTCCTTAAGCAGGTCGAATCCGGTCTCCTCCACATCGATGACCACATTCACCGTACGGATTTCCCTCAACGGAAGAATCCCGGTGGGCAAATCACTCACAAATTTGCGCAACTTGCGGTCCTGGAAGAATCTTTTTATTTTATCGAACATAAGCATCAGACAGTAGGGGTATTAGCTGCAATGAGTTCTCTGATTTCCTTCTTGGCTGCTTTCCAACGTGGAATGTCAATCTTTGTTCCAACCACTTCCACAACCTTTGCCGCGATGATCGATCCCACTTCTCCGCAGACCTTGAGCGGCATTCCGAGAGAATGTGCATAGAGGAATCCTGCAGCATATGTATCTCCGGCACCTGTTGCATCCACCGGCTCGGCTGGCCACGACTCGATGAAGTGATATTCATCGCCTCTCTTTACCATAGAGCCATCCTTGCCGACCTTCACGACTGCAATCTCGCAGTGACGCGCGATCTCATCCAAAGCCTCACGAGGCTCAAGACCGGTGAAAGCCTTTGCCTCAGTCTCGTTTGCGAAGACGATATCCACATATTTCTCCACGATGTCATGCAGGAAGACACGGTTGGACTCAACCACGTTATATGAAGCCATATCAATCGAAATCTTGCATCCGGCAGCCTTGGCCATCTCCACTGCGCGGCGGATAGTTGCCTGGTTCTGAACAAGATATCCCTCAATATGGAAATAGTCATATCCTTCGAACCACTCCTGTTTCAGATCTTCAGGAACGAGTTCCAAAGCGGCTCCGAGATATACGGCAAATGTTCTCTCCGCATTAGGTGCAGTGATGAACACCATCGCGCGGCCTGAAGAATGCACACCCTTGAGGAGCATTGACTTGATGCCATACTGGGCCTGGTCACTCTTGAAAAGATGGCCGAGATCATCATCTCCCACCTTACCGATGAAGCCTGATTCCATACCGAAGATTGCTGTTCCGGTGATGGTGTTGGCAGCAGAACCTCCTGCCACGAGCTGCACGCCCATCGGCTTTAGTGTCTGCCAGATCTTGTCTCCTGTTTCCATATCCACGTGCTGCATGCTGCCGCGTGGGAGATGATACTGCTTGAGGAAAGTATCGTCCGGAAGGACTGCAAGAATATCAGTCAAGGCGTTTCCGATGCCTAAAATAGATGCCATAGATTCAATGTTTATAATACAACCAAGCAAAGGTACTAAACATTTTTCAGAAATGGCGCAGTTATTGACATGGGAGCCTTGAACTTTAACAAATGGACATTATGGACAAATATGTTTGCGTTCTCTGCGGATACATCTACGATCCGGCAGAGGGAGACCCGGAAAACGGAATTATGCCAGGCACTCCATTCGAAGATATCCCCGATGACTGGACATGCCCGGCCTGTGGAGTCGGAAAAGAATATTTTGAGGTGTGGCGCGATTAACGCCACACTTTTTTTTATTTCTGAGTAGCAATATTGCGACTCTGGTCAACCCAAATAAGCTTTGATGTGTCATAGCCACGAGCCTGGGCTTCATCAAGAACAGCCTGAAGCAGATCAGGATCAGGAACCGGGGTTCTGGAAAGGATCCAGAGAAAATTATCTGTCTTACTGCCGACCAGAGATATGGTATAGTTCTCATCCACCATCATCACATTATACTCGGAATAGAAGAACATAAAGAACGAAACCTTGAGAGCTCCCGGCTTCTTTTCCGGATCTGGATACTTGGCCTTGCCCTCAGCAATCTTGAACTGGCCTTCCTTCCAACCGGTATTCAAAACCACTACAGTTCCGTCGTCCTGAAGGATGTACTGAGCCATGGCATTATCCATACCTCGCTCAAAACTATGATCGAACCTGGCAATCTCATACCAGACTCCAAGATAACGGGATAGATCAAACTCAGAGACTGTCGAATTATCGAAATCATCCTTGGTGCACGCCATCAAAGGGAGGACACCTGCGAGCAAAGTCGCAACAAGTAACTGTTTCATACACTACTTTTTTAAAAGGTTTAACCACCTTGGCGCAAACCCAAAAGCGTGCCATCTGAGTCGTCTGTAAAACAAAAAGCCTCCGACATCATACTGTCAGAGGCTCTATTGTTCAGATAAGCTGTTGCTTAGAACTTGTAGCGAACGCCAAGACCTACGCTTGAAGGGCACCAGAAACCGTTACCGATACCGATGTGCTGTCTGAAGTCGAGTGAAAGCTGGAGTGGGAACCAGAATGAATACTCGAGACCTACCATACCAGCAACACCAAGTGTAAGGTAGTTAGCCTCACCAAGACCGAGACCAACGCTTGCACCAGGACCTGCATAGAAGCCCCACTCACCTCTGCTAGTCCAGTTTGGCTGAGCGATCATGAAGTTATAGATACCAGTTGCACCTACGTTGAAAACGCCATCAAATCCAAGACCGAGACCACCGTCTACCTCAAGGAAGTTAGCACCGAGAGCGTGCTGATAGCTAATCTCACCACCGTTACCGATACGTACACCGATTGCTCTAGGCTGAGCAGATGCAGCAACAGCAAAACCAAGTACCATAGCTGCCACGAGAATGATTTTTTTCATAATAAGTATTTTTTAGGGTTTATAATTCTATTGAACTAAGATACAAATGTACAAAAATATATGCGCAGATGAAAAGTTTTTGGAAAAAGTTTTCAACATCTATTGGTCTTAAAGTGTTATATTCGCGTATTAATTAAAATCTATCTGACTATGGCTGCACTGAAAATCAAGGACAATCATGTCAAACCCATGGTATTCATTGTAACTGCTCTCTTCTTGCTTTCGGCTGTTATGATGCTGACACCTGCGAAGTTACCTCATCAGATATGCTTCCCTGTCGGGCTGCTGTCTGTAGCCTCTCTCTGGCTGACTCCTTGGGAGATAACCCTGGCACTTCTCTTTTCCGCAGCAGGCGACCTGGCTGGAGACTGTGGCAATTTCCTGGCTCAGATGGGTGGATTTGCAATTGCACATATATTCTATATAGTATTCTTTATCCGCAGATTCATACGCAAAGGGACTAAGATGACTGCTAAGATGCAGGGATTCCTCATGATGCTGAGCATCTGCATCATGTCTCTTTTAATCCTTGTTTATGTGAAGATCATACCGGCAGCACCAGCAGGAATTATCAGAACCGGTACCGGCATTTATGCTGTCATCATATGCATGATGCTGATGGCGGCCCTGCTGCAGCGCAGCCTGCTTTATGCACTTGGAGCCATGCTCTTCGTTGTGTCAGACTTCGTACTAGCCTGGAACATGTTCGTGGAACCTGTTCCTAACGCGGGCATTATCCTGATGGGCACATATTACGCAGCTCAATGGCTGCTCTTTGTCAGAGCGACTCCATACAGAATCGCGCATCCTGTCCATCTTATGCGTTTCTAAAAAATGTCGACCCTATGGGTTCATAAGGTCGACATTCACAAATCCATTGATCTCTTGCATCAGTTCGACTGACGCGAGGGATTTTCTTATTATTTCATCTGTGGCATCAGGAGCCTCAGCTGCAGCCCGATAGAGATTGATTGCATCTCCGAACCGGGCATTGCGCCTCAACTCCTCCGCCTTCTCCAATAATTCCTTAGCAGTCATCCTAAACAAGTCCCGAGAATCCCATGAAGGCCATAGCAAGAATACTTGCAGTAACAAGAGCGATTGGAATACCCTTGAAAGCCTTAGGGACATTGTTGAGTGAAAGCTGCTCACGAAGACCAGCAAAGAGTACCATTGCAAGTCCGAAACCAAGTGAAGTTGCGAAAGCATATACGGTAGCCTCACCGAGGTTCATCATACCGTCAGCCGCAGCTGCAAATGGAGAAGACTTCTGAACTACTGTCAAAGCCACACCGAGTACAGCACAGTTAGTGGTGATGAGTGGAAGGAAGATACCGAGCGAAGCGTAGAGCGCAGGGCTGATCTTCTTGAGAACGATCTCCACCATCTGCACAAGTGCAGCAATCACAAGGATGAACGAAATAGTCTGAAGGAACTCAAGACCGAACTTCACCAGAAGCATGTTCAAGAGATATGTAACGACTGTAGCGAGTGTAATCACGAAGCACACAGCCATTGACATACCAGTTGCAGTGCTGAGCTTGTTCGACACTCCAAGGAACGGACAGATTCCGAGGAACTGCGAAAGCAGGATATTATTTACAAATATCGCTGAAATGATAATAAGTATATAGTCCATAATTACTCAGCCTTTTTAGAAGTTAACTTTTTGAAAACCACGATAAGGTATGCAAGTGCAAGGAAGGCACCAGGTGCAAGCACGAATGCGAGGATACCGTCGCCGGCCATGAACTTGAATCCGAATACAGAACCGCTTCCGAGGATCTCACGTACAACTCCGAGGAGAGTGAGCGAGAGGGTGAAACCAAGACCGATTCCAAGACCGTCGAGTGCTGAATCAAGAACACCGTTCTTGTTTGCGAATGCCTCAGCACGGCCGAGAACGATACAGTTCACCACGATGAGCGGGATGAAGAGACCGAGTGTCTCGTAGATATCCGGAACGTAAGCCTGCATCACAAACTGGAGAAGGGTCACGAAGGTAGCGATCACAACGATGTATGAAGGGATGCGCACCTTGTCCGGAATCATCGGAGCGATGAGTGAAATCGCCATATTTGAAAGCACGAGCACAAAGAGGGTTGCAAGACCCATGCTCATACCGTTGATTGCTGATGTGGTTGTGGCCAAGGTAGGACACATACCGAGAAGGAGGACGAAAGTCGGATTCTCCTTGATCAGACCTTTAGTTATAAGTTGAAATTTTCCCATATTCTTTCCTCCTATGATTAATTCTGCCAGTCAGTTGATGAAGCGCCTGTTGCTGCATCGAGCGGCATTGGAGTACCTTCGATTGCTGCACGGACCTGAGCGGCAAGGGCAACACCTGAAGTATAAGCGCGAGATGTGATTGTTGAAGCTGTGATAGCATCGATCTCACCACCGTCCTTCTTCACGCCAAGAGTTCTCTCAGCAGGGTTGAATCCTCTGAACTGATCAGCGAACGATGCCTCGACACATTTTGCGCCAAGACCTGGAGTCTCAGCCTGTGAAAGCACCTTGGTATTCCAGATCACACCCTTAGCATCGAAGCCGACCTTGATGACGATAGGGCCGCCGAAGCCTACTGGAGCCACATTGATGGCGCAGCCGACAACCTCACCCTTCTCATCGTATGCAAGGTTATATGCATAAGTCTGGCCCTCGAAATCCACAGTTCTCTCTTCCTCGATTGTCACTGCAGTCTCAGGGAGAACCTCCTTGATGGCTGCCTCATTCTTTGCCTTTGAAGCAGCGTCGATCGGAGCCTTTGTCAAGGCATATACTCCGGCAAGAAGGCCTGAGCACACAAGACATATTGCCAAAAGGCAGAGAGTCATATTCTTGAATGATGATTTAACTGCCATGATTATGCCCTCCCATATTTCTTAGTATGGAACCACTTGTTGAGAAGAGGAACCACTGAGTTCATGATAAGGATTGCGAATGACATACCCTCTGGATAAGCACCGAAGTAGCGGATGAGCATGGTGAGAAGACCGATACCCACACCGAATACTACACCACCCCACTTGCTCATAGGTGAAGTCACATAGTCAGTTGCCATGAAGATGGAACCGAGGAGCATACCACCAGTGAGAAGGTTGAAGATCGGATCAGTATATTCAGCTGGATTGATAAGCCAGAAGATGCCTGCGAACACTGCCACAGTTGCCCAGATAGAAAGGGTGATGTATGGCTTGATCACATTACGCGCAAGGAGATATACGAAACCGGCGAGAAGTGCAAGAGCAGAAAGCTCACCAGCAGAACCTCCGATATTGACGAAAAGCATGCTCATATAATCCATACCCTCTGTCACGCTTGCTCCACCAGCACCTACGAGGCCGAGAGGAGTTGCACCAGTGTAGGCATCAACGGCAGCGCTGCTGATGAAACCTGCTGGCTTTGTCCAGTCAGTCATATATGTAGGGAATGAGATGAGGAGGAACACACGGCCAGCGATAGCCGGATTGAAAAGGTTCTGTCCAAGACCTCCGAAAGTCATCTTGGCAACTCCGATAGCGAAGATTGCACCGATGAGGACAACCCACCAAGGTGTGGTTGCAGGAAGGTTGAGAGCCAGGAGCACACCGGTGATCACTGCTGACCAGTCACCCACAGTGCATGGGCTCTTGAGAAGATATTTAGATATAAGGTACTCCAGCAATACGCATGAAGCCACGCTCACTCCGAGAACGAGGAGTTCTGACCATCCGTAGAAGAGGACAGAAACCACCACTGCAGGAAGCAGAGCAATCACAACATCACGCATCAAAGACTTTGTTGAAGTCTTGGTGTGCAAATGCGGTGAAGGTGAAACTAATAGTTTATTCATAATTCTGTTATTTTCTAGTTCTGATGATTCTGATGACGTCGCCTTTAGCAATGCGGATAATGTCCAGGAGTGGAATATTCGCAGGACAGCTGTAGAGACAGCAGCCGCACTCGATACAATCCTGAACAGCATTCTCCTCAAGCTCGTCCATCATGTTGTTGCGGGCGTACTTCTGAAGAAGGAACGGCTCGAGTCCCATTGGACAAGCCTCGGCACATTTACCACAACGGATGCATGCTGATTCAACGCCACGGACAGTCTGCTCGGCTGTGAAATAAAGAAGCGAAGACGAACCCTTTACGGTTGTAGCCTCCATATTTGCAATAGCCTTACCCATCATCGGACCACCGCTGATGATCTTGGCAGCCTCCTCAGGAACACCACCGGCATATTCAGCGATATACGAAAGCGGCATACCGATACGGAACTTGTAGTTGTGCTGCTTCTCCATAGGGAGGCAGTCTCCTGTCACTGTGAGGACATTGGTCACAAGCGGCATATTCTTCTGAACTGCCTCATAGACAGCGAGTGAAGTTGCCACGTTCTGAACCACGGCACCCACGTCGATAGGAAGCCCCATAGACTTCACCTGACGCTTCATCACAGCATCGATAAGCTGCTTCTCACCACCCTGCGGATATTTCTTCTTGAGAACCATCACAGAGATTCCGTCATAGCCCTTTGCAGTAGCCTGAAGTTCTGCAAGGGCAGAAGTCATGGCCTGGATAGCCTCAGGCTTGTTCTCCTCGATACCGATGACAGTCTTGCAACCGCCGAGAACCTGCTTCATGATTGCAGCACCAACCACGATCTCCTTGCTTCTCTCGATCATGATACGGTTGTCTGAAGTAAGATATGGCTCACACTCAGCACCATTGAGAATCAAGCACTCAGCCACCTTACCTGGAGGCGGGCAAAGCTTCACATGTGCAGGGAAGGTAGCACCACCGAGTCCAACGACTCCGCAGAGCGTGATCTTCTCGAGAATCGCCTTGTTGTGCTCTGGAATCTCAGTAACGAGAGTGTCAGTGAGGTCAATACCCTCTGCCCACTCGTCACCTTCAACCTCGATCTCGATATGAGTCATATTGTTTCCTGCCAGGTCCTTGCGAGGTCCGATAGACTTCACGGTACCTGAAACAGATGAATGCACATAAGCAGAAATGAAACCAGCAGGCTCAGCGATCACCTGACCTGCCTTCACCTTGTCACCTACAGCAACAACCGGAGTCGCAGGGGCTCCAAGGTGCTGGGCAACTGAAATATATACCTTTGAAGGAACAGGAAGAACCTCGATCTTGCAGTCCTTTGAAATCTTGCTGTCGCAAGGGTGGATACCACCGATTGAAAAAGTCTTCAACATAGCTCTATTCCTCCTTCTTAACTGGTTCAGCCACAGGAGCAGCCTCTGGCTTCGGTTTAACTACCGGGAAATTCACAGCGTGAATAGCGCCTGTAGGGCACTCAGCCACACATTTCTTGCAAAGCTTACACTTTGTGAAGTCGATGTATGCAACATTGTTCTCCACGGTGATAGCCTCGAACGGACATACCTTTGCACACTTGCTGCATCCGATACATGCAGCCTTACAAGCCTTGCGGGCAGCTGCACCCTTGTCCTTGTTTATACAGCTCACATAAACACGCATGTTTCTGCGACCCTTGTTGCGAAGCTCGATCACGTTCTTAGGACATGCCTTCACACATGCGCCACAAGCTGTACACTTCTCTTCATCCACAACTGGAAGGCCAGTCTCAGGATCCATCTCGATGGCACCGAACTGGCAGGCAGCCACACAGTCGCCACAACCGAGACAGCCGAATGAACAGCCAGTGTCACCGCTGTAAAGAGCAGCCTTCACACGGCAAGACTGATATCCGCCGTACTCATTTGTACGAGGACGGTTCTCGCAGCTACCGTTGCAACGTACCACAGCTACCATTGGCTCTTTCGCAGCCACTTCAACGCCGAGCACAGCAGCAACCTTCTGCATACCTTCATTGCCACCGACAGGACAGAAGCATTTGTCCAAGTTAGGTGACGACTCCACGCAGAACTGGGCGAAAGCACGACAGCCGGCCTGTCCGCAACCACCACAGTTTGCACCTGGCAACACCTTCTCCACCTCGTCGATTCTCGGATCTTCCTCCACTTTGAACTTCTCAGCCACAAAGTACAGAACGACAGCGAGAGCCGCACCGAGGACGGTGAGGATTGCAATAGTCCAGATAATTGTTGTTGTCATTAGTGTTATAGTTTTTAGTTGTTTGTTTACTTGATGTAGAACGTGAACTCAGTCTCCAAACGCGCGCGAAGCAGCCATATCACGAAGTAATATAGCGCGACGCCACCCACAGCCGAAAGTCCGCAGACAACCTGACTGTCGATGAACGTAGACAAAGTTAATATTAAAATCATCAAAACCGCCAAAGGAATCACATAAGATATCCACACAGCCTTCATTCCCATGCTCATTTTGGTCATTACCTCCACTTCATCGCCCACTTTATGCAGTGCATATGGGTCTGTCGGCACCATTATCACCTTCTCCTTGTCTTCCGACATGCCGCAAAGTGCCTTCGAATGACATGATGAGCAAGCCGAAGAGACTACAATCTCAACGGTGGTATATTCCGGTGTGATTTCCACAATCCTTCCGGTATGTCTTATTTCATTTTTCTTAGCCATATTCTGTTATTTCTTATTCTTTGTTTCAGGCACTGTTATCGACGAAAACGGATATTTCAGTCCTTTCCAACCTGTAAGGCGTCCGGTAGCACGTCCCACAAGAAGCGGCGCTTCAAAAAACACGGGAAGTCTGTTCATATCATCGGATATATATATGATCATATCCTCTTCACCTTTGAATACCTCTCCTTCAAGTAGCTTTGCGCCGAACTTAATTACATTCACCTCACCGATACCCTTGACCTTGATTGTCTGACGTCCATGGAGGATGAAATACACATTGTACACATCATCGTCAATCGCAAATGTCATCGGATATCTGCGGCCCGGTTCCACCACATCGAAATTCATATTCCTGGAGAAATAGAACAGGGACGGCAAGTCAAATGTGCATCGTGTAAGAGGCAGGTCCAGAGAACGCTGACCACGCTTTGAAGAATATACATCAGCGTGAATGAGCGGCTCATCCAAAGACCAGTCATAAAGATAGGTATTCTTTGCTACATAACCACCCTCATAAGTATCTCGAGTGAACTTCAGCGGCTTGAATCCCTCGCGGGTGAACCATGACTTGAAGTCCTCACGAACCTTGAAAACACGGTCAAAAAACTTGATAGTCTTGCCGAATGCCGTAATCTGAAAAGCCTCTTCTCCGTTGAATGTCAGGGAGTCCAGACAGATGGAGGCATAACCGACATCCGTATGCAGACCAATAAAATTATATTGCAGTGCAAATTCCAACTTCTCTCCAGCCTGGAAAACCAGACTATCCTCGGCAGTTGACATTACCGGCACACATGCAGGAATCTCCTGTGCATGCACCGGCGAAACTGCCATACATGTACACAGGAGAAGCATTAAGACTCTGTATATGTGCTTACTAATCATTCAGATTAGAAATCGTTATTTCCGAATTCGTTGGAAGACATCGGGATACCCATCATCGGATCTGCACCGAATGGAGGATCGTCGTCGTTCATGGCTGAAGCATAGCTGAGAGCATCTGCATGGCTCACGAGGCTCTCCTGCTCGTCCACGAAGCGTACTTCGTCAGCACGGAAGCGCATATCCACATCAGCAATCGCACCGTTACGATGCTTGGCGATGATGATCTGAGTTCTACCGACATCATCTGGGTTGTCAGAAAGACCCTGATAGTCATATCGATGGATGAAGATTACCATATCCGCATCCTGCTCGATTGATCCAGACTCACGAAGGTCGCTGAGCTGAGGTCTGCGGTTGCTGCCCTGACGATTTTCAGACTGTCGTGAGAGCTGAGAAAGCGCGATGATAGGAACATTCATCTCCTTGGCAGTGGCCTTGAGGGTACGGGAAATTGCTGCAACCTCCTGCTCACGCATACCGCGGAGCTCTGCAGGTCCCTGCATCAGCTGAAGGTAGTCGACCACAATCAGACGCACGCCTTTCTGCTTCACAAGCTTCTTGACCTTCGAACGGAACTCCATCACAGGGAGTGAAGGGGTGTCATCAATATAAATCGGAGCTTTAGCAAGCTTCTTAAGCTGAATATCAAGCTGTTCCCACTCCCATGCAGCGAGCTTTACACCACCTTTGATCTTGTCGGCACTGAGCCTTGTCTCCGTCACCATCATACGCTTTGCAAGCTGAATAGCCGGCATTTCAAGTGAGAAGAATGCAACAGGCATATTGAAATCCACCGCAGCGTTGCGTGCAAGATTCAAGACGAAGGCAGTCTTACCGACTGATGGACGGGCTGCAAGAATGATGAGGTCCGATGCCTGCCATCCAAGAGTGATCTTATCGATGGACGGGAATCCCGAAGGAACGCCGCTGAGTCCTGACGAATCCTGGAGTCGCTGAATGTCATCCAAGGCATCGTTGATCACCTTTCCGATCTCCTGCACATCCTTCTTCACATTGTTCTGGATGGCAGCGAAAAGTTTGGTCTGAGCTGTATCGATCAGGTCATCGACATTGATCGCCTCGTCATAGGAAGACTTGAGGATGTCATAGGAAGCAGTGATGAGCTCTCTCTGGATGCACTTCTGCTTGAGAATTCGGATATAGTACTCGATGTGAGCAGCGGCACCGATCTTCTGGGAGAGCTGAACAAGAGCCACGGTTCCACCGACTGCCTCAAGGTTTCCATTGGCCTTGAGCTTCTGGGATACAGAAAGAAAATCCAAGGCGATGTGCTCGTTTGTCAACTGGCGCATTGCCTCGAATATCATACGATGCTTCTCACTATAGAAACAGCTGGCAGTGAGTTCATCCATCGCCTCGTCGATGCAGTTAGGCTCGATAAGGAGCGCTCCGAGGACTGCCTCTTCGACGTCAAGAGCTTGAGGTGGTCTATTTCCCACCTCAAGCCCAAGCGTGTCTAAATTTACTGACTGTTTCTTAGTTCTGACGGCTCTCTTTTTACCTTCTTCAGCCATAAGGTCAGATTATTCGAAATCAGGATTTACAAGGATTCTTCCGCAGTACTCGCAGATGATCATCTTTCTGTTAGATGCGATGTCGATGAGTCTCTGTGGTGCGATTGTGTTGAAACAGCCACCGCAAGAGTCACCATTGAATACAGAAACCACTGCGAGACGGTTGTTGCAGCTGTGACGGATATGATCGTAAGCGCTCATTGTTCTCTCGTCGATCTTTGCTGCGCATGCCTCTCTGTTTGCACGGAGGAGCTCCTCATCCTTTGAAGTTGCCTCAACGATATTTGCAAGCTCTTCCTGCTTTGCCTTGAGGTCTTCAGTTCTTACTGTGATCTTCTCCTTTACAACCTCGAGCTCATTCTTCTTGTCGAAGATACGCTCCTTAGCCTCACCGATGTGCTTCTCAGCAATCTGTCTGAGGAGACCCTGGTTCTCAATCTCCTTGTTAAGTGAGTCGTACTCACGGCTGTTCGATACATTCTCGATCTGAGCCTTGTACTTAGCGATCTGATCATCGCACTCAGCCATGTTGATCTTGTTTGCATTGATGAATGCATTGAACTCCTCGATCATCTCAGCAAGACGGTTAGCCTTTGCCTTGAGGTCAGCGATCTCAGTCTCCAACTGCTCTACCTCCATAGGAAGCTCACCTCTGAGCTGGAGGATCTTGTCAATTGCAGTATCTGCCTGCTGGAGAGCATAGAGGGTCTGAAGCTTCTCGCTTACACTAAGATCTGAGTCAGCGAAGCTCTTCTGAATGGATACGAAGGTCTCTCTCTGGTCGATCGGAGTATCAAATTTCTTTGTCTTTTTAGCCATGTCGCTTAAAAACTGTTATATGTTTCTTAAAAATAATATATCGGATTACTGTGCATGTTCTGCGTAATGCGAACCGCAAAGGTAGGAAAATTTTTCTTTACTAAAGAAAATAAAATGTCAACTATTTCTATTTCACTCTCATAATGTCCAATATCCATGAGCATAAAGCCTTCCGGAGTGAAGAAATTATGGTATGAAATGTCTCCGCTGATATAAAGCTGTGCTCCCGCTGCCTTTGCTGCAGATATGAGAGAACCGCCAGATCCGCCGCACATCGCAACCTTGGTGATCTCGCCTTCCACAGGCTTTGAGGCCTTTACGGTCTTAAGCGCAAAACGTTCCTTCACCATCTCCACCATCTGCTGGGCAGTCATCGGCTCAGGAAGCTCACCAACTACTCCAAGTCCGGTTCCTTCACCATCCTCAGAAAGGATTTCAACATTCTTAAGGCCGAGCTTTGCTGCCATGGCACCACTCACACCAGCGATCACCTTGTCTGCATTCGTATGAGCTGCATATATGCTGATGCCCGCCTTGATGGCCTTGAACACAGCCTCCCCCACCATATCATCCGGAGATATCTTCTTCAATCCGGAAAAGATCAGCGGGTGGTGGGTCACGATCATGTCAGCACCACACTCAATCGCCTCGTCAACAAGTTCCGGAGTGCAGTCCAATCCGAAAAGCACAGAGCTCACCGGAGCATCAGGAGAACCGATGCACAGTCCGCTGTTATCCCACTTCTCCTGAATCGAAAGAGGTGCGAATCCCTCTATGACCTGGGTCACATCTTTAACCTTATACTGCATGATGCTATATATAATTAGGTATATTTATCCTACTGAAGAGTCTCTCTGATCTCTGAAAGCTGCTG
Organism: Candidatus Cryptobacteroides sp.; assembly: GCA_045612265.1. Classification (GTDB taxonomy): domain Bacteria; phylum Bacteroidota; class Bacteroidia; order Bacteroidales; family UBA932; genus Cryptobacteroides. The sequence continues at coordinate 32,051 of JAZKYT010000086.1, forward strand.
ACGGATAGCCTTGAGAGTATCCAATACCTTGGACTTGTTGATCAGATCCTTCTTATCACCTTTCAATCTCTTTGCAGCTCCTTCCAGAGTGAGACCCTCCACCTTCACAAGAAGATGAATATGTTTGAAGGTCACTATATCCTCTTTGGTATAGAGTCTGTTGCCTTTGGCATTTCTCTGAGGCTTGATGAATTTCTCGAATTCATTTGACCAGAAACGCACCAGGGAGACACTCTCCCCAAGAATTTCGGCTACTTCGCCGATGGTGTACAGATATTTTTCCATAATTAGTCCATTGACTGACCGGTGGTTACGGACATGATCAGCATATTCATATATTCCTCCGGAGTGACAGATGCAAAGAAATGATTCACCGGATCCAGAACAAGCGTATCGCGCAAAACCTCATAATGCAGATGCGGCGCAAACGAGTTTCCTGACACACCCACATAGCCGAGTCTTGTTCCCCTTCTGACCTTGCGTCCTTTTCTCGCCTCAACGTCAGCAAGATGCGCATATCTTGTCACATATCCGTTTCCATGATCGATCACCACAACATTTCCCAAACCCTTGCGAGACTTGATGACATCCTTCACCAATCCGTCTGCGACTGCATATACAGGCTCTCCTGCAGGAGCTATGAGATCCAGACCGTTGTGCTTCATCGGCACCTTATAGAAAGGGTTGATCTTGTTTCCGACTGACGCTCCAGTCTGTGCAAAAGTGAATTCCTTCATCGGGTTGGTCATAGGAGGCATGACAAAATCCTTGTCTGCAATGGCCTCCATCACCTTCTTAAAATTCTCCTCCACCTTGCTTGCACTGCGCTCCAGCACATCAAGACGACCAGCGGATGTGATGACAATGTCAGCATCGGGAATCGAATCCAGTCCCATCAGGAACTCCAGAGAAGAGAACTGTTCCATATCAGGAGCAGAGGTATTGAATATCTCCTCATATATCCTGTCATCCTTCATCCTGAGTCCCTCGACCACGTCGGCCAGAAGCATTTCCTTCTGCGCCAGCTGCGGATACTCCTGTTCATACAATCTGTTCTCAAGCTTGAGTCGTCGTTCCTCCTCGGTACTGAACACCAGGGCAAACAGCACATAATAGACGATCGCCAATGAAATGGAAACAACAAAGAACACCAGTATCTTGCGGATGATCTTCCATACTGATGGTCTTTCCTTCTTGAACTTGAAGTCCTTGTCTACTATATATTCACGCCCCATTAGCGTCCCTTAACCTTTTTTCTATGAGATGGATGCAAGGTGATCTTGTCAGAAACTTCCGCTGTATTCTGAACCATTGTCGAATATTCCTCAGGAGTTATCGTCAGGTCAAAATAGTTAGCAGGATTGATATGCTTGTCCTTATACAGGACTTCATAGTGGAGATGCGGTCCTGATGAGCGTCCTGAATTTCCGCTTTCTCCGATGCACTCGCCTCTCTTGACCTTCATGCCTTCCACCACATTGATTGACTTGAGGTGGGCATAACGGGTCTTGTATCCGAAGCCATGGTCGATAAGGATCTGATTACCATATCCATAGAACTCATACTTCACTTGCTCGACCACACCATCACCTGTAGCATAGATAGGATTTCCTGGCTTGAGTGCAAAGTCAACACCGGAATGTCTCTTGGATTTGCCTGTAAACGGATCGCTTCTGTAGCCGAAACTGCTGGAAAGACGATATATGCTTCTGTCCGGAACCACAGGCGGGATTGCAGGAATGCACGAAGCCATGTCACCGGCTCTCTTGGAAAGCAGAGCAACGTCATCGAACGACTTGCTCTGAACATAAGTCTTCTTTGTCAGGACATCCAGCCTGATCGCTGTTCTTTTAAGCGGAGCCGACTGGTCCATGACATCATAGTGGGAATATCTGTTAACACCACCGAAACCTGCATTACGCACTTCCTGAGGGATCTCATGCATACCGAAGATTGCACGGTAGATATCATCATCACGCATCTGAAGCGACACCAAAGCGGCATCATATTCATCCAGGTGTCTGTCAAGGACTTCCACCTTCGAACGCCACTCGGCATTGGTCTTCTTGAGAAGAACTGTCTTGGGCAGTTCAAGACCGAGGACACCGGTATATAGCCAGAAATACAGAACAGCCATACCCACACTCACTGCAAACATAAGCAGTGTCTTGAGGGCACGGTAGCTTCTGGAAGTCTTCTTTACCTCATAGGAAAGAGTCTTCTGATTAAACACATATTTCTTTCTAGTCGCCATATCCGCGCAAAGATAATAATTTTCCCGTATCTTGCACAAATTATGACTATTATGTATTTTTGTGACCGCCTGAATTTAAAATAACGTCGATATAACACAAAGCCATGAAAAAGATTCCTTTAACACTATTCTTCATGACCCTATGTCTGTCATTGGCAGCTTTCAATCAGTATGATATCAAAGTATGGAGCGAGGGCATGCAGAAGGATGTTCCTGTGACAGTCATCACACCGGATTCCTATGACTCTGCCCAGAATTATCCGGTGGTGTACATCCTGCATGGATATAGTGACAACCCTCAGGAATGGGCTGCCGGAGGTGTTGTGGGAAATCTTGTGGATCAATATAATGTCCTGGCAGTGCTTCCTGACGGCGGATTCAGCAGCTGGTATTTTGACAGTCCTGTGATGCCGGAATATAAATACGAGACATTCATCTCCAAGGAACTGATTGAATACATCGACAACAACTACAGCACAGTCCGTGACCGCAAGGGCCGCGCAATCACCGGCAATTCGATGGGAGGTCATGGCGCGATGTTCAATGCACTCAGGCATCAGGATGTGTACGGCTCGGTCGGCTGTCTTTCTGGCGGCGTGGACATAAGACCATTCCCTAATGAGTGGCATATATCACAACGACTTGGCACCCAGGAGGAATTTCCGGAGAGATGGGCACAGAACACCATCATCAACATGACTCACCTTCTCAAGCCTGGGGCTTTGAATATCGCAATCGACTGCGGTTCTGAAGATTTCTTCTATGAGGTCAACTGCAATCTTCATGAGAAACTTCTTGCAGAGGGAATTCCTCACGAATTCACCACCCGCCCGGGCGTCCACAACTGGGTGTATTGGATGAATGCCATCAAATACCAGTTCCTGTTCTTTGCAGATCGTTTCTAACAATATAGGTGACTAAAATACTCGGTTGCAAAAAACGCCAAAAACGCTCCCGCTCAATTCAGAGCATATACAATAGCCCTTCGATATCATTTTTCTGATATTGTGAGCCACAGCTATCGCAGCAAACTCAGCTTTCACTAGTCGCTTGCCTCTGTAATTGAACCTCTTGAAGTGATTGTCATATTTGATCTGACCGAA
>JAZKYT010000087.1:0-13989 GCA_045612265.1 Candidatus Cryptobacteroides sp.
ATCAAGTTCGCTCACGAGGAGATCAAGAAGCACTGCAAGGTGCAGATGGAGCTCATGGAGGCTGTAGGCAAGACTGAGAAGAGAACTTACTGCCACGAGGAGAACGACGAGGCTCTCCGTCAGGCTATCCAGGAGTTCTGCTACGACAGATGCTACGCTATCGCTAAGTCAGGTTCTGCAAAGCACGAGCGTTCAGATGCATTCGAGGCACTCAAGGAGGAGTTCTACGCAACACTTCCGGAGGAGGAGCAGGAAGAGAAGAGAATGATGATCGAGAGATATTATCACGCTGTCGAGAAGGCTGCGATGAGAAACATGATCCTCGATGAGGGTATCCGCCTTGACGGTCGTGACACAACAACAGTACGTCCTATCTGGTGTGAGACCGACTATCTCCCATGCGCACATGGTTCAGCAATCTTCACCCGTGGTGAGACTCAGTCACTTTCGACTGTAACCCTCGGTACAAAGCTCGACATGAAGGAGCGTGACGAGGTTCTCATCCAGGAGACAGACCAGTTCGTTCTTCACTATAACTTCCCTCCATTCTCAACTGGCGAGGCTCGTCCACAGCGTGGTATCGGCCGTCGTGAGATCGGACACGGAAACCTTGCATACCGTGCACTTAAGCCAATGATCCCGATGGCTCCTGAGAATCCATCCGCGGTCCGCGTGGTTTCAGATATCCTCGAGTCTAACGGTTCATCTTCAATGGCAACAGTCTGTGCAGGCTGCCTTGCACTCATGGATGCAGGTGTGAAGATCAAGAAGCCTGTAGCTGGTGTTGCTATGGGTCTTATCACAGACAAGGACAATCCTAACGAGCGTTACGCTATCCTTACAGATATTCTCGGTGACGAGGACCACCTCGGAGATATGGACTTCAAGGTGACTGGTACCAAGGATGGTATCACAGCAACTCAGATGGATATCAAGGTTGACGGTCTTTCATACGACGTTCTCGAGAGAGCTCTCGAGCAGGCACGTCAGGGTCGTCTCCACATCATGGGCGAGATGATGAAGACCATCAGCGAGCCACGTGCAGAGTACAAGGAGTTCGTTCCTCGTATGGTACAGATCCGTGTTGCAGGTGAGTTCATCGGTGCTATCATCGGTAAGGGTGGTGAGACAATCCAGAGAATCCAGCGTGAGACTGGCACAACAATCACTATCACTGAGGAGCAGGTTGACGGCGTTTCACAGGGCGTAGTTGACATCTTCGGTAACGATAAGGAAGCTATGGACAAGGCTCTTAACTGGATCAACGGCATCTGCGCAGTTCCTGAAGTAGGTACAATCTACAAGGGTAAGGTAGTTTCAATCCTCGAGTTCGGTGCATTCGTTGAGATTCTCCCTGGTAAGGAAGGTCTTCTCCACATCTCTGAGATCGACTGGAACAAGACTGAGAAGGTAGAGGATGTTCTCAACATCGGTGACGAGGTTGAGGTCAAGCTCCTCGAGATCGACGCTAAGACTGGCAAGATGAGACTTTCACGAAGAGCCCTCATCGAGAAGCCAGAGGGATACGTTGAGCCAGAGCGCAAGCCACGTGGCGACAGAGGTCCTCGCAAGGATGAGCGTCAGGGTGGCCGTCGTGACGACCGCAGAGGTGGCGACCGTGGCCCACGCCGCGATGACAGAGGCCCAAGAGGTCCACGTCGTGACCGCAACGAGGCTCCAGCTCAGAACGAGCAGAACAACGAGCCAGAAATGTTCTAAACAGACATTCTGAATCTATAGAAACGAGATCATCACCCGATGGTCTCGTTTTTCTTTACCATATATTTAATTTTGCAACCTGTCATCGAAGAAAAAACGTCATCTTGAGACTTAGTTTGAAAGAAAAATTTTATCTTTAGAGGTTGTAAAAGAATTTAATATCAAACTATATAACCTATATGGAAAGAATCATCGAATGCGTACCTAATTTCAGTGAAGGACGCAATATGGAAGTCATCAACGCCATCGTGGCTTCAATTGAAAAATCTGGCGGAGTAAAGGTTCTTGACGTGGATCCGGGCGAAGCGACCAACCGTACTGTCGTAACATTCGTAGGTACTCCGGAAGCTGTTGTCGAGGCAGCGTTCCAGGGTGTAAAGAAGGCCGGTGAACTGATCGATATGCGCCAGCACCATGGTGCACATCCACGTTCGGGAGCAACTGACGTTCTTCCGCTTATTCCTATTTCAGGCATCACTCTTGCCGAGTGTGCTGAGCTTGCACGCAAGCTTGCCGAGCGCATCTACACAGAGCTCGAGATCCCTTGCTACTGTTACGAGGCTGCCGCTCAGAAGCCTGAGAGAAAGAACCTCGCCGTTTGCCGTGCCGGAGAATATGAGGCACTTCCTGAGAAGATGGGAGACCCTGCACGTCAGCCGGATTTCGGCCCAGGTTGCTACACTGAGCGTGCAGCACAGGCAGGTTCAACAAATGTGGGTGCCCGTGACTTCCTTATCGCTGTCAACTACAACCTTAATACAACTTCAACCCGCCGCGCCAATGCAATCGCATTCGACGTTCGCGAAAAAGGACGTCCAAAGAGAGAAGGTAATCCTATCACTGGTAAGATCGTGAAGGATGAGAACGGCAAGACCGTGATGATTCCTGGTACTCTCAAGGGTTGCAAGGCAATCGGCTGGTTCATCGACGAATATGGCATCGCTCAGGTGTCAATGAACATCACAGACATCAACACCACCCCGCTCCATGTTGCATTTGACGAGGTTTGCCGCGCCGCTCAGGCACGTGGTCTTCGTGTGACCGGCACTGAAATCGTGGGTCTCGTTCCTAAGCGCACCCTCATCGAGGCTGGACGTTATTTCCTTGAGAAGCAGCAGCGCTCGACAGGTATTTCCGAAGAGGAAATCATGAAGATTGCCGTGAAGTCAATGGGACTTGACGACCTCAAGCCGTTCAATCCTAAGGAGAAGGTGGTTGAGTTCCTCATCGAGGACGAGAAGGAGGTTGCTGCACGTGAGAGACTCGTGCGCATGACCTGCAAGGGCTTCGCGATTGAAACTGCATCAGAATCCCCTGCACCAGGCGGTGGATCGATCTCAGCATATATGGGTGCTCTCGGAGCTGCTCTCGGAACAATGGTTGCCAACCTTTCATCACACAAGGCAGGCTGGGACGAGCGCTGGAAAGAGTTCTCAGACTGGGCAGACAAGGGCCAGGCTGTCATGAACAGACTCCTTGCACTGGTTGACGAGGACACTGCAGCATTCGACAAGATCATGGCTGCCATCGGCATGCCTAAGGGCTCGGAAGAGGAGAAGGCTGCACGCGCAGCTGCTCTCGAGGCCGCAACTCTCTATGCTACTGAAGTTCCTCTCAAGACAATGAAGGCTGCTCTGGAGGTATTCCCTATCGTGAAGGCGATGGCTTCTGAGGGTAATCCTAATTCAGTTTCAGATGCAGGCGTAGGCGCACTTGCTGCACGTTCTGCCGTTCTCGGCGCTCAGCTCAATGTCCGCATCAACGCTGCAGGTCTTGCTGACCGCGAGGCTGCTGACAGACTTTGCGCAGAAGCTGCAGAGATCGCCGCTCAGGCGGTTGCACTCGAGGCTGAAGTACTTGAGATCACCAACAGCAAAATCTAACCATCAAAGTATATAGCACAATGAATTTCAGAGAAGATATATTAGGCGGTATTCCGGCAGTACTCCCAGAGCCGAAGCCATACGACACAACAGTCAGCCACGCCCCTAAGCGCAAGGAGATCCTCAGCGAAGAGGAGAAGGTGCTGGCAATCAAGAACGCACTCAGATATTTCCCTGCCAAGCACCACGCAGTGCTTGCAGCTGAGTTCGCTCAGGAGCTCAAGGACTACGGACGTATATATATGTATCGTCTCCGTCCTGATTACGAGATGTATGCACGCCCTATCAACGAGTATCCTGCGAAGTCACATCAGGCTGCAGCCATCATGGCCATGATCCAGAACAACCTGGACTACCGCGTGGCTCAGCACCCTCACGAGCTCATCACATACGGAGGTAACGGCGCCGTGTTCCAGAACTGGGCACAGTACCGCCTCGTGATGCAGTATCTTGCAACAATGACAGACGAGCAGACCCTCGTGATGTATTCAGGCCACCCGCTCGGTCTTTTCCCAAGCCACAAGGACGCTCCACGCGTGATCGTGACTAACGGTATGGTCATTCCTAACTACTCTAAGCCTGATCATTGGGAGAAATTCAATGCACTCGGAGTATCGCAGTACGGTCAGATGACTGCAGGCTCGTATATGTATATCGGACCTCAGGGTATCGTTCACGGAACTACCATCACAGTGATGAACGCCGCTCGCAAGCAGCTCAAGAACAAGGGCATCGCAGGCACTCAGGAAAATATGAAAGGTATGCTCTTCGTGACTGCAGGTCTCGGTGGTATGTCAGGAGCTCAGCCAAAGGCCGGCGTGATCTCAGGAGTTGTGAGCGTTTGTGCTGAGGTCAATCCACATGCTGCCCACAAGAGACACAGCCAGGGTTGGGTGGACGAAATCCACGACAACCTCGATGTATTGATCCCACGCATCCAGAAGGCCGTCTCTGACAAGGAAGTTGTTTCAATCGCATACCAGGGTAACGTAGTTGATCTTTGGGAAAGACTTGCAGACGAAAATATCCACGTAGACCTTGGTTCTGACCAGACATCTCTCCACAACCCATGGGCTGGTGGATACTACCCTGTTGGATATTCATATGAAGAGTCGAACCGCATGATGGCTGAGGAGCCTGAGAAGTTCAAGGAATGCGTTCAGGAGTCACTCCGCAGACATGCTGCAGCTGTGAACAGACTTGCTGAGAAGGGCATGTACTTCTTCGATTACGGTAACGCCTTCCTTCTTGAGGCTTCACGAGCAGGTGCGGATGTACTCCGCGAGGACGGCAAGTTCCGCTACCCATCATATGTCCAGGACATCATGGGACCTCTCTTCTTCGACTACGGCTTCGGCCCGTTCCGTTGGGTATGTATGTCAGAGGATCCTGCAGACCTTGCAAAGTCTGACGCGATTGCAGCTCGAGTTCTCAAGGACATCGTGAAGGATGCACCAGAGGAGATCCAGGGTCAGATGCTTGACAATATCCACTGGATCGAGGAGGCACAGAAGAACAACCTCGTGGTGGGTTCACAGGCACGTATCCTCTACGCTGACTGCGAAGGCCGAACCAAGATCGCTCTCGCATTCAACGAGGCAATCAAGAACGGCGAGATCAGCGCACCTATCGTCCTTGGTCGCGACCACCACGACGTATCCGGTACAGACTCTCCATTCCGCGAGACATCAAACATCTATGACGGCTCACAGTTCTGCGCTGACATGGCTGTTCACAATGTCATCGGTGACGGATTCCGCGGCGCCACATGGGTATCTATCCACAACGGCGGCGGTGTCGGCTGGGGTGAGGTTATGAACGGTGGATTCGGTATGGTAATCGATGGTTCCGCTGATTCAGACCGCCATATCCAGGATATGCTCCTCTGGGACGTGAACAACGGTATCGCACGCCGCAGCTGGGCACGCAACGAGGGTGCAGTCAACGCGATCAAACGCGAGATGGAGCGCACTCCAGGCCTCAAGGTCACTCTGCCTAACATCGCAGATGATGACATGATTCGCAGCGCCCTTAGTGAGGCGTAAATCTCTGTATATCACACAATTAGCAGTAATGGCTTGCATGTCAAAACACGCAAGCCATTACTGTTATACCCTTATATATCAACAAGTTACGCCTCACCAATCCTGATAGCTGCGGGAATCGCCATATATGAACCTCAACGTCAAACCCACACTATCCTGATACAGCTGGCCAAAGTCTCCATATGCTCCGACCCCAAGTGTCAAAGGCAGATTAGTCACCTCTCGGCCAAACTCAAATTCAAGTCCCAAAGAAAGCTGCCAAGGTGTCGATGCGAAGAACGATGACTCTCCCTGATGGTAATTACCATAATTTCTGGTATATGTACCTCTGAATATATATGGTACTGAGTCCATGACTACTCCCTGGATGCCAACGTGATGACCACGCACACGGGTACTGCCGATACTTGTCACTATTCCGTCTGCATTCGGAGCATTTGGAATGATGAGAGGCAGACCGATTATCCTTCCGTAATTTGTCCATCCTGACTTATATTCACCATTGCTGAAATAGCTGTCGCATCCTCCGATTACTATCTTTCCATAGTAATAATCGTTAGGATCCTGCTTGGCCATCTCCTCCTCGGTCGCAGGTCTGTCATGCACAGTTCCTGACTGCCAGGTGGTGCGGATATGCTCATAAAGGACATCTGTCACCAGCGCCTTACGGTTGTTGAATGAGAACTTAAGAGTCCAGATTCCGTCAGGGGCATTCTGGAAATGCATTCCTGAATTATCCTCAAACGGTTTGTCATACTGAACAGTCATGGTGAAATCAGAGGCACGCCAGTCGATACGGAAATATTCTCTTCCAAGGTGGTTGCCCAAAACATTCAGCTGATCTGACAAGGATGCATCATCGCCGCCGTTCTGCGCCATGAAAATCCTGTAGAAATTCTTTGCGGTAATCTGTGACTGCCCGTAAAGAGGTGAGTTGCCTCCCCACTGAGCCCAATGTGCAAAGCCACCGATAAGGTCTATACTCCTTCCCAAGGCAATCTTGGCAGCAATCTCCTTGTTATGAATCATAGTTCCCTGGACATATCGGTTGTCAATCATCTGATAGTGAGCTATGTTTCCTTTCACACCGAACCAATGTCCCTTCTCGAAATACAACCAATCCATAGATGCATTGATACCGGGAATATTGCGCGCATTGCCTGACCACATGACGTCTCCGCCGCTGATGGACAATTCTCCAAGGGATTTTTCTCGTGGAACCATACCGACATCCAGACGCAACATCTTCCAGCCTCCGCTGACATATAACCTGTCAACGATTCCTCTTGACCTGTCCGGATGCATTGGATTCTGCGACTCAATGCTTCCGACCAGATTGGTTCCAGCTTCAAAAAAGAGTCCGTTCTGCGCTTTGTACTGAACATCTGCACCGCCTATTACAAGTGCAGAAGATGAATATGGAGTGATTCCGTTTCGTCCTGTGCGGGACCAGAACGGGAGGTAATCTCCTGTTCCTCCAAGGAGGTCGGTTTCCGCCTTCCAGCTGACATTCCATTCCTGAGCCGAAGCACAGAGTGGCAAGATTAGGAATAATATCGATAATATGAGATTTCTATATTTCATAACGCGGCAAAGATAAGTATTTTTCATATATTTGTATGTTTACCAAAATGATTCGTATGAACCACATAATTTCTCACAAAAGACTGTCAATTGACACAGTCAAGAATATCATTTCTTCAGGAGCTAAGCTCGAACTTGGCCAGGAGGCTGAAGCAGCCATCGTAAAGTGCCGTAAATTCCTCGACACCAAGATGGAAGACATCGGAAGACCGGTTTATGGCGTGACCACCGGCTTCGGTTCACTCTGCAACATCACCATCCCTGCAGAGGATCTTTCGCAGCTTCAGCACAACCTTGTGATGTCACACGCATGCGGTACAGGCGAAAAGGTTCGTCCTGAGATCGTGAAACTCATGCTCCTTTTGAAGGTTCAGTCGCTTTCATACGGATATTCAGGAGTGCAGCTTGTCACAGTGCAGCGCCTCATCGACATGTTCAACAACGACATCCTTCCTGTTGTCTATCAGCAGGGATCGCTCGGCGCATCAGGTGACCTTGCACCACTTGCACACCTTTGCCTGCCGCTCATCGGTCTTGGAGAAGTATATTACAAAGGTGAAGTACGCCAGTCAGCAGAGCTTTGGAAGGAACTCGGATGGGAGGCAATCAGACTCCAGTCAAAGGAGGGTCTTGCACTTCTCAACGGAACACAGTTCATGAGCGCCCACGCAGTGTGGTCACTCATCCAGGCAGAGAGACTTTCTGACTGGGCCGACAAGATCGGAGCTCTTGCACTTGAGGCATACGACGGCCGCATCGAGCCATTCTACCCTCAGGTTCACGAGGTTCGCCCTCATCAGGGACAGATCGAGACTGCAGCCCGCTTCAGAGAACTTCTCGAAGGCAGCGAGATCATCAAGCGCAAGAAGGTTCATGTCCAGGATCCATATTCTTTCCGCTGCATCCCGCAGGTTCACGGAGCATCGAAGGACACAATCAGATATGTGAAGTCTGTCATCGAGATTGAGATCAACAGTGCGACAGACAACCCTACAGTATTCCCTGACGAGGACCTCATCATCTCAGCAGGAAACTTCCACGGCCAGCCTATCGCCATCCCGATGGATATGCTTACAATCGCTCTTTCAGAGCTTTCAAACATCTCTGAGAGACGTATATATAAACTGATTTCAGGCCAGCGCGGCCTTCCTAACTTCCTGGTTGCAAAGCCAGGCCTCAACAGCGGCTTCATGATTCCGCAGTACACAGCTGCATCAATCGTAAGCCAGAGCAAGGGCCTCTGCATGCCGGCATCAGCTGACTCAATCCCATCTTCACAGGGTCAGGAAGACCACGTCAGTATGGGTGCTAACGCAGCTACCAAGCTCGTCCGCGTGGTTGAGAACACAGAGCGCGTCCTCGCCATTGAGCTCTTCAATGCAGCCCAGGCATTCGAGTTCCGTCGCCCTCTCAAATCATCATGGGAGCTTGAGAAACTCTTTGCACACTACCGCAAGGTGGTTCCGTTCATCCAGGACGACACCTACATGCATCCTTTGATTGAGAAGTCTGTGGAGTTTATCAGGTAATGAAGACTATAATATATAATATAGGTACACTGGCAGGTATTCTGCCGGAGGGCACATTGAAGCTGGAAGGTGCTCAGATGAACCAGGTAGAGTGCATTGAAAATGCATATCTGGTCATTGAGGACGGAGTGATCACTGATTTCGGATCAGGAGATGTGGACGCTGAAGGCGAACGCATCAATGCCGATGGCGGGTTCGTGATGCCATGCTTCTGCGACAGCCACACCCACATCGTGTATGCAGGTTGCCGCGACGGTGAGTTCCGAGACAAGATTGCCGGCTTGAGCTATGAAGAAATCGCAGCCCGCGGTGGTGGAATCCTCAACTCAGCCGACCTTCTTCATGAGACTTCGGAAGACGAGCTCTACCGTCAGGCAATGGTCCGCGTGAACGAGATCATGGCCATGGGAACCGGAGCGGCTGAAATCAAGAGCGGATACGGTCTCACAGTCGAGGATGAGCTCAAGATGTTGCGAGTGATCCGACGCATCAAGGAGACTACCCCGCTCACAGTAAAGGCAAACTTCCTCGGAGCGCACGCGGTTGGACGAGCATATAAGGGTCGCCAGGCTGAATATGTGGACCTCGTTTGCAACGAGATGCTTCCAAGGGTAGCAGAAGAAGGCCTTGCAGACTTCGTGGACGTATTCTGCGACGCAGGATTCTTCACAGTTGAAGAGACCGACCGCATCCTTGCTGCAGCAGCAAAATATGGAATCACGCCAAAGATTCATGCAAACGAGCTTGAAGTCTCAGGCGGAGTTCAGGTGGGCGTGAAACACGGAGCTCTCTCTGTGGACCACCTCGAAAAGACAACAGAAGCCGAGATCGAAGCACTCCGCGGCAGCAAGACTATGCCGACAATGCTTCCTGGCTGTTCATTCTTCCTCGGAATCCCATACGGCAATGCCAAAGGATATATCGAGGCAGGACTCCCTGTTGCTCTCGCCTCAGATTACAATCCAGGCTCAAGTCCAAGCGGCAACATGCGTTTCGTAATGGCACTCGGCTGTATCCGCATGCGTCTGACTCCTGAACAGTCATTCAACGCCTGCACAATAAACTCAGCCTACGCAATGGGAGTAAGCGACACCCTCGGTTCGATCACCAAGGGCAAGAAGGCCAACCTGATCATTACCAGACCAATCCCATCCCTGGCTTTCATCCCTTACAGTCACCAGACTCCGATCATTAAATCTGTCCTGCTTGGCGGACAGCAGATATAAAACACTTCGGCACTCAAGTTGCAATTCAGGCGGAGAACTTTTAAAACAAATAGTCATGATTACCGCCAGATTACAACAAGCAATCAACGACCAGATCACAGCGGAACTCTGGTCGTCGAATCTTTATCTTCAAATGTCATATTTCCTCAGGCATCAGGGCTGGGACGGCTATGCCATCTGGCTCAGAGAGCATGCCTTGGAAGAAAGGGAGCATGCAACCCGCATGGCAGATTATCTCTGCGACCGAGGCGGCTTTGTCAAGCTCCAGATGATTGATGTCGTGCCGGAAGGCTGGGGCTCAATCAAAGAAATTTTCGACCACGCGCTCAGCCACGAAAAGCATGTATCAAAGATGATCAATACAATCGTCACCCTCAGCCGCGAAGAAGAAGACTATGCTACAGAAAACTTCTTCAGGACATTCGTTGACGAACAGGTAGAAGAGGAAGCTCTCTTCGGCAATATCGTGGACAAGCTCAACAAGGCCGGAGAATCAGGACTCTTCGTCCTTGAGAATGACCTCAGCAAGATGAAATAGAGGGTATTCTACAATCCCCAATCGGAGGCTTTATATGAGTCTTTCGGTGCTTGAGGCACATTAGGAAAGTAGGTAAAGCCGGTCAGTTCCTCCAGGTCACTTACTGACATCAGGTCCTTTTCGCTGACAACTGTGCTCTTTGGAGTCTTATGGCTCCTGACAAAGGCAGCACACTTGAGTTCTGAAGCCGTACACTGAGAGAGAGGCTTACCTGACGAACCTGATTTAGTCCTGAGCAGAATATAATAGAACATTGTCGGACGATGCACGTCAGTCCTGCCACAATAAGAGATAGTTGCAGGGCTGTCTTTGTATCCCCTTCTGTCTGTATATTCATCGAAATATGCACCGATCACGACATAAAGAGTATCCGAGCACACCTGTCCGTCCACCCAATCCTCAAGAATATTCCATCCACCGCCTCCGGTATTGAATGTGTCAGTATACTGAGGAGCTATATTACTGTAATAGAATACCTGTCTGTTGGTTGCAGTTGAAGAAAGTCTCTCTGCAGAGCCAAGCATATGTCCTTTATTGCATCCGCCGCCTGTGCTCTTGCTGCTGTATTGGATATCAGAAGGGATACTTGGGTCTTTACCATATGCATCTTTTCTGCTGGCACCGCTCTGATACATCGTATGTCTTGGTGCAGCAACCCACACAGGACAATGATGCTCTGCGCTGAAGCATACTGTGTAGTTTCTGGCAGTCTTTCCGCCAGGACCTTTTTCTCCACCGGCACAGATATGATGAGCATAGTAGAGAGTCTTGTCGCTTGAATCAATCAGATAGTTACCGGACTGAGTATAACTGATCTGAGGAAGCTCATACCAGCCATATTTGCCGGTCATGCCCGGTATCGGTTCAGGGATCTCCTCATCATCACCTGGCTCAGGATCTGGAGTCGGCTCAGGCTCGGGTTCTGGCTCTGGGTCCGGAGTTGGTGTCGGGTTCGGATTTACAGAACTTCCGGAAGTTGATCTCCTATACAATGTTATATCCTTCTGGCTACCGTTATAGCATCTGAAAATCTTGGCATCATTATTCCACTGGAGTCTTCTGCCATCATAAGCCGCATTGATAACCCACAAGTTACCACCGTCCTTATATGAGAACTTCCAAAGATACTTTGTATCAGATGAAGAAGGAACTGCCGCAGACTTGTTGACCTTATTTGAACTTGACTCCAATCCGATATATCCGACACCCGTAATATTTATGCTGTAACAGTCACCCACCTTTGTCACCACAGCCTTGTATGGGTCACCATCTTCTGCTGGGATGCCATCTGAAGTAAGCTTCGACACGAGATCGACAGAAGACACGCCTTTATCGCTACCCGAAAACGAATCAAAGACTGTGATTGTGCTGGCAGTCGAATAAGTTATCAGATAGTCTCCGCTCCAGTCATCATAGGTCTGAGCCACCTCAGTGTAGAAGGCCTCCTCTTCCGGCCATTCAAGTTCATCAAGTGTCAGCGCATATATCATTCCCCTGTCGACTGTCAGTTCTCTTTCGATATTCCTTACAGCAACACCATCAGGCCCCTCGAATGTAAATGACAATCCCTCTGAATATGTTCCAGGCAGAACTGCGATATAATAATCCCCCGCCTCAAGGACTTCGTCAGAGACCAGAGAAACTGTATGACTCTCCGAATCAGAAACAGCCGTCGGAATCTCCTCGCTGCAGTCAACGTAGAAAGTTCCCGCAAGAGCCTCTCCCGCTGGAGTCGACACAGTTATCGAGCTTATATTTCCTGCTCCTGCACCAATTGACAGCTTTATATATGACAGGACATTGCGGAAAGTGAACCTGCTATCGAGAGAATTTGTTGAAGCCACCGCGATATTGATTTCCGGTCCGAAAGTACCATTGATGGCAGGCTGCTCAGTAGGAAGATTGAGCAAGACAATCTCATCAGCCCATTCCTCCACTGCAGAATACGGAGAAACCGCATAATACATATCCGCCTCTACCGCCTCACCAGCGAATGATGCTTTAGGAGAGTCCTCGTTCAAAGAAGTGACGAAAGGTCCTGCAGCTCCAGTCACAGCAATCTCATCTCCATCCTGCCAATAGACATGTATACGGTCTACAAGAACAGTCTTTGTATCATCGTCTGAAAAAGATGACTCGAAGGACATCTTCACATATTCATCACACTCCTGGGATGTCTCCACACACGCAACACATGCAAATGCTGCAAGTATTAAAACAGTTAAAAATCTCTTGAACATATCTCTCGATTAAAGTGGCCGGTAAAGGTAAGTATATTTACACAGAACGCCATTATAAGGTTGTCTATTCAGCAACTTCTTCAACAGCCACCTCAGCGACCTCCTCAGCAGCGACTTCCTCAGTTACAACCTCCTCAGCTACTACAGTCTTGTTGAACCAAGGAAGAGGTGAAGGAAGGCCTGCCCAATTCAAAAGATTACCAAGCCACAGACCTGCAGCAACTACTACCAAAGCAGAAAGCGAAATGACCCACTTCTTCCAGGTTGGAAGTCCTTTGCGTGCATAAGGATCTTTAAGTTTAAGCTTTGGATATTTTGCGATATCTGTGAGAGTCTCGCCGAACATAATGCTGATCTTGGATGAAGCATTGATTGCCCAGCCGTTAGCATTAAGAAGCGGAGCGATATTTCTGCGGCGAAGCTTGAGCCAAGCCATCACCATAGCCGGGCCTGAGATCGCAAGCATCACACCGACAAATGCAAGGATGACCTGCCACCACTTCAGTGCAAAGATTCCCTTTGCAAGGCTGGCGAGAGCGGTACCGATCATACCGACAGCCATACCTAAGGCAGCAAAGATACCGGCAAACTTACCGATATCAAATGGCTGGGCTTCAGCAGGTTTCGCAGCAGCACCGGCAGCAGGCACAGCAGCAGGAGCCGTATTGATCTTATCTGTAGCCTCCTTCATCATCTTCGCATCCTTGTCAGCCGCATTCTTGCTGATGAGGTTCTCGATTACAGTGGCCATTCTGCGGTATGGAGACCAGAATGCCTGTGAAATACTGATCGGATTATCAATGATCTTAGTGATCACAGCATCCCACTCAACTCCCTTGTTATCATAGTAAACAGCGTTCTTTCCTACGATCAGGTCACCGATTTCTCCAACTGTCACAGCAGCTACAATCTGGAGCTTGGCAGCAGACGACTTGGTTGTGCAGTCGCAGTAGATAAGGTACATTCCGCTTGAAGCAGCCATGGCATTATGCTTAGCCATATCAGCCACATTCATACAGAAATGACATGCTCTCTGGTCAACCATAAGCACTCCCGACTGGAAGATTGCCAAAGTCTTGCGATCCTTGTCATAGAAATCATGGAATGTCACGAAGTTGCGCACCAATCTGTAGAAATCACGATACACATGGAGGAACTTGTTTACCATGTCAATATTTGAAGCCTCTTCAGCAAGTGCAAGATCCTGAGCTACAAGATCAAGCAA
>JAZKYT010000088.1:0-29836 GCA_045612265.1 Candidatus Cryptobacteroides sp.
GACTTTGTAGGTCACACTATCGCAGTTCATAATGGAAATAAGTTTATTCCAGTTTATGTTACTGAGAACATGGTGGGCCACAAGCTCGGTGAGTTCGCGCCAACAAGAACTTTCAAAGGCCACTCGGGCAATCGTAAATAATTTAAAATGAGTAAGTAATTATGGGAGCTCGTAAAAGACAAATGGCCGAGAGGCTTAAAGAAATAAAGAAGCAGACAGCTATCGCTAAGCTGAATGATGTACCTACATCACCTCGTAAGATGCGTCTCGTTGCAGACATCATCCGTGGCGTAGAGGTAAACCGTGCACTCGATATCCTCAGATTTTCGAAGAAGCACGCTTCTATCGACCTGGAGAAGCTTCTCCGCAGTGTAATCGCTAACTGGGAGGCTAAGAATCCAGAGAATACTAAAGAGTTGGACAACGGTAACGTTATCGTAAAGACTATCATGGTTGACGAGGGACGCACTCTCAAGAGAATCCGTCCTTGCCCTCAGGGTCGCGCAGGTCGTATCCGCAAGCGTTCAAACCACGTGACTGTTATCCTCGATGTTAAACCAGCAGCAGTTAAGGAGGCATAATCATGGGACAGAAGACTAATCCAATTAGCAACAGAATCGGTATCACCCGTGGTTGGGACTCTAACTGGGTAGGTGGTAACTACGCAGAGAAGATCGCAGAGGACTTCGAGATCCGTAAGTATCTCTCAAGCCGTCTTGCAAAGGCATCTCTCTCTAAGATCGTTATCGAGAGAACTCTTAAGCTCATCACTGTAACTATCCACGCTGCAAGACCAGGTGTTATCATCGGTAAGGGTGGCCAGGCAGTTGATCTCCTTAAGGAGGAGCTCAAGAAGGTAACCAAGAAGGATGTTCAGATCAACATCTACGAGGTTAAGTAGCCTGAGGTTGACGCTAACATCGTAGCTGACTCTATCGCTCGTCAGATCGAGGGTCGCGTTTCATACCGTCGTGCTATCAAGATGGCTATTGCTTCTGCAATGCGTGTTGGTGCTGAGGGTATCAAGGTTCAGGTCAGCGGTCGTCTTGGCGGTGCCGAGATGGCAAGAAGCGAAATGATCAAGGAAGGTCGTACACCTCTCCACACATTCCGCGCTGACATCGACTACGCACTTGCTGAGGCTCACACTAAGGTAGGTGTACTTGGTATCAAGGTATGGATCTGCAACGGTGAGGTTTACGGTAAGAAAGACCTCTCTCCTAACGCTGGTATCGCTGCACAGCAGGCTCAGCAGTCAGGAAACAACAACCGTGGTGGTCGTGGTAACAACGATCGTCGTCGCGGTGGTCGTGGTGGTCGCAGAGACAACAAGTAATTGTCCAAGACAACATATTCAAAAAGGGATGGCATTTGTCATCCCTTTTTTGTATATTCCTCCTCCTTATTTCTTGTATATGGGAGGGGATTTTTATATATTTGCTGAGTTCGCTTTTAAAAATAGTGTATATGAACACATCGAAAACCTACGTTGCACCCCAGTGTAAGATATTTCAGATGCATGTAGACTCGGCATTTCTGCAGGGATCAATTCCATGGATGGGTGATATAGTTGATAAGCCTGGTATTTCTGGGCCAGAGGATACAGGTTGGATTACAAGTTTTTAATGATATGAGAAAGTTTTGTTTAATGACAATAATTGCAGCTGCAGTTATGTCTCTTTGTTCGTGCGAGACGCAGGTTAGACCTGGTGTTCTGAATCATGTGGCGATTGGAGTCTCACCGGTAGATATGTCTCATTTCCCTGCTGCTACAAAAGCTGATATTGAAATTACAGATCAGCTTATTCACTTTGCTTGGGATGAAACTGACGTGGTCGGAATGTTTCCTGACCGTGGCGCGCAGGCATATTTTGAGATGGCTGAGCATGCGGGAGATGATGTCGCGGAGTTTGATGGAGGAGGCTGGGCTTTGAAGTCGGCTAGCAGGTATGCTGTATATTATCCATATAACTACGATCATAGAGAGCGTACAAGTATTCCGTTCCATTATGGAGGCCAAAAGCAGAATGGAAAGGGTCAGTATGATCATTTGAAGGCTTTTCAGCATCTTGCGACCGGAGCCGCAACTCCACAGAATGGTTCATGTAACTATAAAATGGATAGAGCAGAGGCAATTGTTCGCTTCAGACTCTCCTTACCGCGCATAGCTGCATACAAGCAATTGACTGTAAAGACAGACGACGGCACTCCAATGGTTGTTTCCACAATACTCGATGTGTCTAATGAAAATTATACGATTAATCCTAACGAAACAGTTGATAGGGTGATTTTAGAGTTGGAGAATGTGGTGACTTCCGTACAGGGTGAGATTGTGGATTTCTATCTTATGATGCCACCTCAGTGCTTAGGAACAAAAAAATTGATCATCAGCGTTGACACTGTAGAAGGCGATAGTTGTATGGGAGTTGTTGATGGTATGGATATGGCCAATAATTATGCATATCAGTATTCTGCAGTTTTGACAACTGACTTTGGCTCTAGACACGAGAGCTTTGAAGGTCTTGACGGCACGTGGGAGAAAAAATCAAACAATTAATCCTGAGGAGTAATGAGTATGAAAAAAAGATATACTATCGTAATTGCAGCGCTTTCTGCCGTTGTTGGATGTTCTCAGTTGGAGGATCAGATTTCTGACAATCATCTCCAGCAGGCTGAAGGCATGACAATCAAAGCGATAATCGAAGGTTCCGATAACGCGGAAACTAAAACTACTTTGGGCAGACCTACCGATGATATATATCCGGTATACTGGAGTGAAGGTGACGAAATAAAGATTCTCACAGCTGGACACAGAACAAGTGATGGCGTAGGAACCAAGATGTCTTTGGTATCAGGTGAAGGAACAAGTGTAGGTGTTTTCTCCGGAGAAGTGCCTGTGCTTCCTGATGGTTGTAGATTATATTATGCCGTATATCCTTATACTGCATCTACGTCGATTGGTGGACAAGATCACGAAGGTATCATTTGGGAGGAGGCTCCTGCAGAAGGTGAGTGGGACGGTTGGATTTTTTCAAACTATATTGTGATGTCAATGCCATCTGTTCAATTATATGCAGAAAACTCTTTTGCAAAGGACTATAATCCATCTTTTGCAATCACCACAGAAGCTGCAACAGAAAATACAGAATTGAGATTCAAAAACATCTGTGGTCTGCTACAGCTTAATTTTACAGGTGACATTAAGGTAAGTAAAATAACAATCAGCCATAATGGGGGAAACGCGTTGTGGGGAACTTTGCTTGCAAGATATCGTGCTCAGATGTGTGAACCATATGCAGATGAGTGGAACACTATTCTTTTCAATGACGAAGGTAGAAGCCTTATCAATCAGAAGAATTTACTCACTCTGGATTGTGGTGATGGCGTTCAGCTTAGTGAAACTCCGACAGAATTTTACTTTGCAATCCCTGTAACCACAACATCTGGTCAGGTTTATTATGATGGCTATCAGACAGGCTTTTTTGGTCTTGAGGATACATTTACAGAAGATGACGGCTTTACCATCAGAGTTTATGATGAGAATGGAGAAGAAGTTTATACGAAAGTCACAGATGCAGACAATCGTATAGTACGCTCTAAAATCAGGAGAATGCCTGTGATCGATATCAGTCGTAGGAATCTTGTCGATCTTAGTGCGAACGGTACTGCCAATTCTTATATCGTACGTCCTTCTTCTGAGTCTCGATTCTACGCCGGATATAGAGGAAACACAACTTTCCCAGTAGGTGATATCCATAGTGTAGAAGTATTATGGGAGACAAATATGTCCACATCTACTGCTCCAGATAAGAATTCTGTATTGAGAAGTGCTACTTATGATAACTTAACCGGTTATATTACTCTTAATACGGGAAGTGTCCATGGAAACGCCTTGGTAGCTGTCAGAGATATTACGGGCAAGATTCTGTGGAGTTGGCATATCTGGGTTACAGATTATAACCCGAATACAGAAGGCGCGACGGATATATACAAAGGTGCTGAGTTTATGGATAGAAACTTAGGTGCCTTGAATGCTTATTCTGCTACTAACACTGAATTTGGAAACAGTGGTTTGAGATATCAGTGGGGAAGAAAGGATCCAATTGATGAAGTGGAGGATTTACGCTATAAGTACTCAAGGACAATGCCGTTTACTTCAGTCGATATGGAGGTGAGTCACGAGAGTGGCATAAAGGAGTATATGGTAGAAAACCCGACTACGAGAGTTCCGAGAGCCATATACGACTATCCTGCCAAGGAGTGGTCTAAGGTAAAAAATGAAAACGACCCGTGCCCTCCAGGATGGCAAGTAGCAGATATGGATGCATTTTTAGGGGTTGTTGACTATATTTCTGACTCTTGGGGAGATTGGGAAAAACATTTGACTTTCTATGATGACTATGTTACAATGACCACATTCTCCAATGCGACATTCCCACGTGAAACTCAGCAATGGACCAATAGGAATAGTTTTATCGACAATACTCATTCTTATGGCGCAAATGGATGGCAGTATAGAAATGAGGGAGATCGTCTTCCTGTTCGCTGCCAAAGGAGCTCTTCTATTCAGAATACAGAGGTTATTGATTTGAGTGCGCAGGGAACAGCCAATTCATATATTGTAGAACCAAACAAGCATTATAAGTTCAATGCGTCAGTTAAGGGTAATACAAGTGAAACCGTGGGTGCTGCTACCAGATTGGCTTATGTCTATATGACGGAAAATCGTAATGATTTGAAACATAATGGTTGGAGTCATGGACATATTGGAGGAACTTGCGATAGGTCTGTAATTAGAGATGCATATTACAAGGATGGATATATTTATTTCTCGACATCCGTGGATAAGACATATGGCAATGTGACTTTAGCTGTCCAGGATATCCATCATCACACCTTGTGGAGTTGGCATATCTGGTGTGTGGATTATGATCCTTCACAGGATTATGATGTGGTAGAGTGGGGCGATGAACAGCGCAAAATGATGAAGATGAATTTGGGTGCTCTATCTAATACTCCTAAATCAAGCCAATCATTGGGATTAATGTATCAGTGGGGTAGAAAAGATCCGTATGTGTCTGCAGTTGCATATGACAGCAATGTTGATTGCGTGTTCTTAGGAAATTATGATAATGCAGAATACAATGATGCGACATCAACGCTGCTCCATTCGGTTCAGTTTCCTTATACCGTAATGAAAGCAAAGGATGAATCACACGGAGACTGGCTGGCAGAGCATAACAATGCCCTATGGGGAGAGAATAAAACTGTTTACGATCCTTGTCCTCCAGGATGGAAGGTGCCTTCGAGACCAACGTGGGAGGGAAATAATGTCTCGATTGGCTGGTATGACGGTGGATTGAATATGAGAAACATCTGGTATCCTGCCTCGGGATATAGATATTACAGAAGCACTTTGCTGATGTCGGTGGGAGAGGAAGGCCACTATTGGTATTCAACACCGAAGGATGATAATTCGGCTTACGTGTTCTATTTTGATGATAAAACTATTGATCTTGCAAATCAGGCAGATCCAAAGGCACAGTGCAACCCTGTGCGTTGTGTGATGGAGTAAATTAAATTGAAAAACTATGAATATTAAAGCAACTTTATTGTCACTTGCTGCAATGGCAGTGATGGCGTGCGGACAGACCGCAGAGGAGAAGGTAAAGGCTTATGAGGAAGCTCATGAGGCAATGATGACTGAGTACAGAACAATGATGGATTCGTTGGCAACTGACCGTCAGGCTCAGGAGGAGTACTACAACGCATTTGTTGAGGAGTACATCGACTTCAATCTTGACGCAGCAAAGAAGAACTCAGACAACGACGTGGCTGTGCAGGTTCTTATGAATCTCCGTGGCCTTATCGAGGATGACCAGGTGGATGCTATCATCTCCAAGATGACACCTGAGATGCTCGAGAACGAGAAGGTAGCTTACCTTAAGAAGGGTCTTGATGCAAGAAAGGCTACAGCTGAAGGAAATATGTATGTTGATTTCACAGTAGAGCATGTTTATGGCTATGACAGAAGCATGGATCCTCAGCCTCTCAAGAAGGAAGTCAAGTTCTCTGACTATGTAGGTAAGGGCACTTATGTGCTCGTTGACTTCTGGTCACCATGGTGTGGTCCTTGCCGCCGCGAGGTTCCGAACATCAAGACTGTATATGAGCAGTATAAGGACAAGGGTCTTGAGGTTCTCAGTCTTGCTGTTTGGGAGAGAAAGCCACAGTCTCACACTATCGAGACTGCTGGAGAACTTGGTATGGACTGGCTCCACATCAACAACTGCGGCACAGTTCCTACAGATATCTACGGTGTAGAGGGTATTCCTCACCTTATGCTCATCGGACCGGACGGAACAATCCTCAAGAGAGGTTTCCACGGTCTTGACGGCATCCAGGCTGCTGTGGCAGAGTATATCAAATAGCCTTGACGCTTAAAGAGAAAATATCGTTATTTCCACATTCCCCCGGAGTCTATAGATATTTGGACTCCGAGGGAAATGTCATATATGTGGGTAAGGCAAAGGACCTGCACAAGAGAGTTGCGCAGTACTTTGTGACTGCAGAGCGTCTTACCCGCAAGACAGCGGTGATGGTGTCCAAGATTGCTGATGCAGAGTACACTGTTGTAGAGTCTGAGGCTGATGCTCTTTTGCTGGAAAACAACCTCATCAAGCAGTTCAAGCCGCGCTACAATATCCTGCTCAAGGATTCCAAGACCTATCCGTGGATATGTGTGACTGCCGGTGATTTTCCTAAGGTCATCCTCACCCGCCGCATGGTCAAGGACGGCTCCCGCTATTTCGGCCCTTACAGCAGTGTCGTTCATGCACGCAATCTTGTAGAATTTTTCCACAGCATATATCCTTTGAGGACATGCAACCTCAAGATTACCTCAGACGCGATTCTCCACCGTAAGTTCCGTCCCTGCCTGAACTATCATATCAAGAAATGCGCAGGCTGCTGCATCGGTGGAATCTCACAGAAGGAATATGCAGCAAATATTGACGAAATTGTCAGACTGCTCAAGGGTGGTGGACGTGAGATAATGCAGCATTATCGTACGCTTATGGCCGAAGCTGCAGAGAGGATGGACTTTGAGAGCGCTCAGATTTATAAGGAGAAATATCTTTCACTTGAAAAGCATTACAGCAAGTCTGTAATCATGAACTCAACAATCGGCGATGTGGATGTATTCTCGCTTATCGTGGATGCAGGCGAGGCTTTCGGTAACTTCATGCGCATCCGTGGTGGTGCTGTGGTTCAGTCGTTGAACCTTGGCTTCAGGCTTATGATCGAGGAGGATCAGTCTTCGGTACTTGCCACCTTCATTGGCGAAATCCAGTCAAAGTTCGGCGACCTGTCAAAGGAAATCATAGTGCCTTTCCTTCCTGATACTGAAATTGATGGCGTTGATTTCCGCATACCTGTCCGTGGAGACAAACTGGCTTTGCTTGAGCTAAGTGCACGCAATGCCAAGGAGATGCGCCTTAATGCCCTCAAGCAGCAGGAACATACAGATCCGGATGCATATAAGAATATGATCATGGAGTCGCTCCAGAAGCAGATCGGTATGAAGGAACTTCCACGCCATATTGAGTGCTTCGACAACTCCAATATCCAGGGAACCAATCCGGTTTCTGCCTGTGTCGTATTCAGGAATGGTGTGCCGTCGAAGAAGGATTACAGGCATTTCAAGGTGAAGACTGTGGTCGGAGCGAACGACTATGCTACCATGAAGGAGGTTGTTAATCGCCGTTATTCCCGTATGCTGGAGGAGAATCCTGAGGATATACCTCAGCTCGTTGTGATTGATGGTGGAAAAGGCCAGCTCGCATTTGCTTATGAGGCCCTGGCAGAGCTGGGACTTACTGATAAGTTGACCGTTATTGCCTTGGCAGAAAGGATGGAGGAAGTATACAGAGTAGGCGATCCGTATCCTATGTTCATAGATAGAAACTCTCCGGCACTGAAGGTCCTTCAGCACATCAGAGATGAGGCTCACAGATTTGGAATCACCTTCCACCGCAGTCTTCGCAGCAAATCGCAGGTGGAGTCTGCACTTGGAAGCATAAAAGGTGTGGGTCCTAAGACAGAGCAGCGCCTCCTTCTGCATTTTGGAAGTGTTGCCCGTATTGCAGCAGCCTCAAAGGACGATGTCGCAGCCCTTGTTGGTCCTGCCCTTGCTGAACGTATATTAAACACATTGAATAATGAAAAATAAGATCCTGTCACCATACGACTGGTTCCTTATCATAGGAGTTGTCGTTTCGAATATCTTGTATTCTGTACTTAGCGGAAACGTTGATATCGTAGGCTCTGTGGCTGGTATTGCCGGAGTCCTTTGCGTTGTGCTCGTAGCTAAAGGCAGCATCTGGAACTATCTCTTCGGAATTGTGAATGTGTCGATGTATGCGTACATATCATACAAGGCTGCACTTTATGGTGATGCGGCGTTGAATGCGTTGTATTATGTGCCTATGCAGTTCATCGGCTGGTGGCAATGGCGCAAGCGCGGAGCTGCCGTGTCTGCAGGTGAGTCTGCCGATGGTGGAGTGCAGGTCAAGGCGCGCAGGTTTGATTGGGGACAGCGAGCATTGCTTTTTGCCGGTTGTGCCGTGGCTGTTGTCGCTGTAGGCTTTGTCCTCAAGCACTTTGGCGATCCTCAGCCTTTTAAGGATTCTACTACGACGGTTCTGAGTATCGTCGCGCAGGCTCTTATGGCGTTAGCGTTCATGGAACAGTGGGTGCTGTGGATAATTACCAATGTGGTCAGTGTTGTCATGTGGGTTATTTGTGTTTCACGCGGTGAGCCGCATGCTTCTGTTATGGTGATCATGTGGAGTTTCTACCTCCTGAACTCAATGAATGGTCTCAGAGTGTGGTTGAAGTTGAGCAAGGGATCCCGTTAGGTCGGTTTGGGGCCTAAAATTTTTATTTTCGGATTTTTTTTGCTTAATTTGCATCGATATTGTACCGAATATACGTGTATTAGAAATATTAATTAACTTAAAATTTTAACGTTATGGCAAATATTGCAGAAGACGTAAAGGCAATCATCGTTGAGAAATTGGGCGTTGATGCATCAGAGGTGACAGAAACAGCTAACTTCACTAACGATCTTGGCGCTGACTCACTCGATATCGTAGAACTCGTTATGGACTTCGAGAAGAAGTTTGACATTGAGATTCCAGATGATGACGCTGGTGACAAGATCTCAACTGTTGGCGACGCTATCAAGTACATTGAGGACAAGGTAAACGCAAAATAATTTTGTCTGAAATAAAAGAAAAGGACTGATCTTCAGATCGGTCCTTTTTCTTTTGTCCCCCGGCGGGGGAATATTTTTCATTTACTCGTTATTCAGCTGAAAGCGGAGCCGAGAATGTGATCTTCAAGTTTGGCTTGAATTCGGCATTCGCTGTCGGTCCTGTGAGGACTGCGTTGTAGAATCTGTCCTTGTCAAGCTGAACGGTGTAGCTGCCACTGTCTGATGAAGAGCCGCTGTATCCGCTAGCATATGCTGCCATCATCATGTAGTTATAGTAGTTGCTGCCGTAACCGCCATAACCGCCGTAGCCACCGTATCCGCCATAGCCACCATATCCGCCGTATCCGCCATAACCATAGCCATATCCATAAGGATCGTACATCATGCTGTTGTAGTATGAGTTGTACAGAAGGTTCTGGTAGTACTCGTTGTATCCTGTTGAAGATTCACTGACAGCCTCCTCTGAGTACATGATCAGGAACCAGATGTCGTAGCTTTCTACCTTCTTCGCATAGTTCTCGTCGTTCTTGTCAAGTCGGAGAATCTCCTGAACGTGGTGGCTGATGTCCGGTGCGTAGTTAAGGAGCGATCTGTTGATATCGCCTTGATTTTCGCTTGCAATACTTGCATCAGTAAGACCTGCGTATGAAACGTAGTTGCCGGAAGAGCTTCTAAGTCTTACGGTCGGGCTGAGGTACATCGGGAACTTGTCAAGAGCCGAGTAGTCGCCTGAAGCCTCGAATGGAAGGGTGATTGTGGCCTTGTTGATCACAACCTCATCAGGATTTGTGATGTTTGCAGCTGCGATGAGAGAGTCAAGGATGTCCTTGATTTCGCTGGCCTTCACCACTGGTTTCACGCCTGCACCACCTTCCACATATATCTTGTCAGCGGCTTTCATGCCGTTCTTATATTCCTTCACTGTCTCATGGTCGCTTGAGTTGAATGCGAACTGAGTAGGATAGGTTGCAGCCTTTTCCTCTACGAAATCACTAGCTCCGAAATAGAAGAGGAAGGATGTATCCACGGGCTCCTCAGAATAGTCATATTCTGCAGTGATCTTGAGCTCAGCAAAGTTTCCTGTGATGTATCCCTGGTCTGTTCCGATAGGGAGTCTGAACATGTTGATTCGTCCACCTTCTCCGGCAGGAGTGTCTGTGGTGATGAAGATACCAGGCACTGACTGGATGTAGAGGTCCATGCTGTCAAGATCGGCCTTCTTTACCTTCTCGATGAACTTCATTGTCCATTCCTTGTCGAAGTCGAATGAGAGGGAGTCTCCACCGTCGTAGATCGGAACGCCTACTGTAATCTTGTTTTCAAGGTCGAGGAATTCTGCTCGGATCTTCTCGTCAGTGAATGCTCCGGTATAAAGTACCGTTGAGTCAAGCGGCTTCTTGAGTTCGGAAACATAGACGTTCTGAAGCATGCCCTGCTGGTTGTCATAGACAGTCGAGAGGGTATCCTTTACTGCTGTGAAGTGGAATTGGCGGACTACGATGTTCTTTCCGAAATCGATGGAATCCTCTACGGGAACAAGTGTGAAGCTTGTGCTTTTGATGCTGGTTCCGAGAACACCGTCCTTGACCGCTCCGAATGTGAATCTGCTTGTGCTGTATCCTGAGAGGCTGTCGGACATATGCATATATACCTCCTTCAGCTCAACGGCTTCAGGATTGAATACGTCCCATTTCTGGTCGGTGGGGATGAAATTTTTTCCGAGTCCTTCGTTTATGTCAATACAAGATGCAGAGCAAAACAGTATCGCACCGATAGCCGCAAGGCGGCACACTCTGCTGAATATGTTAAGATTCATTATAAGTTGTCGTAAAAACTGTTGTAATCCTCAATATAGCTTCCGCTCTGGAGAGCCTCTGCGTTGAACGGGAGGACTGGCAGGCCGGAATTTTTGCTGTATTCGACTAGCTCCGGAGCCACGTTGTCTGCTCCGAGGATGATACCGTCAGAATAGCTGGCGGCCAATTTCGCAAGATTTATGCCAGTTGGCTCAGAGAGGATTTCCACATCGCTCTCAGTTACGCCTCCGAAGAGGATCTTGCTCTTGAAGTCTTCAGGGAACTCTGCAGGAGTGTCTCCGTAAAGAGAAAGGACAACCTTGCTGTGTGAGAAGATAGGGTCGTCGATATATGCTTTCTTGAGATAAAGCGGAAGAACCTGGGCAATCCAACCCTGACAGTGGATTACGTCTGGTGCCCATCTGAGCTTCTTTACTGTCTCGAGTACGCCGCGGGCAAAGAAGATGGCACGCTCGGCGTTGTCCTTGAAGAACTCACCATTCTCGTCGCAATATACGCTCTTGCGATGGAAGTAGTCCTCATTGTCAATAAAATACACCTGCATTCTTGCTGCAGAGATAGATGCCACCTTGATCACAAGAGGTCTGTCGACGTCGTTGATCACGATGTTCATACCTGAGAGTCTGATCACTTCGTGCAACTGGTTCTTTCTCTCATTGATGCAGCCGTAGCGAGGCATGAAAGATCTGATTTCCTTCTTTCTTTCCTGAATGCCCTGCGGAAGGAATCTTCCGATGTTAGCGATATCAGACTCAGGGAGATATGGAAATATCTCTGAATTTACGAATAGAACTCTTTTAACAGATTCACCCATAGTGGTTAATTTTAATGACAAAATCTTTACAAAGATAATAAAATATTTTGAATTTCACTATCTTTGGCGGCTGATTGGGATTTTACGTATGGCAGGAAATGACAATAAAATAATGCGCCGCAGGCTGGCAAATGCATATCTTTCGTCGGTCATCAGCATCAGTCTTGTGTTGCTGCTGGTGGGTGTCGCAAGCCTCCTTCTGGTGAACGCCAAAGGAGTGTCTGACTATTTCAAGGAGAATATGCAGGTGTCGGTTCTGATGAAGCATACTGTTTCTGATGAGGATGCATTGAAATATAAAGGTGACCTTGACAAGCTGCACTTCATCAAGAACACTGTGTTCATTTCCAAGGAGCAGGGAGAGCGCGAACTGGCTGACCAGCTTGGCGATGATTTCCTTGAAATCTTCGAGACATCACCGATTCCGGTTTCAATAGATGTGACTCTGACAGCAGATTATGTGTCTGCAGACAGCCTCGAAGTGGTCAAGAGTGTGATATCCGCTTCTTCTCTTGTGGACGAGGTCGTTTATCAGCAGACATTGGTTGATGCCCTGAATGCCAATCTAAGCAGGATATCCATGATTATCGGAATTTTCGTGGCACTGCTTTTGTTCATTTCGTACGTCTTGATCAACAACACGGTGAGACTCAATGTCTTTGCTCGTCGTTTCACAATCCACACCATGAAGCTTGTCGGTGCAACACGATCTTTCATCAGGGCTCCGTTTCTTGTTCAGTCAGCCTTTCAAGGTCTGTTTGCTTCCTTCCTTGCAATCATTGCTCTGGTTGCGATGCTGTATTTCATGAGGAGCGAGTTCGAGCAGCTCTTTGAAATATTCAGATTAGACCTTCTTCTCTCAGTTATGGGAATCGTTGTCATTTCTGGATTGACCATCTGCCTTATGAGCACCTGGTTTGTTGTCAACAAGCTTGTATCCCTCAAAAAGGACGAATTATATTATTAAATATGAATACAAACGAAAAAATGCCCATAACCCCTAAGGGTTTGAAATATCTTCTTGTAGGTCTTCTTGTCATGGTTTCCGGATATATCCTTATGTCTGGTGGCGGCAGTGACGATCCGCAGGTCTTCAATTATGCGATGTTCGATTTCCGTCGTCTTGTGGTGGCTCCGATTGTCATCATCCTCGGAATCGTAATCGAGATTGTTGCAATCATGGGCGTATTCAAATCGAATAAGGAGAATTAAATATGGAGTGGTTTGAAGCAGTACTTCTTGGTCTGATCCAGGGACTTACTGAGTTCCTTCCTGTCAGCAGCAGTGGTCATCTCGAGATTGGAAAGGTCCTTCTCGGTGTTGAGACGAACGATGACCTTCTCTTCACAACAATGGTGCATGCTGCCACAGTTCTCAGTACCATCGTTGTCTTCCGCAAGCAGATATGGGATCTTCTGAAGGGGTTCTTCTGTGGACTCAAAGGAGTTAAGATTGCCAAGAATGAGAACGGGTCTCGAGTCCTGGTATGCAATGACCAGACGGATTATCTTCTCAAGATGGTGGTTTCAATGATTCCTGTGTTCGTGGTCGGCGTCTTCTTCAAGGACCAGGTCGAGGCTCTCTTCGGCTCCATCTATGTAGTGGGATATGCGCTCATAGCGACAGCGCTCCTGCTCTTCTTCTCGGACTATGCTTCCCGTCCTGGTCGCAAGTCCATCTTCCCGGCAAATACATACCGTAATGGTATTTCATATTGGCAGGCTTTCGCTGTAGGTCTTGGTCAGTCGTTCGCTGTCATTCCTGGACTTTCACGTTCTGGAACGACTATATCGACAGGTCTTATCTGCGGAGTGAAGCGTGATGTCATGGCTCAGTTCTCATTCCTGATGGTTCTTGTGCCGATTCTTGGTGAGACTTTCCTTGAGGTTGTCGGAGGCGAGTTCGGAGCTTCGTCTGTCGGTGCACTGTCCCTCGTCCTCGGATTCCTGTCGGCCTTCCTTTCAGGACTTTTTGCGTGCAAGGTGATGATCGCTCTTGTAAAGAAGGCAAAGCTCAGCTGGTTCGCACTCTATTGCCTCATCGCTTCAGCCTTCATCTTTATTTTTGCTTAGTTTCACGTCAATGACGTATGAATAGGACCAAGGTATATTTCGTGTCAGATGTCCATCTGGGCCTGCAGGTAGCGGATCCCGCTGCCCGCGAGCGCCGTTTTGCGGACTTCCTCCGATCACTTCCGGAGGATACTGCTGCCGTGTATATGCTTGGTGATATCTGGGATTTCTGGTATGAGTACCGCCATGTGGTTCCAAAGGGATATGTCCGTGTCTTTGCTGCAATCCAGGACCTTATCGACCGCGGTGTCGATGTGTATTTCATGACAGGCAATCATGACATCTGGGCATACAGCTACTTCGAGGAGCTTGGCATGAAGCGAATCAGTCAGCCATATCTGGTGGAGATTGCCGGCAGGAAGTTCTGTCTCGGTCATGGTGATGGCCTTGGGCCGGTTCCGTTCGGATACAGGGTGATTCAGAATATATTCCACTGCCGTCCGCTCCAGGTTATGTTCAGCATGCTTCATCCATGGATTGCCTTCAGTTTCGGCAACACCTGGTCGCGTCACAGCCGTCTTTCTCATGACGAGGTCTATGTCTTCAAGGGTACAGAGGAGCCTCTGTATAAGTTTATTGCAGACTATGAGAAGGATCACGACGTAGATTGCTTCATATTCGGACACTATCATGCTCATGTGGATATGCCGACTCCTGCCGGTGCCCGTCTGCTGGTTCTTAAGGACTGGATTTCTTCTTCGCCATATATCGTTTTTGATGGCGAAACCGTCTCGGTTGTAAATCAGCGTTAGAGATATTTTTCGGGAATTGCCAATTTAGGCGGGTCCTTCCAGAAAATAGAGAAATAGAAGGCATCGTAGTCGCCTGCTTCCCATATCTGCACCAGCTCTTCAGTTCTGGCATCTTCTCCTTCCGGATCATAAGGTTTCTTAAGGTCACTGCCGAAGATTTTGGCGATGCCTTGCCAGAATCCGGCCGTGATACCGCTCGTATATCCCTTGATGAGATTATATGAGGACTTTCCGACCTCTCTGTCCACAAGCTTCATGATGAGTGCACCCTGGCTGACTGTCAATGACCTCATCTGGTCCTCAAACACCTCAAACAGTTCCTTCTGAACTGTAGCGATATACTTCTCCCTCTTCATTCCCTTGAGGTTGTCTGCTGCAATCGTACTATCTGCTTCTACCACCAGTTTCTTTACAACCAGCGCATAAGGATATGCCTTGCTGAAATTATGCACGAGCTTGTAATATTTCCTCCACTCCTTGCCTTTCTGCTTTGGAAGCCTTGAATATACCTTGGAAGCTGTGATGTGGTCGAAATATATGGTATCCCCGTTTTCAACGAAATATTGCAGTTCTCCGCCCTCACTTTTTTCAACCTTGCCTACGAAGTCCTCTACGGACCTTTGGTCTGCATGCTTGCTGCGCCTGTTTTGGGCACAGGTGTCCGTCGCAGCTCCAAATAAATACAGAGTCACGATGACAGTATATACGATATGTCTTATACGGTTTTTCATTGTCGTTCAACGCAGCAGTGCATCCTGCAAATTTAATAATTCCGGCATCGAATAGCAGAAAAAAGTGATATTTTGCAAAAATTGAGCTATATTTGCTGTCCGGTTCGCCTTGGTGGTGGAATAGGTAGACACGCGGGACTTAAAATCCCGTGGACAGCAATGTCCGTACGGGTTCGATTCCCGTCCGAGGCACCATAATCGCCCTTCTAGATTCTAGGAGGGCGATTTTATTTGCTCATATCCTCAAAATACAGCATATTCAAGGATTTGATACATTTTTAACTATCTTTGCCGGCGAAAACAGAATAATATATAAGGTGTAAATATGGCAAGCGAAATTAGAAATCCTCAGCTTTGGCAGGAAGGCAGGCTGAAAATCGACTGGGTTAAGCATCATATGCCTCTTCTCAACGGATTGGAGGAGGAGTTTAGAAATACACTTCCGTTCAAGGGACTTAAGGTTGCTCTTTCTGTGCATCTTGAGGCTAAGACTGCATACTTGTGCGAGGTTCTCGCGGCAGGTGGCGCAGAAATGTACGTGACAGGAAGTAATCCGCTTTCGACTCAGGACGACATTGCAGCTGCTCTCGTTGAGGCAGGATTGAATGTGTTCGCATGGTATGATGCAACTGCACATGAGTATGAGGAGCACATCAGACGAGTTCTTGAGGTGGGACCAAACATCATCATCGATGACGGTGGAGACCTTGTAAACCTCATGCACACTGAGTACAAGGATCTTATTCCGAATGTGATCGGTGGTTGTGAGGAGACTACTACAGGTATCCTTCGTCTCGTTCAGCTCAACAAGGCTGGTGCACTCCAGTTCCCTATGATGCTTGTGAATAATGCTGACTGTAAGCACCTTTTCGACAACCGTTATGGTACAGGTCAGTCAGTTTGGGACGGAATCAACCGTACAACCAACCTCATCGTAGCAGGTAAGAATGTTGTTGTTGCAGGTTACGGCTGGTGTGGTAAGGGTGTTGCAATGCGTGCCAAGGGTCTCGGTGCCGAGGTCATCGTGACTGAGGTTGATCCTATCAAGGCTATGGAGGCTGTGATGGATGGCTTCAAGGTGATGAAGATGGAGCAGGCTGCACAGCTCGGTGATATCTTCGTTACTGTGACAGGTTGCGACGGCGTGATCACCAAGGAGCACTTCCTCAAGATGAAGGACGGAGCTATCTGCTGCAACGCAGGTCACTTCGACTGCGAGGTGGATGTGGCTGGTCTGAAGGAGATGGCGAAGGAAGTGAAGCCGGCTCGTAAGAACATCATCGGATACACTCTTGAGAACGGAAACAAGATATATATCATCGCAGAAGGCCGTCTTGTGAACCTTGCTGCAGGTGACGGTCACCCGGCTGAAATCATGGATATGTCATTCGCAATCCAGGCTCTCAGCGCGAAATATCTTGTGGAGAACCGTGACACAATCTCTCGCGAGCCAGGTCAGATGGTCAATGACGTTCCGCTCGAGATCGACCAGAACGTGGCTGCCCGCAAGCTCGCTTACTGGGGCTGTGAGATTGATACTCTTACTCCTGAGCAGCACCGCTACCTCTTCGGAGAATAATTTCAGAAAACATCAAGCACGGAAATACGCGAAAAGCGTGGAAGGTCCAGCCATTAAAGGGGGTATCTTCCACGCTTTTGCTATGTAACCGTGGAAGGTGTTCCCAAGAATCCTTTCCAGCGGTTTTTAGAAGTATTTACGTTCGTTGCGATTAAGGGCAATGAAGATAAACAACATGATGGTAAAGGCCCACATAGAGGAACCTCCGTAGCTGATGAACGGCAGCGGGATACCGATGACCGGCATGAGACCGATGGTCATGCCGATGTTGATGAACAGGTGCATGAAGATGCAGCAGGCGACGCAGTATCCATATATTCGTGTGAAGCTCTCTCGACTGCGTTCGGCCTGATTGATTATCCTCCAGATCAAGAAGACATATAGGATGATCACTCCGCATGTGCCGAAGAAGCCCCACTCCTCACCGATGGTACAGAAGATGAAGTCGGTGCTCTGCTCCGGTACAAAACCATAAGTGGTCTGAGTTCCCTTCAGATATCCCTTGCCGAAGAATCCACCGGATCCGATGGCGATCTTGGACTGGTTCACATTGTATCCGACTCCGGAAGGATCCTCCTTCATTCCGAGCAATACCTCGATACGTTTGCGTTGGTGATCCTGAAGCACGTCATTGAAGATGAAGTCAGTTGAGAAGACCAGCAGAACGCCTCCGATGAAGGCCAGAATACCGAGGTGGGTAAAGGTGTTACCTTCGCGGAACGCCTGGAAGGCTATAAGCGGCAGGGCTATGCCGGAGAATCCCAGCAGTACATAAAGCGGTTTTATGCGCATCACGAATGGCAGCGCTACCTCTTCTCCCGCTTCGATGGATTCCTTGATTGCTGAAATCTGGTCCGCACCGTGGATCCATCCGGCCATTGCATCAAGAAGTGACGGCAGGAAACAGAAGAACAGGATAAGCGGAACACCGATGGCCAGCCACCATTTGAAGCGTCCTGAATACAGGAATATGCATAACGAGGTGACTCCACCGATCACTAGGATTGCCACATAAGGTGATGCTGTGAGTGTCAGGATGAACGATAGGATTGCCATTCCGATCAGGGCGATCAGCCATCCTGACAGACCTTCTCTGTAGAGCATGAATATGAATCCTACATATACTAGCGCAGAGCCGGTTTCGCTCTGAAGGATGATGATCATCATCGGAACAAGAATGATCAATGCCGTGATGATGAAATCGCGCAAACGTCCTATCCTGTAGCCGAGCTGACTCATTACTGTTGCCAGCAGCAGGGATGTGGATATCTTGGAAATCTCAGCCGGCTGCAGTCGGACCGGTCCGAATGCGAACCATGACCGTGATCCCTTGACTTCGATACCAAAGAAGATGACCGCAATCAGCAGGAGTATTGTTCCGCCATATATCAGCAGCGAAAGTCCCTCATAGGCTCGCGGTGGGATGACGAACAGAATAAGTCCGGCCAGTCCGACAGATGTCATGATCCACACGAACTGCTTTCCGCTACGGCTTGCAAAATCGAAGATGGATGATGGCTCGGATGAGTGCACGGATGCATAGATGTTGGCCCATCCGATCATTGTCATCAGGAACCAGCATGCCACAAGCCACCAGTCAATGGTCTTCGCGAGACCTCGTCCTCTATGTCCTCCAAGATCTAACATCTTTCTATTTCTTGACTTTTACCCTGTCCATGAGGTCTCCTTCGAGAATCCTCTTTTCAAGGGGTTTACGTTTATCGCTGATTTCTCCATTAAGGTACTGCTCCACAAGAAGCGAGGCAATCGGTGCTGCCCATGTGGATCCGAAACCACCGTTCTCCACATATGCAGCCACCGCAATCTGTGGGTTGTCCATCGGAGCAAAACAGATGAAGATGGAGTGGTCGTGTCCGTGAGGGTTCTGAGCTGTACCAGTCTTTCCGCAGATGTCCAGACCTTCCACTGCAGCAATGCTGGCAGTACCGCCGGATCCGAATCCGCTGTTCACCGCACGATACATTCCTCCGACAACCTTAGGGAAGTTGAGAGTGTCCACTAAAGTATAGTTCTTCTCCTTGTACTTCGGGTCAATCTCCACATGCTCGGAGTCCTTGACAATGTGAGGAATGATGTAATATCCACGATTTGCAATTGTCGCACAAAGATTGGCAAGGTGAAGAGGGGTGCATCCCAGCTCTCCCTGACCGATTGAAAGCGAAATCACAGTTGTCGCCTTCCAGCCGCCCTTTCCATAGACTCTGTTGTAGTACTTGGAATCCGGTACGAAGCCGCCCAGTTCTGCAGGGAAGTCACTTCCGAGCTTCTTTCCGAATCCGAAACTTGTGGCATATTCGTTCCAATGGTCCATGGACTCGTCAAAGGATGCGTACTTGTCGTTTTCAAGCAGGTCTCGAAGAACGTAGCAGTAATATGCGTTGCAGGACATCATGATGGATTCCTCAAGGTTCACCGGCGACTTGTGCTCATGGCATCCAAGCTTGTTCTTTCCGAAATGGTATCCCATTCGGCATGGATACTGAGTATTTGTGTTGATGACCTTTTCTTCCAGACCGATAAGACCGTTGACCAGCTTGAATACAGATCCAGGAGGATATGGCGCCTGTACGGCACGGTTGAACATCGGCTTGTGCGGATTCGATGAAATCTCACCATAATGTCTTCCGATGTCAGCAAGCATTTCAACATCGATACCAGGGCTTGATACCATTGTGAGGATCTCTCCAGTAGAAGGTTCGATGGCCACAAGGCTGCCCACCTTGTTGTTCATGAGCATCTGTCCATAGTGCTGGAGATGGGCGTCGATTGTGGTTGTGATGTTCTTTCCTGGGACGGCCTCCTTGTCTTCGGCTCCATCCTCGTACCTTTCCATGATTCTGTTGCGTGAGTCGCGAAGCCAGATGTTATATCCCTTCTCTCCACGCAGTTCCTTCTCTCTCGCAGCCTCAATACCGGTCTTTCCGGCATAGTCTCCAGCCTTGTATTCATCCGCATGCTTCTTCATATATGCGGCATCCACCTCGGAAACATATCCGAGCAGATTACCACCGGCGTTGAACGGATATTCGCGGATGCTGCGGGCCTGACCTCTGAATCCTGGGAATTTATATGCCACCTCTGCGAATCTCATGTATGATTCCTGTGGCATCTGTTTGATCATGACGACTGTCTGCCAGCCGATCTTTCTGCGGAAGCGTCTGTACTCCGCCATCTTTTCCTTGATGAATTCCGGTTCAACACCCAGAACTCGGCTCAAGGCCAGGGTGTCAAATGCCTCCACCTCACGAGGGGTCACCATCAGGTCGTAAGCCACCTTGTTTCCAACAAGGATTTCTCCGTTGCGGTCGTGTATGATTCCTCGGGTAGGGTAGATGGTGGTATAGACCATAGAGTTATTACGGGCATCCTTTTTATAGTCCTCGTTGAGGATCTGGATGCTGAACAACTTTACGATTAGTATACCTGCGGCTGTGCAGAGGCCGATGAGAAGCCTGTTCTTCCTGTTCAGTTTCATGATGCTCTCCTATTTTCTGTCGTCAGGAGACAGGATGTCGGCTGTCAGGATTGCCAGAAGTGCATTTGCAGCAAGTGAAAGCCAGAATCTTGAAACATTGAACCAGAACGGTCGTGTGCCAGCTCCATCGAGTGTCACATATATGGCAAGGAAGATGATGCCGGCTGCGATCATCAGTGTTAGAATCTTGCCGAGTCCGTTCTTGCGGATGGAGAAGCTGTCCATTCTGTTGATCATGTCCTCTCCGAGAATTACTCGGATAAGCGTCTTGCGCGCAAGAGCGACAGGAATCAGGGAGGCTGCGTTTATTCCGATGAGGCCCTCCGAAAGCCAATCCACAGACAGTCCGCTGATGAAAGCGATCAGCATGCAGCCTGCAGTACCGATTGACAGAGGTATGCACATGATCATCGCCGGCAGGATGCTGAGCATGATGTACGGCCCCAGATGTGCGAAGTTGCAGAGCGCAATCTGGCAGATGAGCAGAAATACAAATAGTATCTGAGTGTTATGTCCAGTTCTCATCGTTGTTCCTCCTCAAGCCTGATGATTTCGTCGTGTGCAGTGTTGCTTACAATGGTCACATATCTCAGTGCCTTGAAGTCCTCCAGCAACTCCACGTTGATTTCATAAGTTGCTCCATTTACGATCTTGGCCTCTCCAAGGATTCCGAGCGGGATATCCGGAGGGAAGATTGATGAATATCCGCTGGTGTATACTGTGTCACCCTGCTGGAACTCTACGTGATGCGGAATCTCCTTCAGGATTGCTCTGTTGCGGCTACGGCCATCCCATTCAAGCGGTCCCACTGAGCCTAACCTGCCGATTCTTGAGCTGATGCTCATTCCGAAGTTCTGGAATGAACGTGCATAAGAATAGTTCTCACTGACTGCATCGATGACTCCGATTGCACCCTTTCCGGTCACGACTCCAGATCCGACTGTGATGCCGTCCTTTGAGCCCTTCCCTACGATCATGTAGTTGTGCTGGGTGTTGTTGCTGATCTTCACGATGGTTGCAGGAGTGAATCTGAAATGACCTGCTACATCTGACGGTATGTTGAACTCGTCATTGTGTATATCTTCGGTCAGTTCAGTCAATCTTGCCAGTCTTGTCCTGAGTTCATGATTCTCCAGAGCCAGCTCGTCGTTGGCCTTTCGGAGTGAGAAATATTCCCTTATGCTTTGACCGGTACCCCAGACAGTTCCCATGAAGGCGTGAGCTCCTCTCGAGAACCATGCCTGCTGAAGCTGACTGTTGTTGTTAAGCATAGTCAACGCAGCTACCTCCAATACGATGAAGATAGCTGCATTGATTAGATTCTGTATTAGATTTCCTTTACGCAAGATATTATCTCATGAGGAATGTGTAGTTCTCTGTATTCTTGAGTGCGAGGCAAGTACCGCGCGCCACAGCTCTAAGAGGGTCGTCTGCTACATAGAACGGAATGTTGACCTTCTCGCTGAGACGCTTTGCAAGACCTCTGAGGAGTGATCCGCCACCTGCGAGGTGGATACCGTTTTCAACGATGTCGGAATAAAGCTCCGGTGGAGTCTGCTCCAATACGTGGAGAATACCGGTCTCGATTCTTGCCACAGACTTGTCAAGACAGTGCGCAATCTCCTGGTAAGTGATTGTTGCATGCACAGGATGAGCTGTCATGAGGTTAGGACCAGTGATTGAATATGGCTCTGGTTCGTCGTCAAGGTCAGGAATGACTGCTCCGATTGCAATCTTGATCTTCTCGGCAGTGATCTGACCCACCTTGATGTTGTGCTGCTGGCGAAGGTACTGCTGGATGTCGTTTGTGAAGACGTCACCTGCAACCTTGATCGAGTCCTGTACTACGATACCTCCGAGTGAAATCACGGCGATTTCTGTTGTACCACCTCCGATATCAACGACCATGTTACCCTTAGGCGCCTCAACGTCAAGTCCGATTCCGAGTGCTGAAGCCATAGGCTCGAAGATCAGATATACGTCACGGCCTCCTGCATGCTCTGATGAGTCACGCACCGCACGGATCTCAACCTCGGTACTACCTGAAGGAATACCTACCACCATCTTGATGTTTGGTGTGAAGAGTGATCTGCGGCGGCTGTTCACCTGCTTGATGAAGCCTCTGATCATCATCTCTGCTGCGTTGAAGTCAGCGATGACACCGTCCTTCATCGGGCGGACTGTCTTGATGCCAGGATTCTCGCGCTCCTGCATCAATTTAGCCTTCTGGCCAAGGGCGATCGCCTTGCCTGTATTGTTGTCGATAGCTACGATGCTCGGCTCGTCAAGCACGATCTGATCATTCTGGAAAATGACTGTGTTCGCTGTTCCGAGGTCCATCGCAAGCTCTTGGGTTAAGAATGAAAATCCCATATTTTTTGACTGCTTTTTCGATTAAACCAAATAGGCTTCAAAAATACAAAATATATCGGAATATCGAAGATAAAATTTTGTTAATTTTGTGGCATGGAAAGAAAACGATATGTCATCATGATGGCCGCCGGCAGCGGTACGAGAATGGGTGCCGGAATGCCTAAGCAGTTCCTCGATATGGACGGAAAAGCTGTCCTTCAGAGAACCATTGAAGTGTTCCAGGAAGCATGTCCCGGCATCTCTGTCGTGACTGTTCTTCCAGAGGATTTCATTGACTATTGGAAGGAGTATTGCCTCAGGAACAACTTCATCTGTCCGCAGATTCTTGTGAAGGGTGGTATAACCCGTTTTCATTCCGTCAGAAATGCTCTGGCCAAGGTTCCTGATGGCGCGATCGCTGCAGTACATGATGGCGTCCGTCCTCTTGTCACTCCTGCGAAAGTCCGCGAACTTTTTGACCTTGCAGAGGATAAGGTTGGTGTGATTCCTGTTGTCCCTTGTGTTGACACGATGAAGGTTCTCAAGCCTTCTGATCTGGACGGTGTCTGGGAAGAGGCTGGTGCAGAAGCCGACAGGAGCGTCCTTTTCGGCGCGCAGACCCCGCAGGTCTTTCAGTCTGAAATTCTTAAGGATGCATACGGTCAGGCATACGATCCGGCCTTCACAGACGACGCATCAGTCGTATCAAGATACGGAAAAAGCCTCTCCTATGTCATGGGGGAGAGGCTTAATATAAAGATTACAACTCCTGAGGATCTGATCATGGCCAAGGCCATCGTTGCACTCAGGAATATGTAGGATTACTCTTTTTCCTTTTCTTTTTCTTTCTTCTTTGCTTCCTTGTGCTTCTTGACGCTTGCCGAGAAGCTGGTGTTCTGATACTCCTTCACCCAAACCTGGCGCTCGATAGCCTGGTCAAGGGAAATCTGAGTCTCGGTCTGCATCACATACGGAATCTTCTGGATGGTGTTCAGGAGAATCTGCATGAGGTGATCGTGATCGAAGCAGAAGATCTTGATAAGGAGGTTGTGTCTACCGGTTACAAAATGACACTCAACCACCTCTGAAATCTTTTTAAAGGCCTCAATTACTTCTGGATACTTGTTCGCTTCCGAAAGTGTTACGCTCACGAAAGCGCAGACATTGAGTCCGAGGGCCTGTGGCTTTACAAGTAGACGTGAACCGGTGATGACACCATTGGTCTCCAGCCTTTTGACTCTCTGATGGATCGCAGCACCTGATACATTGCACTCACGTGCGATCTCCAGGAAAGGCATTCTTGCGTTCTTGACCAGGAAGGAAAGAATCTTCTGATCGATCTGGTCAATTTGATAGTTGTTTGACATGATCCTTACAATTTAAAACGATTTCAGCCGCGAAATTAATGATTCTATGCAAAAAATCAATTCATTTGCGCTTTTTCTTGCGTCCGGTAGGTTCAGAAGATGCTATGATTTCTTTACATCTGTCTTCTGTAAGCGTTGTCGGGTCAGTTCCCTTAGGAAGTTTGTAGTTGCTTCCCGCATACTTGATATATGGACCGTAACTGCCATCAATCACCTGAATATCAGAATCCTTATACTCGGCGATGATGCCGCCTGAGGTCTTGTTCAGGCTGTCCTCGATAAGCTTGATACAGGTGTCAAGGTCCACTTTCAGTGGGTCTGTTCCGCGAGGGAGTGACACATTTTTATCACCATACTTGATATATGGGCCGAAACGTCCCTTTGTGCAGATGATGTCGATTCCGCCAAGCTGGCCGACTGTACGTGGGAGTTCGAACAGCTTCAATGCCTCCTCAAGTGTGATGCTTTCGATGAGCTGACCGGCACCGAGGCTTGCATACTGCTTGCTGTCTCCATCGCCCTTCTGAACATATGGTCCATACTGGCCGAAGCGGGCAACAAGAGGCTGGCCGTCAGGAGCAAAGCCGAGTTCGCGGCTGACATTGTTGTACTCCTTGCTGCTCATGGTCTCCTGTACAGTTGTGTGGAATGTACCATAGAAATCCTTGATCACGCCATTCCAGACAAGCTCTCCATCAGCGATCTTATCGAAGTCTTCCTCAACATTCGCAGTGAACTTATAGTCAAGGATCTGAGGGAAGTTCTTGACGAGGTAGTCTGTCACGATCATTCCGATATCCTGTGGGAGAAGACGGTTCTTCTCTGCGCCGACAGTCTCTGTCTTTGTTGTTGTCTTGATCTTGCCCTTCTTCAAGGTGAGATTTGTGACAGCGTGCTTTTCACCGGTCTTGTCTCCCTTGACCACATAACCACGTGCCTTTGTGAGGGTTGTGATTGTAGGTGCGTATGTCGAAGGACGGCCGATCTCGAGTTCTTCAAGCTTCTTGATGAGTGAAGCGTCAGTGTATCTCGAAGGTGCGGAAGTATATTTGCATTCTGCTGTGATTCCGTTCTCAGTCATTATGTCGCCGATATGAACCTCAGGGAGGATCATTGCTTCGTCGTCCTGCTGAGGATCGTCGGTACTTTCAATATATAACTTGAGGAAACCGTCGAAGAGGACCTGTGTCGCCTGTACATTGAATTTTTCCTCGCTCTTATCGGAGGCCACCTTGATGTCGGTTCTGAGAACGCGGGCATCAGACATCTGAGACGCAACGGTTCTCTTCCAGATCAGGTCATAGAGCTTCTGTTCCTGAGGAGTTCCCTCGATTGTCGTGCTCTCGATATATGTAGGGCGGATCGCCTCATGCGCCTCCTGTGCTCCCTTTGACTTTGGTCTGTACTGTCTAACCTGTGAGTATTCCTCGCCGAAGTTATTGCAGATGAACTGCTTTGCTGCTCCGATCGCAAGACCTGAAAGGTTGGTCGAGTCGGTACGCATATATGTGATGAGTCCCTGCTCGTAGAGCTTCTGGGCGATGCTCATTGTCTGGCTCACAGAGAAACGGAGCTTGCGCGCAGCCTCCTGCTGAAGGGTTGAGGTTGTGAATGGAGCGGCAGGGAAGCGGTTGCCTTCCTTCTTCTCGATGTCACTGATGCTGAATTTCGCTCCGATGCACTTTTCAAGGAATGCCTGTGCTGACTCGATGTCAGGGAATTTTGTGTCCAGAGTAGCCTTTACAAGTGTTCCCTCAGGAGTTCCCTCAGGGTGGAACATTGCATCAACCCTATAGAATGCCTCGTTGTTGAAGGCAAGAATCTCTCTCTCTCGGTCTACGATGAGTCGAAGAGCGACAGACTGCACACGGCCAGCCGAGAGCTTCGGCTGAATCTTTCTCCAAAGTACAGGTGAAAGCTCGAATCCCACAAGGCGGTCAAGCACACGGCGTGCCTGCTGTGCATTCACGAGGTTCATGTCGATCTCGCGTGGATTTTCGATGGCGTTAAGGATAGCGGGCTTGGTAATCTCCTGAAACACAATGCGTTTTGTGTTCTCTTTGCTGAGCTCGAGAGTCTCGAAAAGATGCCATGATATGGCCTCTCCCTCTCGGTCGGCATCGGATGCAAGCCAGATGGCCGAAGCCTCTTTCGCAGCCTTCTTCAGGTCTGCCACAACTTTCTTCTTCTCTGCCGGAACCACATATTCCGGTCTGAATCCGTTTGCGATATCTATGCTGAGGCCACTTTCATCAAGGTCACGAATATGACCGATGCTTGCCATTACCTTATAATCGTTTCCGAGGGCTTTCTTGATTTTGTCGATTTTTCCAGGTGACTCGACGATCACGAGATTGCTTTCCTTCATATCTAACTCTTCTGTTTATATGCCTCTTTTTTTGAAAAAGACGTGCAAAGTAACACACAAACCGGGCAATTTTCCAAATTTTGTTGTTACTTTTGTCATCTTGTGCTGATACCTTATTATATATTACCTTATAGGTAAAAGGCACGAAAAAATTTTAAAAATATTTTGACGATGACAGACGCGACAAAGAAGAAAATAGTGAAATGGTTCTGGATACTTTTTTCGATTCCGGTGACCATGGTTGTGGCTTTGATTCTGCTTGTTTGGGCTTTTGCGGATATACCTTCATTCGAGGATCTTGAGAATCCGGAAAGCAATCTTGCCACTCAGGTGATTGCTGAGGATGGTGAGATTCTGACCACTTTCCAT
This sequence comes from Candidatus Cryptobacteroides sp., assembly GCA_045612265.1. GTDB lineage: Bacteria > Bacteroidota > Bacteroidia > Bacteroidales > UBA932 > Cryptobacteroides. The sequence continues at coordinate 26,995 of JAZKYT010000088.1, forward strand.
ATCGAGAACAGAGCGTATGTGACGTATGACGAGCTTTCTCCAAATCTCGTGCACGCTGCAGTCGCTACGGAGGACGTCCGTTTCTACCAGCATTCTGGAATCGACTTCCAGAGTCTCGGTCGTGTGATGTTCAAGACGCTTCTTGGTGGTGATTCAAGCCAGGGAGGTGGTAGTACCATCACCCAGCAGCTTGCCAAGACACTTTATCCTCGTGAGGATGTCAGCAGCAGGATCCCCGGCATGTCCATGCTCAAGATGGTGTGGATCAAGCTCAAGGAGTGGATTACAGCTGTAAAGCTTGAGAGAAACTACACCAAGGACGAGATCATCACCATGTACATGAATCAGGTGTTCTTCGGTAGCAATGCATATGGAATCAAGGCTGCATCCCAGACATTCTTCGGCAAGGCGCCGATCGACCTTACCATCGAAGAGGCTGCAACCCTTGTGGGTATGGTGAACAAGCCGACCAGATACAATCCTGCAATCAACCCGGACAAGTCCCTCGTCAGAAGAAACTTTGTAATTTCTCAGATGGAGAAGGCTGATTACATATCTCAGGAAGTGTGTGACTCAGTACGCCAGATTCCTATCCAGCTTTCATATAAGGTTCAGGACCACAATGCCGGTCTCGGTCCATATTTCCGTGATATGCTTCGTCGTACGATGAATGCCAAGGAGCCGAAGAGATCTTCGTATTATCAGTATGAAGACTATGTGGTGGATTCGCTTCTCTGGGCAAATGACGGCTTCTACGGCTGGTTGAACAAGAATCTCAAGGCAGACGGTTCGAAGTATAATCTCGACAGAGACGGCCTCAGGATCTATACTACCATTAATTATAAGATGCAGCAGTACGCTGAGGAGGCTGTTGAGGAGCATCTCGGAAAGGATCTTCAGAGAAGTTTCTGGAGAGACCTCCGCTGGAAGAAGAACAAGCCGTTCTCAGATGATGTTCCTGATGAGATGGTGGATCAGCTCATGAAGCAGGCAAGACGTTGGAGCGACCGCTACCGCATCATGAAGAACCGTGGTGCATCTGATGCAGAGATCCGCAAGAGCTTCAGCGAGAAGACCCAGATGCGAGTGTTCTCGTGGAACAAGAAAGGATATATCGATACCCTGATGACTCCGGATGATTCCATCAAGTATTACAAGTCTCATCTCAGAGCCGCATTCATGGCGATCGAGCCTCATACAGGTCACATCAAGGCGTATGTCGGAGGTCCGAACTACCGCTATTTCAAATATGACAATGTCCGTCAGGGTAAACGCCAGGTGGGATCGACCATCAAGCCGTTCCTCTATACTTTGGCGATGCAGGAAGGCATGAGTCCTTGTGACAAGGTCGTGAATGTGCCTCAGACCTTCCTTGTGCAGGATACCACGTGGACTCCAAAGAGTACAGACAGGGATGATTGGATCGGACAGACAGTGACTCTCAAGTGGGGCTTGACCAAGAGTTCGAACAATATCTCTGCCTACCTCATGAAGCAGTATGGTCCTCATGCGATGACCGACATGATGCGCAAGATGGGTGTTGGCAGCTATATCGACGAGACATATTCACTTTGCGTAGGTTCAGCTGACCTTAACGTATATGAGATGGTGTCGGCATATAACACCTTCCCTTCAAAGGGTGTATTCGTGGAGCCGATCTTCGTGACCCGTATCGAGGACAGCAACGGAAATGTGCTTGGTGAATTCAACAACAAGAAGCGCGAGGCTGTGAGCGAATATACTGCATATCTTATGGCTAACCTCATGCAGGGAGTCGTTAACAGCGGTACCGGTATCAGACTTCGTGCAAAATATGGCCTTAAGGGTGAAATCGCAGGAAAGACGGGTACTACAAACAATCAGTCAGACGGTTGGTTCATCGGATATACTCCTTCGTTGACAGCTGGTGTATGGGTCGGAGCAGAAGACCGTCAGGTTCACTTCGAGTCCCTCTCTCTTGGTGGTGGTTCAAACATGGCCCTTCCGATCTGGGGACTCTTTATGCAGAAGTGTCGCAAGGATCAGTCATTGAAGATGGATCCTGATGAAGTGTTTATGGCTCCTGCGGGAGTTACTCTGAATCTTGATTGTGACGGAAGTGACGCGGATGCGACAGTCAAGGCAGAAGAAAGTACAGATTATTACTTTGAGTGATGAAGAATATAGCAGTAATATATGGAAGTGACTCTTCCGAGTGGGAGGTGTCGGTCAGGAGCGGAGAGTTTACCGCTTCGCAGATCGATGGAGCAGAGTACAATGTCTTTGAAATCTTTGCCCGTTTCGGCAATTGGTCTTTGAGGGCATACCGGATCAATGGCGAGGAAAGACAGGTCGTGCCTCAGGAAACGGTTCTTGTGGACAAGACAGACTTTTCTATAGTTCTTTCCGGAGAGAAGATAAAGTTTGAATATGCATATATAATGCAGCACGGAACTCCGGGCGAGAACGGACTCATGCAGGGATATCTTGAGATGCTCGGTATACCGCACAGCGGATGCAATGCCTTCGTGTCCGCTATCACATTTGACAAGTTCTCATGCAAGAGTTACCTGAAGGATGTCGATTTCGTAAAATGTGCGGATGATATCTTCCTTCGCAAGGGCGAGGCCGTGGAAGGACTTGCGCAGAAAGCAGTGCAGAAGCTAGGTCTTCCTATGTTTGTGAAGCCGACAGACGGAGGCAGCAGCTTCGGAGTCTCCAAGGTAAAGTCTGTGGAGGATTTCGACAGAGCTGTGGAATATGCATTTTCTGAGGGAAACATGCTTATTGCGGAGGCCGCTATAACAGGACGTGAGCTGACCTGTGCAGTATATAATAATGGTAAGGAAAATATCGCTCTTCC
>JAZKYT010000089.1:0-2010 GCA_045612265.1 Candidatus Cryptobacteroides sp.
AATGGTCGTGTATTGTTTGACAGAAAGACCGAGGAATACAAAGCTGCTGATGTGCTTGAGATATATGTACCAGATTTGTCCATGAAGCGTAGCATGGAGACGGCTGTATTTATGAACTACACCTCTAAGCAATATGACAGAAACGGCACGATTGTCCGCTCTTGGATAAAGGACAAGAATACCATCTGTCTTGAGAAAGTGGAGGTTAATGCCGCTTACACAGACTTTGAGTTCGTATTCTTCTGTGCTTATCTCCCAAAAGGTCAGCGTGAGACATTTATCGTAGACGGTGAGATTGACCTTCAGATAGAGAATCTCCCAAAGAACATGTACTGCGAGCACTATTGCGCATACGTTAATGAGTCATGGGCTCTAATCTGTCTTGGCATTGAGAATATTGGTGCAGTCGATTTTGGAACTCAGTTTACACTGGATCTCGTGAATTTCCCGAAGGACATATCTGCAGAACTTCTGCTGTCTTGCCCGATGGGTTATGCTCAGGGTTGGGGCAATTCAACCCTTCCAGCAAGAATCCAAAATGGTCAGTTCATCTGTGATGGCTATACAGAATTGCAGGATCCTCAGGTTTCATGTGGAGTCATTAAAGCTTACATCGTTACCGAATAATTGAAAACATTATCAACCCTTAATATCAACCATTATGAAGTACATTCCTTCTATCGCTTTTGAGGAGATGTCAGGCTCCGCAAAAGGAGTGACCGCAGCCAAGGTGCGTGGTCGCAAGTACATCAGAAACCGCGGTTACGGCGGTGGATTCAAGACATCGGCTCAGGCTGCTGTCAAGTCTATCTTCAAGCAGCTCTCACAGAGCTGGAAGTCTCTCACCAATGCTCAGATCCTTGCGTGGAACCAGCTTGCTAACACGCAGAAAGGTAAGAGTGTTCTCGGTACCTCATCAAAGATCTCAGGTGCGAACCTTTACTCTCGCCTGAACTTCTGGATCGTCAAGTGTGGCGGTGCTGCCCTTGCAACTCCTCCTACCCTCGTGGGTGTAGATGCTCCGGGTGAAGCAGAAGTTGACTACTCAGCTGATGCATTCACATTCCAGCTCACTGAGATGCCTGATTCAACCGAGAATCTCAAGCTTGTCATCATGGCATCAGCTCCGCAGAGCAATGGTGTGACCAAGGCATACAGCAAGGCTGTCCAGATTGGTTCTCCTCGTGAGATCGTAGATGCAGCAATCGACATCAAGGCAGACTATGAGGCTGCTCACGGTGTTCCAAACACAGCTGCTCCTAAGGTGTTCATGAAGTATTTCTTCGTAAACGCAACCACTGGAGAGAAGTCTGGTGAGATGCTCGTTCAGGCAACTTACGCAGAGTAATCCTGAAAATCCTCCTTCCTCATCACCCCGTCCGCCACAAGGCTGGCGGGGTTTTGTGAAACTAACGTACAGCAACACTTATGAAAGCATCATCTAAAGCACTGGAACTGATTAAGCAATTTGAAGGACTCCGCCTCAAGGCATATCTCTGCCCAGGTGGAGTATGGACCATTGGCTACGGCCACACATCCGGTGTCAAATCCGGTATGGTCATCACCAAGGCTCAGGCAGAAGAGTTCCTCCTGTCAGACATTGCAGTCTTTGAGAAGGCCGTCAATGACCAGAACCTGGATCTTACTCAAAACATGTTCGATGCCCTGGTATCGTTCACATTCAATGTAGGAGTAGGCAACTTCAAGCGTTCAACTCTCCTGTGCAAAATCAAGGTCAATCCGTGGGACAACTCCATAATGGATGAGTTCCTCCGCTGGGTATATTCCAAAGGACGTGTCCTTCCTGGACTCCAACGAAGAAGACTGGCTGAGATGAAGCTGTACTTCTCAAAAGACTAGCATTATGGAAAACACCAACACACTCGACTTCATCGGAACTTATATCATTCCGACAGTCACAGCTGCAGTAGGATGGTTTGCCGGTTCCAGGAAGCGAAGAAACGACTTCCTTCAGGACCTACAAGCCTCTATTGCTCTGCTATCATCAGA
>JAZKYT010000090.1:0-9986 GCA_045612265.1 Candidatus Cryptobacteroides sp.
TTAATAACCAAAACAATCTTTTATGAAAAATCTGATGTACAAGATTTCTCTGCTGATCTTAGGCCTGTTTGCAACAGTTGTTGTGAATGCGCAAGAGATCAGAGGTGTCGTGTCAGACGTTAACGGAGAACCGCTGATAGGCGTATCCGTTATTGTGGACGGCACAACATCGGGTACTGTAACGGGAGTTGATGGAGACTATGTTCTCAATGTCAACTCTGCCAAAGGAAAAACCCTCGTGTTTTCAATGATTGGTATGGCAACCAAAGAGGTTGTGATCGGAAACAGTACCACTATTAACGTAGTGCTCGAAGAAGATGCAAACTTCCTTGATGAGACTGTCGTTATCGGTTATGCAACCGTTAAGCGTCGTGATCTGATGGGATCTGTTTCTTCTGTAGACAACAAAGCTCTGACCCAGACTCCGGTTGCAACAGTGACCGAGGCTCTTTCAGGTCGAATGGCCGGTGTGCAGGTGACCTCGACAGAGGGTGACCCTGATGCTGAAATCAAGATTCGTGTCCGCGGTGGTGGTTCCATCACTCAGGATTCGTCTCCTCTCTACATTGTGGATGGATTCCCGGTTGAGAGTATTTCTGACATCCCTGCTTCTGATATTCAGTCAATCGACGTGCTCAAGGATGCGTTCTCTACAGCTATCTATGGTTCACGTGGTGCCAACGGTGTAGTTCTCGTGACCACGAAGTCCGGAGCTGCCGGTAAGGTTTCTGTAAGCTACAATGCATATTGGGGACAGAAGACAATGGCCAACAGGGATGCGGTCCAGGTTATGTCTCCTGGTGAGTTTGTAAAGCTTCAGTGGGAGCTTGGCGTTCTCAATGATGACCTTTCAGATGAGTTCATTCCTGCGTATGGTTCTTTTGCTGATATTGACCAGTATGCGACAATGAAGGCTAATGATTGGGTGGAACAGGTGTTCGGAAGAACAGGAGAGACCTTCAGCCATAACATCTCAGTGTCTGGAAGCTCGGACAAAGTGAAGTGGACAGCAAGTTACGCTCACATTGACGATATGGCCATCATGCTTGGTTCAAACTACAAGCGTGACAACCTTAACTTCAAGGCTCAGTTCAAGCCAATCAAGCAGATCACCATCGACTTGAACGCAAGATACTCCAATACAGAGGTCATGGGTTCAGGTTCGAACTCAATCAATGACTCAGGTTCTACATCGGGAACATCAGCTCGTCTGAAACATGCGGTTCAGTACACTCCGATTCCTGTTACCGGTGCAACGTCTGATTCTGACCTTGCCGAGGACTATGGTGACAACGCTCCACCTCTTCAGTCTGTTGCAGACAACGACCGTCGCAGACTCCGTAAGAACTGGACCATCAATGGTGCGGTTACGTGGCATATCATCAAGAACCTCAACCTCAAGGTAGAAGGTGGTCTGGATGATTACAATCAGGAGGACAACAGATTCTATGGTCTCACTACATATTATGTAGGTAACACTGCGTCCATCAAGAATCAGCCTGCGAACCTCTATACAAACCGCTTCAGAACAAAGTATCGTAACACAAACACCTTGAACTATAATTTCTCTGAGGTGTTCAAGAATGACAAGCACAAACTTGATCTTCTTCTGGGACAGGAGTCTATTCTCACCAAGTCGAACAATCTTTCGACAACAGTGGAGGGTTTCCCTACATTCTTTGATTCGCATATGGCATGGAACTTCATGGCATCAGGTACAGCAATCGCTTCGAACAACTATTTCAATGCAGACGATCTTCTTATTTCATTCTTCGGTCGTGTAAACTATGACTTTGATTCGAGATATTCGATCTCTGCTACAGTTCGTGGTGATGGTTCTTCTAAGTTTGCCAAGGGCAACCAGTGGGGTTTCTTCCCATCAGCAGCTGCTTCATGGACAATCTCAAATGAGCCTTGGTTCACTGCAGATAAGGTGCTGAACAACCTTAAACTCCGTTACAGCTACGGTACAGCCGGTAATAACAACATCCCTACAGGTGTCTCTTCAATGACTTTCTCAGCCAATGCAACCACTTGGTTGTCAATGGGTGACACATATTGGACAACTACCAAAGTAGGAGGCAAGACAATCATGCCTAACCCTGACCTTACATGGGAGAGTACACTTTCTCATAGCCTCGGTCTTGATTTCGCATTCTTCAACAGCAGAATCAATGGTTCATTCGAGGCATATCTTAATACAACCAAGGACCTCCTGATTCAGTTCCCTACAGCCGGTTCAGGATATGACTATCAGTATCAGAACATCGGCTCGACAGAGAACAGAGGTCTTGAGGCATCCCTCAACTTCGTGCTTTTCGAGAAGAAGAACTTCGGTCTTACTCTTGGTGCCAATATCAGTGTGAACAAGAACAAGGTTCTCAGTCTTGGAGGTCTTGATAGGATCGATGCAGAATCAATGTGGGCATCGACTGAGATCGGTCCAGACTTCGTGGTTCTTCCTGGACAGCCTCTTGGCCAGATGTTAGGATATGAAAGTGCAGGACGCTATGCGGCAAGTGACTTTACATATGACGGTGACAAGTGGGTTCTTAATGAGGGAGTGGCAGATGCCTCTGGTCTTGTTGGAACAAATTACTTCGGTCCAGGTTCAATGAAGATCAAGGATCAGATAACTGTCGATACAGATGGCGACGGCATTCCTGATGCAGCTGACGGAAAGATTGATGCAAATGATAAGGTTGTAATCGGAAACGCACTTCCTCTTGGAACAGGTGGTTTCAACCTTTCAGGTTATCTCTATGGCTTTGACTTCTCTGCAAACTTCAACTATGTCTTTGGTAACAACATCTATAATGCCAACAAGATTGAGTTCGCACATTCAAGAAAGTTCAAAAAGCGTAATCTTCTCAGTTCTATGGAGGTGGCAAACCGTTGGACCAACATTGATTGGGAGACTGGTGAGCAGATCACAGATGCCGAGACTCTTGATGCTCTCAACGCAGGTACAACAATGTGGTCTCCAGCATGTCAGAACGCTATCTTCACAGATTGGGCTGTAGAAGACGGTTCATTCCTCAGACTTCAGTCTGCTACAATCGGATATACTCTTCCAGAAAAGTGGACAATGAAGATCAAGATGCAGAAGCTTCGTTTCTATGTTACAGGAACCAACCTCTTCTGCCTCACAAACTATTCAGGCTATGATCCTGAGGTGGATACAAGAAGAAGCACTCCTCTTACTCCAGGAGTTGATTTCGCAGCATATCCAAAGAGCATCGGATTCGTAGCCGGAGCCAACATTACTTTCTAAATCTGAATGAATATGAAACTGATCAATAAAATATTAATTGGTGCAGGTTTGTTGGCTACCATGTCTGTAACATCTTGTTCAGATCTCACAACATCTTCACCATCGGCATTTGACGATAAGAACGTCTTCTCTCAGTATGAACTTGCCGAATTCAATATCTTCTCAATCTACGAGGTGTTCGGTCATACGAATGCACATCGTGGCCGCTATCTTCCTTGGTATGGCTTCAACACAGATATCGAAATCTATGTAGACAGCGGTGAGAAGAAGGCGGATGAAAAGGCAGATATAGCACAATACGATATCAAGACCAACAACGGTCAGATGAATCTTGCAAACGGCCCATACAATGAACTTATGGTGGGTATCGAACGTGCAAATCTTTGTGTTGACGGCCTTCGCAAGTATGGAAATGTGGAAAACGATGCTAACATGGCGGCTCTCCTTGGCGAGGCTCTCTGTGCGCGCGCCCTCATCTATACTGAACTTCTCAAGGGCTTCGGTGAGGTTCCAGCTCGTTTTGAGCCTATCACGCCTGAGACCATCTATCTTCCAAAGTCTGACAGAGATGTCATCTACAAGCAGCTTCTTGCTGATCTTGAGGAGGCATTCGATTATATGGCATGGCCAGGACAGAGTGCTTCTACAATGAAGACCGACCGTCCGAGCCTGGCGTTTGCGAAAGGTCTTTATGCACGTATTGCTCTGATGGCTTCAGGTTATGCACAGCGTCCTGACGAAGGATTGGTGAATACTGGCAATCAGGGTAGTGTAAGACTTTCCACAGATCCCGAACTTTCTAAGGAAGTTCTTTATCCAAAGGTAAAGGCAGCCCTGGAAGATGTAGTCAATAATGCGGGTCTTGAGCTGTATGCTGATTATGAGCAGCTTTGGAGAGATATGAATAACTTCGACCTTGAGGCTGGAAAAGAAATTATCTATTCTATCCCTATGGGTGATGCACGTGGTCGTTGGAATTTCACATTTGCAATCCGCAATGAGAACTATACAAAATGGTCTCCAAGTACTTCAAGTCGTGGTGGTGTGGCAGGTCCGGTTCCTTCATTGTTCTTCAAATATGACAGAGCGGGAAAGGATCAGCGTCGTGACGTAAGCTGCGCTAACTTCCGTATGGAAAATGATGGAACAGATGATCTTTGCGTTCTCGCCGGTGCAGGAAACTGGTACTTCGGCAAGTATCGTTTCGACTGGCAGGAGACTCTTCCATATGGTGGCGGTAATGATGATGGTGTCAAGCCGGTATATATGAGATATGCTGATATCCTTCTCATGCTTGCAGAGGTGACTAATGAAATTGATGGCCCGGCAGCAGCGAAGCCATATCTTCTTGAGGTTCGTAAGAGAGCTTATAGAGGACATGAGAGCGAAGCAGAAGCATATGTGAATGTTCTTAACTCAAAAGAGGCTTTCTTCAAGGCTATCGTTGACGAGCGTGCTCTGGAGTTTGTTGGAGAGTTCCTCCGCAAGGCAGACCTTATCCGTTGGAATATGCTCAAGACTAAACTCGATGAGGCAAAGCAGGATATGTATAACCTTTCTACCAAGACTGGAGCCGTATACTATAAGTACAATGATGATGGTTACACATTGTCACTCTATGGTTACAATGAGGGTGAGCTTGGTAACAACCCTGGTGCAGGATGGACTCAGTATACTGACTCTAAGGGTGCCCCTGTAGATAACTATTTCGGTGAACTCAAGGCTGAGAGAATCGAGAGAATCTACAGAAATGATCCTAATACACGTCAGTGGTGGCCAATCTTTGATAACACCATTACAAATAGCCAGGGTCAGCTCGTAAATGACTACGGATTCTAATAAAATGCAGATATATATATGAAAAAGATATTATCAAGAATCGCATTGGTATTTGCTCTTGCTGTCACAGCTGCAGGTTGTGCGAGAGACCTTCCTGAACTTCAGGAAGAGCTTGATCTGACTCGCTGCCTTGTGCCGACAGAGCTTACTGCCAAAGTATCTAACGGACAGGATGTTCAGTTCAACTGGACAAAGTCCAAGGGTGCAACCCTCTTCGTTCTTGAGGTTTATACAGACGAGGGGAAAACAAAGCTTTTCGAGTCATTCAATGTGACTCCGGAGGAACTTCCATATACTGTAAAGTTTGAAGCGGATAAGACTTTCTATGCGAGAGTTAAAGCTGTTGATGAAACTGGTCTTCTTCAGGATTCAAAATGGGCTGATTATGAAAAGCCAATCCAGACTACAGCTGTCAAGCCTAACATGTTCCTTGAATTTGTGGCAAAGACTTCAGAGTCTGTTACAGTTCAGTGGGAGGTGACCGATAATGAGCTTGAGCGTATTGAGTGGGCTGTTGGTGAGACTGTTGAGAAGAGAGATCTTACTGCTGAGGAAATCGCAGCAGGTACAGCAGTCGTGACAGGTCTCAAGCCTGCAACATCATATACGGTTTCAATCTGGTTCAAGAGTGCAAACCGTGGTGAGGTGGTTGCTCTTACAGACCCTGATCTTGATGGCTTCACTCAGGTTGCAGATCTTGCTGCTCTTCAGTCTGCCCTTACAGCCAAGGCTCCAAAGATTTATGTCAAGGCGGACGGTTCACCATACGAACTTGGAGCCTGCGACATTCTTGCTGGCGTAGAAATGGTAGGTGAGCAGGGAGTTGACGGTTCTCGTCCTGTAATCAATGGTGAGTTCCACATAGCCGATGGTTATGACGGCGGTGCAATCAAGTTTGAGACAGTAGAGCTCAATGGTAAGAAAGAGGCCTATGGTTTTGCTCTCCAGCTCAAGAACGGCGGTGCTGAGGATAAGACAGTTGCCAGCATCTTGTTCAAGAACTGTAATATCACCGGTTATAGCAAAGGTCTCATGTACGAGTGGGGCAAGAAGCTCTTCACTGAACGTCTTGCATGGGATGGTTGTGTGATCTGGGATGTGAACAAGAGCTTCGAGCAGGGAGGTGATGGTATTGACTTCCGTAATGCTTCAGATATCAAGTCTTTCGAGGTTATCAACAACACTGTTTACAACGGTTTCAGAACATTCCTTCGTCTTGATGCAGCTGTGATTGTCGGAGCTCTCAAGATTGAGAATAACACAATGATGAATGTGTCGTACAATGCGGGTAATGCAAACACCAACAACAGCGGTTTGATGGGAATCAAGTGTGTACCTGCTTCAGCAACATTCAAGAACAATCTCATAATGAATATGCCTGATGGTTGTGGTCTCACAAGAAAGGCTGCTGCCAACCTCACTCCAAGCGAGCTGGGAATGGTATATTCAAACAACCACTTCTACAATGTAGGTGCAACATTCTTCTCAGACACTGATGCTTCTGACCAGAACAACAGAGTGGCTCAGGCTGAGGCTTTGGCCGGTGGCGGATCTATTCTTTCTGCAGATCCTTGCTACAACGCAAAGGGTGGTGTGTTCAACCTTACTAATGCAGAGCTTATCTCAGCAAAGGTTGGTGCTCCTCAGTGGCAGGTGACATTTGTAGAGAAGGAGGAGGACCTCACACTTGCATGTCTTGAAGGTGCTCATACATGGGATTTCAACGATGCTAAATATTTCACAGGTGTCATTGAGAAACACATGGTTCGTGACTTCCTTTATATGGGAGCAAAGGACGTGAAACTTACAGCAGATGCAGGTGCAATCAATTTCAGTGCAGCTTCTGTAACCAAGAAGAACGTTCCTCTTGACGGTTATGTTGCATTCAAGGTGAATCAGCCTGGTTCAGTTTATATCAATGCAGTGGATCCTGACGGACTTGGTAACCATCTCGTGGTTGCTGTAGGTCCAGTTGACGGTTCGGCTGCAACTATCAAGGGTGGTGCTGTGGCATATGCACATAACACTACTAACCAGAAGATCCTCATCAGTGACATCACAGAGGAGTCTCTCGTATATGTTTATGCATCCGGCCCTATAGGCCTCAAGGCTCTTGCATGGGCTCTTGACCTCAAGCAGGTTAATACAGCCCTTGATGCTCCTGTTCCTGCAGTTGAGCCAGTTAAGATTGATCAGGGTCAGGCCCAGGATGCTGTGGTTACTTGGGAGCCTGTGGCTAATGCCGGTTCTTATTCAGTAGTATTCAGCGGAAAGACCTACACAGTTGAGGAAGGAACATCTTACACAATTTCTTCTGATGTGGTTAAGTTCCTCGATGCAGGCTCATATAAGGTCGAGGTTTACGCAAACCCTGCTGAGGGTGACATCTACAACACTCAGTCATCTGCAGGTGTAGCTGTACTCACAATTGCTGCAAAGGCTGCTGCAGGTGGTACAGAAGAGTTCGTGGTATCGTCAACTGCTGACCTTCTTAACGCAATTTCAAGCGGCAAGTCAGACATTACACTTGCATACTCATCGACACCATATGATCTTGGAACAGTGACTGTGACGTCTCCACTTCGTCTCACAGGACAGAAGAGCGGAAATGCATACACTCCAATCGTTGCAAGCTTCAAGGTATCAGGAGACTTCAAGGCTCTCATCCTCCGCAACCTCGATATCGACGGAACATCTGCTGCAGGTGCTGTCATCGTTGAGGATAAGGAGGCGGAGAAGGATGCTGACGGCTATCAGGTGAAGGCTGACACAGTTGCAATCTATGATTCATATATTCACGACGGCGCTGCACGTCTTTACGACAATAGCGGAAAGGCTGCATCTTGCGTTCAGAATTTGATTTTCAGCGGAATTCACGTTGATAACTACTCGTTGGGCAATGATATGATTGACTTCCGTGCAGGTCACTATCACAAGGTTGTAATCGTGAACAGTACATTCTCTAACTGCGCACGTACATTCTTCCGCACTGACGCAGGAAGTGAGATCAACTACCTCACAGTCCGCAACAACACATTCTACAAGGTTGCAACCAATTCTTCAAGCAAGGATAACAATGGTCTCTTCCATGTGAGAAGTGCTGCAGGTTCAGGCATGATCGACTACAGAATCGTGAACAATATGTTCTATTCGATCCTTATCGACACAGATCCTGAAAATGCTGCGGGTTATCCTAAGTTCATCAGCAAGAACTCAGCTGCTCTCAAGCCTAATGTTATTGCAAACAACTACTTCTATAACATTGAGGAAAGAGAAGAGAAGTCTGCATACTCATGGTGGACTGTAAACTGTTCACGCGAGGAAGGTCTTGCTGGCGGTGGTGCAGTACTCCCTGCAGATCCGTTCAAGAATGCTGCTGCCGGTGACTATACTCTCACCAATGCAGTTGCGATGAACTCTAATATCGGTGATCCACGCTGGAATCCTATGAGAGGTAAGAACCCTACTTCAGAAATCACAGTGGAGACCGTAACAGACCTTCTCACTGCAATTTCTGCAGGAAAGGGTACTATCACTCTCAAGGCTGGAACATATGACCTTACGACAGTTGCTGACGTGGCAGAAGTAAGTGACGGTGTTCTTGCTGTAACCGGCTCACTCAATCTCGTCGGTGAGAAGGGTGCTGTCCTTGTCGGTGGTTTCAAGGTGTCTACCGATGCAGTGAAGACATTCTCTCTCAGAGGTCTTGACATCTCAGGTGCAAATGCCATCCAGAATATGATTGAAATCGGATCTGCTGATGTGGCAATGACATCATTGGTTCTGAAGAATAACAATATCTCCGGATATAAGAACCGTTTGTTCTACATGAGCCAGGAAGGTGCAGTTGTATCTTCATATGACATGTCAGGAAACTACGTCTACGATATGGGAACATCCGGAGACTTCTTCGATGTCCGCAAGGGTGGTGTGACCGCAGTGAAGATGACTAACAATACATTTGCAAACGGTATCCGTACATTCATGCGTATTGATGCAGCTGTGATTACCGGAAGCATCAAGGTTCAGAACAACACATTCTATAACCTTGGTTCAGTTGACAGCAAGGATAATAACGGTATCTTCCATGTACGTGCGACTTCTATGACATCAGACGCATTCGTGGTTTCAAAGAACCTCTTTGCATCAATGCATAGAGCAGAGGCAGCGCCATCACAGGCTAATGGTTATCCTAAGCTTGTCAGCACCAACGCGGCAAATATCATCCCTACATTCACTGCCAACTACTATTACGACGTTGAAACTGAGGGTGATTACTGCTGGTGGACCAAGGATAGAGTTACTGCTGAGGTTGCTCTTGGTGGTTACGGAGTAGTTCTTGCTGAAGATCCGTTCAAGGCCGCAGCTGCAAACGACTTCACTTTGACAAATGCTCTTGCAATGTCTGAGAGAATCGGTGATCAGCGCTGGAATCCAAACAAGACAGCACGTCCTGAGGATTGGTTTGCAGTGAACAACATTGACGAGCTTCTTCTTGCAGTGGATGCTGGTAAGATCAATGTTGAACTTGCATACGGTACATATGATTTCACAGCTGTTGAGGCTCTCGCAGGTAAACTCACACTCTCAAATACTCTTAACCTCAAGGGTAAGATGAGAGACGGCAAGAAGCCTGAGGTTATCGGTGGATTCAAGTTTGAAGGCGTTGACGCAGCATTCTCTGCTGTAAACATTGATTTCAACGGTAATGACGCAGTTGACAATGTGATGGATGTGACATCTGCCGATGCAGTCCTTACAACTGTTTCACTCCGTGCTTGTGATGTTCATAACTATAAGAACAGATTCTTCTATATGAGCGCTGAAGGAAAGGTAGCTAACGTATCATTCTCTAACCTCTTTGTGAATAATA
>JAZKYT010000091.1:0-4939 GCA_045612265.1 Candidatus Cryptobacteroides sp.
CTTGGATTACTTTTTCTTTGCTGGAGCGATCATCATGATCATTCTCTTACCTTCAAGCTTTGGCATCTGCTCTGCTCTACCAAACTCCTCGAGTTCAACTGCAAAACGGAGAAGAAGTTTCTCTCCCTGGTCTGCGTAGATGATTGAACGTCCCTTGAAGAAGACAGAGGCCTTTACCTTTGAGCCTTCCTGCAGGAACTCCTGCGCATGCTTGAGCTTGAACTGGAAATCGTGCTCATCGGTATTCGGACCGAATCTGATTTCCTTGATGACTATCTTTGCGGCATTCGCCTTCATCTCCTTAGCTTTCTTCTTCTGCTGATAGAGATATTTCTGATAGTCCATTATCCTACATACAGGAGGATCAGCCTTCGCGCTAATCTCCACCAGATCGAGCTCCTGTTCATCAGCCATTCTCAAAGCCTCTCTGAGTGAGAACACTCCCTGTTCAGGAATATTTTCTCCTACGAGACGTACCTGTGAGGCGGTGATTTCCTCATTGATTCTCAATCCGTCTTCGTCCTTCTTTTGATTCATCGGCCTCTGGCCTGGACGATTGTTAGCGTTCGGTCTTGGGCCTGCTGGGCGTGGACCGGGTCTAAATGGTGCTGCGATAAATTTGTCCTCCTATAAGTTAAGTTAATGTAATATTATTTGGCTATGCGAGCTGCTCGTTAACCTCATTTGTTACCAATGTAACGAAGTCTGCAACCGGCATAGAACCTAAGTCAATTCCTCCCTGTCTTCTAACAGAAACCGTACCCTCAGTCATCTCCTTCTCACCTACAATCACAAGGAAAGGAATCCTCTTGAGTTCGCTCTCACGGATTCGCTTGCCGAGTGTCTCATTACGATCATCTACGGAGGCGCGAATATCGGAATTATTCAGCAAATCACAAACTTTTTTTGCATATTCCTCGTATTTTTCGCTGACTGGTACGATGTTAACCTGATCAGGAGTAAGCCAGAGCGGAAGTTTTCCACCAGTGTGCTCAAGAAGAACTGCAACGAATCTCTCAAGTGATCCGAATGGAGCACGATGGATCATCACCGGACGATGCTTCTGGTTGTCGCTGCCTACATATTCGAGCTCAAAACGCTCTGGAAGGTTATAGTCAACCTGAATTGTACCAAGCTGCCACTTTCTTCCGATGGCATCCTTCACCATGAAGTCGAGCTTAGGACCATAGAATGCAGCTTCGCCATACTCTACTACTGTATTAAGTCCCTTCTCCTGAGCAGCCTCGATGATAGCTGACTCTGCCTTCTCCCAGTTCTCATCAGAACCGATATATTTCTCTCTGTTGTTAGGGTCACGGAGTGATACCTGAGCCACATACTCATTGAAGTTCAAAGTCTTGAACACATAGAGAATGATGTCGATAACCTTGCAGAACTCCTCCTTGATCTGGTCTGGACGGCAGAAAAGGTGCGCGTCATCCTGGGTAAAGCTACGAACACGTGTAAGTCCGTGAAGCTCACCACTCTGCTCATAACGATACACTGTACCGAACTCAGCAAGTCTGATAGGAAGTTCCTTATATGAGTGAGGCTTTGTTCTATAGATCTCACAGTGGTGAGGGCAGTTCATTGGCTTGAGCAAGTACTCCTCACCCTCCTGTGGAGTGTGTATTGGCTGGAACGAGTCCTTACCATATTTCGCATAGTGACCTGAAGTCACATAAAGATCCTTGTTACCGATGTGAGGTGTCACAACCTGGAGATATCCATAAGACTTCTGGAGCTTTCTGAGGAAGTTCTCAAGACGCTCACGAAGGGCAGCACCCTTAGGAAGCCACAATGGAAGACCCTGTCCTACTCTCTGAGAGAATGTAAAGAGTTCCATCTCCTTACCGATCTTTCTGTGGTCGCGCTTCTTAGCCTCCTCGAGCATAACGAGATACTCGTCAAGAAGAGACTTCTTAGGGAATGAAACACCATATACACGAGTAAGCATAGGACGCTTCTCGTCACCTCTCCAATATGCACCTGCGATTGCAGTAAGCTTTACTGCCTTGATTACTGATGTATCCTTGAGGTGTGGTCCACGACAAAGGTCAGTGAAATCACCATTGCTGTAGAATGTGATGCTACCGTCCTCAAGTTCGCTGATGAGCTCGCACTTGTACTCATCACCCTTCTCAGTGAAAGTCTTGAGCGCCTCAGCCTTGGAAACCTCAGTTCTTACGAAAGGATTCTTCTGGCGCGCAAGCTCCAACATCTTGTTCTCGATTGCCTTGAGATCTGCCTCTACGAGAGTCTTGTCACCGAAGTCCACGTCATAGTAGAAACCAGTTTCGACAGCTGGTCCGATACCGAACTTCACGCCAGGATAAAGTGCCTCGAGAGCAGCAGCCAAAAGATGCGAAGATGAGTGCCAGAACACATGCTTAGCCTCTGCATCTTCCCACTTGTGAAGACGGATTGCAGCATCCTCAAGAATTGGGCGTGTAACATCATACACCTGGCCTTTTCCTGCCGTGTCTGTTGCCGTTACAACTGTTGCAGCCAAAACGTCAGCTGCCAATCTAGGGCTGATACTTGTTGCAATGTCGAACGCTGAGACTCCACTCTCATACTGTCTCACGCTACCGTCAGGAAATGTAATATTAATCATATCTTTAACAATTAAATAGGTCATATAAATCCAAGAGCGCAAAGGTATGAATTTTTTTCTATCTTTGTACTAATTAATTAAAGGAATATGGAACAAAAAGCATTAAGAAAGATTCTTTGGGAAGAGGCCGGCAAGGCTGGTCTGGCCCTTGGAGCAGTTTCCACTGCATACCTCTTTTTAGCACAGTTTGCCGGCACAGTCAAGATGCCTGCGCTGCTCAGCATGCTTGTAACCACGATCCTTTGGGCAGGTAAATTCGGAGGCTGCATCTGGCTCATGATGTTCTTCATGAAGAAGTTCGCAAAGCAGAATCCGAGTGTGCAGAACAGCACGACATACCGTTTCGGCCTTGCCGCATCAGTTCTGTCTGCTCTTGTCTATGCAGCGGCATCATTTGCCAACAGTGCATTCATTTCAGCGGACATGATTGCAGAAAACACTAAAGTCCTCATGGAGCAGATGGCTCCGATGATGGATTCCAATTCTATTGATCAGATGGAGGACCTGATGGCCAAACTGCCGCAGATCACCTTCTTCTCGAATCTGTTCTACTGTATCATATACGGTAGCATACTTTCGTTCATTCTCTCAAGAAACATCCCTAACAAAAATCCGTTTGCGGAAGATAAATCAGCTGAATGGTAAACATGGAATATACTAAAGACCTTTCGATAGTGATTTCTCTTTTCAACGAAGAGGAGTCACTGCCAGAACTCATAAATTGGATTGAGAAAGTTACTGCAGGACAGGGATACACCTACGAGGTGATCATGGTTGACGATGGCAGTACGGATGGTTCATGGAAGATCATCAAGGACCTCTCTGCCAAGAATCCTGCAATCAGAGGAATATCATTCCGCCGCAACTACGGAAAGTCAGCAGCACTCTATCATGGATTCAAGGCTGCTGAAGGCCGCGTAGTCATTACAATGGATGCAGACCTTCAGGATTCACCGGACGAAATCCCTGAGCTTTACAGAATGATCACAGAGGAAGGTTATGACATCGTATCAGGATGGAAGAAGCAGAGATTCGATAACAAGCTGACCAAGAACATCCCTTCAAAACTTTACAATTGGACTGCAAGAAAGGTTACAGGAATCAAGTTGCACGACATGAACTGCGGTCTGAAGGCATATCGCAATGAGGTGGTGAAGAATATCGAAGTCTATGGTGAAATGCATAGATATATCCCATATCTTGCAAAGAACGCAGGTTTCGGACGCATCACAGAAAAACCGGTACATCATCAGAAAAGAAAATACGGAGTCAGCAAGTTCGGCATCGAGCGATTTGTCAACGGCCTGCTCGACCTCATCTCTCTCTGGTTCCTCAGCACATTCGGCAAGAAGCCTATGCATTTCTTTGGCTTCACAGGAATTCTGATGTTCCTTGCCGGAGCTTTCCTGACCCTCTGGGTAATCATCGAAAAACTGATCAACCAGGCGAACGGTCTTGATTTCAGATATGTGACCGATCAGCCGCTTTTCTACCTTGCCTTGGTTGCAATCATCCTTGGATCACAGCTATTCCTCTCCGGTTTCATCTGCGAAATGATATCACGCAACAGCAGTGAACGAAACCAATACAACATCCGCGAGGAATTCTAAATGACATATTATAATAATTGAGGCCGGCTATTCAGTCGGCCTCAATTTCATTTACCCAGTTTCACCTTCTGAATACGCATATCAATCAAATAATCCAATGAATACCTTCCGGGACCTATCAGGAAAAGAATGAAGAAAGTAATCATATAGATTAAAGCAAGTTCGCCTTCGGGCAAAATTGCATCATGCACGTCAAAGAATGCAACACCCATAGAAATGATCATCGGAATGAGAACCAGACGTTCCATCAGTCCAGCAATCAGGAATATGGAACAGCAGAACTCACAGAAGATAGCCAGCATCAATGACATATAGCTTCCAAACCCCAAAACGCTTGGAAAGCTTCTTGACAACTGCTCAAAGTTCATCATCTTTTCCATACCATGTACGAAGAAAAGAACACCAAAGAACATTCTGAGCGCCAAAATCAGAACGGAAACTCCCTTCCCTCTGAAAGACTGTGGAAACAGAAAATTATAGAACATAACCGAGTAATTAAAAACCACATCAGCCGCATACCAAAATCTCTGCCATGGATACAAACAAAAAAGCCTCGAAGTCATTTGACTTCAAGGCTTTCGTATAAGAAAGTGGCAGCTACCTACTCTCCCACCTGGTGGGGCAGTACCATCGGCGATGGTGAGCTTAACTTCTCTGTTCGGAATGGGAAGAGGTGGATCCTCACCGCTATAACCGCCACAATATGTTTCTG
>JAZKYT010000092.1:0-10434 GCA_045612265.1 Candidatus Cryptobacteroides sp.
GACTCTCAATGGAGAGTCAAATTTCAGGATTTACATGATGCCTGAGGTAAACGTACTGAATGTTCAGTCGGAAGGTGTGCTCTGCTCTAGTGACAGCAAGCACGATGGTTTCACTTTTGATGATCCGGATGATCTTTAATAGGAGGGCTGCAATATGAAAAAATCACTTATTTTCTTCGCTGCTCTCGCAGCATTGTTTTCTTGCGCAAAGGAAAACCCTGTAATAGAAACTCCTGCAGAGGAGACATTCTCAGTAGAACTCTTCGCATCAGCACCAGCTGAGGACGCAGAAACCAAGACAACTCTCGTCGAGGGTGGCAAATTCGTTCACTGGTCAAAGAACGATGCTATCAAGGTGTTGTTCTTCCCGAATCATACTAACTCAAATACATTTAACGGACCAGGTAGTGAATTTCAGTCTGATTTTGAAACTGAAACTTCAGAAAAGGCATATTTTAAGACAAATTCTTGGTCTTGGGGATTTGGCTCTGATGTAGTTTCAAACCGTCTCATGGCAACTGGTATTGCGGTTTACCCTTCTACAGCTGAGGCAACGTCAAAGAAAACCCAAAGCGGCTCAGCAAATGAGACAGAATTGTCTTTCACTCTTCCAGATGCGCAGAAGGCAATCAATGGTAATATTGAGTCAGGTCTGAACTTCTCATATGCAATGGTGGGTCGTGATGGCTTTAAGTCAGCAGTTGAGAACAATAGAGCTATGGACCTTAAATTTATGAATGCTTGTGCGCTTATCAGCCTCACAATGCCAGCTTCATTTGAGAAGGATGTGACATCTGTAACTATCTCTTCTAATAATGAGGTAGCTCTTACAGGTAAGGGAAATGTAGACATGAACTACTATAAGGATGTGATTCATTCTCCTTTCCATGTAACTCCTGAGGTGACTGAGACTTCACACACTGTTACTCTTGCAAAGGCTGATGGATCAGCACTTGAGGCTGGTGCTACTTATTTTGCTGTAGTATGGCCAGGTGTGCATACTGATGGCCTTACTATATCTTTCAATGCTGCAGATGGTACAGTCGCGTCAAAAACTGCCTCTGCAGAAAAGGGTGTCACTTTGACAGCATCTAAGGTTAAGCCCTACACTTTCTCGTCTGCATTAGAGTTCGAAAGTGTTGCACCTAAGGAATATAGCTATGTGTATGCTGATGGTTCTCAGGGTGATGATCCAGCTAGTGCTGTAGCCGTAATTTTCTATCATGGTAAGCCACAAGATATAGATCCTAATGTACCAGCAAAATATTCAAAAGGTTTGGCAATTAGCTTGAAGGCATATGATGTTAAGTGGGATACAGGTAAGCCATCTAATTATGATTCAAACTTGAAGTATGGAAATGCAAATGACTTGAAAGCATCTTCAGTTGGTGGATGGGAAGCTCGTATAAAGTGGTTGTCTAGTAATTCACAAATGACTCTGTATATGTCGGATTATGGTAGTGTGCCAGAGGGCGCAACTCCTTGGTATCATGGTACTCACAAAGAATGGAATATTATATTTGAGTCTCTTACAGCGGTTAATGAGAAATTGAATGATGTAACTGGTGCGCAACCTATTCCTACTTCGGGAAATAAAGGATATTGGATCCCATTCTTCACTGGATCAGCTGCTTGGACAGTTTATTGGAACGGAAGTGCAGCAGCTTATACTAGTGTACAATTTTTTACACACACTGGTCAGTGTAATGGTGCTCGTCCAATCTTCGCATTCTAATTCCTAAAGGAAACGATATACAACCTAACGTGAGTTACGTTTTCTAACTTCATTCATTAGGGCTGCTTCGGCAGCCCTTTCTCTTTATCCGAGTACTTTTTCGTTACACGGATAGTTTTTCAGACCTTTGTCCTTAACGTCATTGCGAGGAGCCAAAGGCGATGTAGCGCAAATTCATATAGATATTCAAACGTTATGAAAAAGTTTTACGTATACATAATGAGTAACATATAAACTCTGGATGTTGAACTGCAAATCACCGAGCGAACGAAGTGCTGATATATGCGCTGGAGAGGTGGCTCGTTCGCTAGGTGGACGAAAATCCTTGCCACCGAGCGGACCAAGTATTGATATATGATTTATGGAGGTGAATTGTTCGCTAGGTGGTGCCCCATACTAAGGCTCCCAAACCTTGTTGTCATTTCCTGGAAATTTATCCTCAAACCTATAGATTTCAAAATAAATTTCCGATACAGAATCGGCCTTCAGCATGTCTGGGTGGTCGATTTTTCTTTTTATCCGTGTACTTTTTCGTTACACGGATAGTTCTCATGACCTTTGCGGGCAATATATATATGTATTATGGAAAAGAATAAGACAGAAGTTGTGCAGAGGTATGTGAATCTGTTGACCAACAGTGGATTTAAGGCTGTGTTTGGTGATAGGAACAACAAAGACGTTGTGATGTCGGTCATCAATATGTTGTTGCCTGAGGGAAAACAGATCAAGCAGTTAGAGTATGCCCCGACTGAGCATCAGGGTCAGCAGGAGAACAACAAGGAGTTTATGGTAAAACACAAGGATCCTGAACTTTGGAGGAATCGTTTTGTTTCGGAATATAGTTTCAGGGAGAAACTGACCAATGAGTTGCAGGACGATACAATTTTCATTATCTTCGCAGAGTTGAGGAGGTTTGCAAAGCAGCTGCATGAGTGTGAGAATGATCTGGAAAAGATGCTTTACATTATCAAGAATGGATGGCGTCTTGCAAATCAGCCACAGGAACTTCAGGATGAGATTTTCACCAGATTGTTCAATGCTTGTGACATTCCTCGCTTCGATGAAGTGAAACGAATTCAATACGACAAGGATATGTTTGACGAAAGACGATACAATGGTGAGATCGCAGCTGCACGCGCAGAGGGGCGTAATGAGGGACGTGAGGAAGGTGAAAAGTTCATGTCACATCAGATTGCCAAGAATATGCTCTCGATGTCGATTGATTTCGAGACAATTGTCAAAGCCACTGGACTTACAATCAAGGAGATTGAGAGTTTATAACTTCATTCATTAGGGCTGCTTCGGCAGTCCTTTCTTATGTCTTATATTATTTGTATTTTTGCGCCTCAAATTTTCAGGGTATGGCCAGTTATCTGCAGATTGAGAATATTTCGAAGAGTTATGGTCCGAAGGTTCTGTTTGAGAACATCGGGTTCAATATCAATGAGGGTGACAAGATCGCTCTCATTGCGCCTAATGGTACTGGCAAGACTTCGCTGATGAAGATTCTGGCGGGTAAGGATAAGTCGGATTCGGGCGGAAAGATCATGTTTCTGAAGGATATCAAGATTGCTTTTCTTGAGCAGGACTATCCTTTCGATCCCGAGAAGACCATCTTCGACCAGATCATGAGTTCCAGCACCGAGTTCACAGCTGGGCTCGACCAGGAGCATCTTTGGGAGTATGAGCATCGTGTGGTGAAGTTTCTGACCAATTTCAATCTCCCTGACCCCGAGCAGAAGATGAAGGAACTGTCCGGTGGTGAGGTGAAGAGGGTGGCGCTTGCGCAGATGCTGGCTTCGGAGGCTGAGTTTCTGATCATGGACGAGCCCACTAACCATCTTGATATCGATGCGATCGAGTTCTTGGAAGGCTACCTCAGCCGTTCGCGCTGCACGCTTCTGATGGTGACTCACGACCGTTACTTTCTGGACCGCGTCTGCAATATCGTGATGGAGATGGACCACGGTGCCGTCTATATATATAAAGGTAACTATCAGAATTTTCTTGAGAAGCGGGAGGAACGAATCGCGAACTATAATGCGGAGACCGACAAGGTTCGTAATATTCTGCGTCGTGAGCTTGAGTGGATCCGCAGTACTCCTTGCGCCCGCACGGGAAAGGCCCGCTATCGTGTGAATGCCTTCTATGACCTGAAGGACCGTGCTTCGCAGGTCTATACCCAGAGGCAGGTGAATATGGATCCTGTCAAGGGGGCGACTCGCCTTGGCACGAAGATCATCAATTGCAAGGATCTGAGTTTCTTCTATGACGATGCCTGCTATCTCGACAGCTTTACGTACAATTTCCAGCGATATGAGAAGGTGGGAATCGTAGGTCGAAATGGTGCCGGTAAGTCTACATTCCTTAATATATTGACAGGAGCTGATATGGGTGGCCGCCTGACAGGTGTGATCGAAAGGGGAGAGTCGCTGAAGATAGGTTACTACCATCAGAGCGGTATGAATTTCAATCCGGACGAGACGGTTCTGGATATTGTCAATGACACCTGGCTTTTGAACCGCTTCCTCTTCCCGCATGAGATGCTTAATAATAAGGTGGAGAAGCTCAGCGGTGGAGAGCGACGCAGGCTGTATTTGCTGACAATCCTTATGCAGCAGCCGAATCTTCTGATTCTTGACGAGCCGACCAATGATCTGGATATCGTGACTCTCAATATTCTCGAGGAGTATCTTAAGGAGTTCGGAGGTTCGCTGATCATTGTGTCGCATGACCGTCATTTCCTTGACAAGCTGGTGGATCATCTCTTTATATTCTGCGGCGATGGCGTGGTGAAGGATTTTGTGGGAAGCTACAGCGAGTATCGCGAATATATAAAGGAGTATGAGGCTGAGCAGCGCTCGATTGAGAGGGCTAAGGAGAAGGCTGAGAAGGAGAAGGCTGCAAGGGCGGCCGCTCAGACTCAGGTGGAGGCGCCGGCAAAGAAAAAGAAGCTGACCTACAAGGAACAGAAGGAATTGGAGCAGATTGAGAAGGATCTTGAGTCCTTGGCAGCTGAGAAGGCAGAGCTGGAGACTGCTCTAAGTGCTGGTAATCTTCCGTTCGATCAGCTTCAGGCAGCTTCGGAGCGCATCGGTGCCATTATGGAGGAGACTGACGAGAAGGAGATGCGCTGGCTTGAACTTACTGACGGATTGTAAGGTGTTCTGTCATGGTCCTGAGATGTGACTGACAGAATGGCAGAAATTTTCAGGTGGCAGATTATTTGTTACTTGGTTCGTCGGTTTTGCAAAAAAGCGGAGCTGATTGAAATATGTTGATAATGTTATGCATTGCAGCAATCGTTGCATTGCTGTTTGGTAAGATAAGTTATAAGGAGATTAAGAAATATGTCAGAAAATACACAGAAGGACATGGAGCAGACAGTCCAGGAGGAAATGATTCAGGAGACTCCGCAGGAGGAGGTTGTGGTGGAGGAGACTGCACCGCAGGAGGAAAAGAAGGAGAAGAAAAGCTTCCTGAAGAAGGATCCGAAGAAGGAAAAGATTGCTGAGTTGGAGAAGAAGGTGGCGGAACTTGAGAATCAGGTCGCTAAGGATAAGGACGATTATATAAGACTTATGGCGGAGTTCGATAATTTCCGCAGACGCACTTCTCAGGAGAAGCTTGAGCTTGTGAGCGTGGCTTCAATGGATACGATCAAGGGCTTGCTCCCTGTGCTTGATGACTGCGAGAGGGCAATGGCCGTTCTTAAGGATTCGTCTGACAGTGAGGCTGCAAAGGAGGGTACTGAACTTATATATCATAAGCTTCTTGCATATCTTCAGAGCAAGGGACTTGCGGTTATTGATGCTGCAGGAAAGGAGTTTGACACAGATCTTCATGAGGCTGTGGCTCAGTTCCCGGTGCCGGAGGAAGATAAGAAGGGCAAGGTGTTCGATGTTGTGCAGACAGGATATACACTCAACGGAAAGGTCATTCGCTTTGCGAAGGTCGTAGTAGGTATTTAATATGGCAAAAAGAGATTACTATGAGGTGCTGGGCGTCCAGAAAGGCGCAACGGCAGAGGAAATAAAGAAGGCTTATAGGAAGCTTGCTGTCAAGTATCATCCGGACAAGAATCCTGGCAATAAGGAAGCTGAGGAGAAGTTCAAGGAGGCAGCTGAGGCTTATTCTGTGCTCAGTGATGCCGACAAGAAGGCTCGTTACGATCAGTTCGGTCATGCCGGTGTCGAGGGTGCAGGTCCTGACTTCAGCGGTGGCTTCGGAAATCTGAATGATATCCTTAACGATCTCTTTGGTGGTGGTTTCGGTGGATTCAGCGGCTTCGGAGGCGGTTTCGGTGGCTTCGGAGGCGGCTTTGGCGGTGGTCAGCGCCAGCAGAGAGTGCACAGAGGACGTGATATACGCGTTCGTGTGAAGCTTACTCTTGAGGAGATTGCCCGTGGCGTCGAGAAGGAGATCAGCATCGAGAAGAGTGTGCCATGTCCTGACTGCGGTGGACGTGGAGCTAAGAACAGTTCGGATATCAAGACATGTCCGGCATGTAATGGAACAGGTCAGGTGCAGCGTGTGGTGAATTCGTTCCTTGGTCAGACTGTTACATATTCGACTTGTCAGCAGTGTGGTGGTGAGGGTAAGATCATCAGCAACCCTTGCCGCACTTGTAATGGTACCGGTCTTGTACGTCAGCGCGAGACAATCAAGGTAAAGATTCCTGCAGGTGTTGAGGCTGGAATGCAGCTTACTATCCAGGGTGAGGGCCATGCGGCTAAGAACAATGGTATCAATGGAGACCTTCTCGTCGTTATCGAGGAGCAGGAGCACAAGGATCTCAAGAGAGAGGGCAACAACCTCTTCTATACAAAGGTGGTTTCAATCACAGATGCAATCCTGGGTGCAGAGGTTGATGTTCCATGCATTGATGGCACAACTAAGGTGAAGGTGGAGCCAGGTACCCAGTCCGGAACAGTTGTGAGACTTAGAGGCAAAGGTCTTCCTACAGTGAATGGATATGGTGGAGTAGGTGACTTGTATGTGAAGATCGCTGTCTGGATTCCTAAGAAATTGAATAAGGATGAGAAGGAAATCGTAGAGTCACTCCGTACAAAAGAGTCATTCAAGCCTAATCCAAGCAAGGAAGACAAGAGCTTTTTCGACAAATTGAAAGATTTGTTCTAAAATTTTATAAAAAAGTTTGGAGTTTTAAATTTTATTCCTACCTTTGCAATCCCAAAATCAAAGCAACCTCTTGTGCTGGGTGAAAAGAAACACAATGTTGCCAAAAATTTTAATTTGACAAAGAAATGAATCTTATTAATTTAGTAGAGCAGGCTTTCGCAAACGAGAAAGTAGCAAGCTACCCAAAATTCAAGGCCGGTGACACAATCACCGTTACATACAGAATCAAGGAGGGTGATAAGGAGAGACTTCAGAAGTTCAGAGGTACAGTGATTCAGCTCCGCGGTGCATCAGCAGCAACAAGAACTTTCACAATCCGCAAGGTTGCTTCAGGTGTTGGAGTTGAGAGAATCTTCCCATTCGAGTCACCATTCATCGAGTCAATCGAGCTCAACAAGGTAGGTAAAGTTCGTCGCGCACGTATCTTCTATCTCCGCGAACTCTCAGGTAAGAAGGCTCGTATCAAAGAGAAGAAGGTTGCTACCGTTAAGGAAGCATAAAGAAATAGCAGCTTAGCTGCATAACGGCCTCGTAGCTCAACTGAATAGAGCATTTGACTACGGATCAAAAGGTTCCAGGTTTGAATCCTGGCGGGGTCACAAAAAGCAGGTCATCAATAGGTGACCTGCTTTTTTAATATAATTCAACTATATTTGCTTGGATATTATTTCTTGAACATGAAAAAGTTTATATTGTCAATCTTTACCTGCATGTCATTGTTCGCATGTCAGCAGGAAATAGATTTCCCGGAATCGGGAACTTTCAGTGCATCGATTGAGAAGGTTTCAACCAAAACCTCCTTGAGCCAGGATAATTCTATTTATTGGAATTCAGATGACGAGGTTGTTATCTTTAACAAATCTACAGTCAATGACCGTTATAAGGTTGTGCTTGAGACTGCGGGTTCTAACTCATGTGCGTTGGAGTACGTCCAGTCTTCACATAATTCCAAGGATGAGGATCTGAATCATGTAGTTGCATTTTATCCTTACAGTTCTGCGTTTACATGCGTTGCTTCTGGCTCTGATTCATATATCTTGGGCAATGTAGTTCTGCATAATGAGCAGGACTATGCTTATGAGTCATTCGCTTCAGGTTCTTTCCCAATGGTTGCAGTTTCCACCAATACAAATCTTGCATTCAAGAATATTTGTGGAACAATCATGTTCCAGGCAAAGGGTGATATCAATGTAGCTTCAGTTACAATTTCTGGTAATAAGAACGAGAAGTTGTCAGGTCCTGCGATTGTTACTGCCTATGCAGGTGCAGTGCCTTCTGTAGTGATGGGAGAGTCGGCTCTTCAGAATGTTGTACTTGATTGTGGTGACGGCGTACAGTTGAGTCCTGAGGTGGCTACAGAGTTTATTCTGACTGTACCTCCAACAGACTTTGAGGCAGGATTCAAGGTGGTTGTAAAGGATACTGAGGGTAGGGAATATGTCTTCGAAACAGCAAAGGAGAATAAGGTTGAGCGTTCTTCTATTCTCGTTATGCCTGAGGTTACAATCGAGAAGAGTGAGGATGTTCTCGGTGGAATAATTCCGTTTACAACAGCAACACTTGGTCACGAGGGTATATCATATATTTGGGATGAGAGTGTGATCCCGGAGATCACTATTCACATGACCACTGATGAATGGAATAAATTGCTCAAGCGTTATGATGAATTTAATCATAATGTAGACTATTTTCATGCTGATTTTACGTATAAGAAGGGTGCCGAGGTTACATTTATTGATGATGGTGGAATTCGTTTGAGAGGTAATACTTCACGTCGTCGTCCTGAAGGTGGCAATGGTCAGACTCATAATTCAGTCAATCCTGACTGGCATCACTGTCACTTCGGAATTAATTTCCGCAAGTTTAATAAGGATGATGAACATGAACTCAAGGGAATCCGCAAGATAAATCTTAAATGGTTCAAGGATGATCCATGCTATGTCCGTGAATTGTATTGCTACGATCTTTTCAGACGTTATGGAATCTGGACCAGTGCATTCAGCACATACGCGAGAGTGTGGTTGCAGATTGATGATGAGACACCTGCCTATCTTGGAGTCTATGATATGATCGAGCCGGTGGATGATAAGTTTGTGAGCAAACGAGTGAATGGAATGTTTGAGAAGAAGGACGGCTTCCTCTGGAAATGTGTTTATGGTGAAGGTGGTCCAGCTGATTTGAAGACTGATGGCGGTAACTCGATTCCTGCATGGAAGATGAACTGGGATCAGGATAATGGTATCAATTATACTTACGAGTTCAAGGGAGATGAAGAAGATTTTGAAACTGCTAAGATTCAGCTCGGAGACTTTATGCAGAAACTCAATGGTAAGGGTGAAGAAAGTTTCTATAAATGGATAAAGGAAGTGTGTGATGTTGAGTTCCTGCTTAAGACTTATGCTGTGAATGTCGCTGTAGGTATGTGGGATGACCATTGGGGTAATGGTAATAACTTCTATCTTTATTTCAATACTACGGATCAGTACGATTACAAGGTCTTTCTGATACCTTATGATTATGATAACACGTTGGGAACAAGTAGCATAGTGAGTGATTCCGGCAGACAGAATCCGTATGATTGGGGAAATTCAGGACTTCTTATGGAGCGTTTGATGAGGTTTGATGAATTCAAGCAGATGTATAAGAATGCGCTCCAGGAGTTGGTTGATCCTGCAAATGCTCTTTTCCATATGGATGCAAGTGTGCCACGAATCAAGGCATGGCAGCAGAAGATCAGTCCTTATGTGTCAAATGATACAGGTGAGGATATGAGTATATATGATCAGCCTGCTTCTTGGGGTAACTGCAGCTTCTATCGTTTGATGGATACAGGTTCCAATAATTTCTTCAAGGTCAAGACTGATACAATCAATAAAATGAAGTAAGAAAAGTGCCCTGGTCTCTGACTGGGGCATTATTGTATATTATCAGCAGCTCTAGCTGATAACAAAAATCCGGACCATCTTTCGATGATCCGGATCATTTTTTATTGTGGGCTGAAATTACTCAGCTACAATCTCATACTTGAAGGTACCCTTGATGTCCTTGTAGCACTTTACAGTTGCCTCGTATACACCAAGCTCCTTAGCAGCCTCAGCTACTGTGATGTCCTTCTTGTCAACCTCTACACCAGCTGCTACGAGAGCCTCAGCGAGCTGAGCTGTAGTAACTGAACCGT
This sequence comes from Candidatus Cryptobacteroides sp., assembly GCA_045612265.1. Taxonomy (GTDB): domain Bacteria; phylum Bacteroidota; class Bacteroidia; order Bacteroidales; family UBA932; genus Cryptobacteroides. Next base: position 10,056 of record JAZKYT010000092.1, read on the forward strand.
AGATCTTGCCTGACTCGCTTACCTTAGCTGCAACTGTTACAGTAGTCTCAGCAAGCTTAGCTGCGAGAGCCTCTGCATCAGCAACGAACTTAGCGATCTTGTGAGCTCTCTGGCGAAGATTCTCAGCAAGTACCTTCTTTGCAGAAGGTGTAGCCATGATAGCGTAGCCCTGTGGGATAAGGTAGTTGACAGCGTATCCTGTCTTTACATTGACGATCTCGTCTGCGTGGCCAAGGTTAGCCACATCTTTCTTAAGAATAATCTCCATATTGCTGTCCTCCTATTATTTCAAAAGGTCTGTTACGTATGGAAGAAGTGCAAGGTGTCTTGCTCTCTTCACTGCCTGAGCTACCTTTCTCTGGAACTTGAGTGAAGTACC
>JAZKYT010000093.1:0-3118 GCA_045612265.1 Candidatus Cryptobacteroides sp.
GCGCGAGCTCCGAAGAACTGGATCGCCTTACCGATTGCCTGGTATGATACGCAGCAAGCGATACCATAGTCATCGCAACCTCTCACCTTACGCATGAGTGAGTCGTTCTCGTACTGTACTGAGCTTGTGTCGATAGAAACCTTAGCGCAGAACTCCTTGAAACCTGCAGGAAGCTCTGGGTGCCAGAGAACTGTCATGTTAGGCTCTGGTGCCGGTCCGAGGTTGTAAAGAGTCTGGAGGAAACGGAATGAAGTCTTTGTTACCTTGCTCTTACCGCCTGTGAAACGGCCTCCGATCGCCTCAGTGATCCAAGTAGGGTCACCAGCGAAGAGCTCGTTGTATGCGTTCATTCTGAGGTGACGAACCATTCTGAGCTTCATTACGAACTGGTCGATGAGCTCCTGAGCAAATGTCTCGTCGATGATATTGTGGTCGAGATCGTACTGGATGAAGATATCGAGGAATGATGAAACATTACCAAGTGACATCGCAGCTCCGTCCTGCTCCTTGACAGCAGCGAGGTAAGCCATGTAAAGCCACTGAACAGCCTCCTGTGCGTTAGTTGCCGGTCTGCTGAGGTCGAGTCCATAGTATGAACCCATTACCTTGATCTCCTGGAGAGCCTTGATCTGCTCTGCAACCTCCTCGCGGAGAGTGATGCGTGAGCGGGTCATTGTGCCTGTAAGACCTCTCAAATCCTCCTTCTTAGCCTCGATGAGTCTGTCGATACCATAGAGTGCAAGTCTTCTGTAGTCACCGATGATACGGCCACGTGCATAGTTATCAGGAAGACCTGTAAGGAAGCCGAGTGAACGGTACTTACGGATTTCCTCGGTATATACATCGAATACACCGTCGTTGTGTGTCTTTCTATAGTGTGTGAAGATCTCTACAACCTTAGGGTCAAGCTCAATGCCGTTTTCCTGGCAAGCCTTCTTTACTACCTGAAGTCCACCGAAAGGCTTGATCGCTCTCTTGAGGAGCTCGTCTGTCTGAAGACCAACGATGAGCTCGTTCTCTCTGTCGATGTAACCAGCAGCATGTGATGTGATGGTTGAGATTACCTTCGCGTCGATTGCGCGTACACCGCCATTAGCTCTTTCCTCTGCAAGAGCCTCGCAGCACTTCTCCCAGAGCTTCTTCGTGCGCTCTGTAGGTCCCTGAAGGAATGATGCGTCTCCTTCGTAAGGTGTGATGTTGTTATAAACGAAATCAGCAACATCAATTCTACGGCTCCATCTGCCGTCGTTGAATTTGTTATTCATATCGTATTAATTATTACTTTCGTTTCCAATGTGCAAAGGTATTCAAAAAGTAATGATTTCCAACCATTACAAGGGACTAAAATCAGTTTGTAATAATTATTTAACAATATGTTTAGGGCGTGACATCCGCAAGGAGTGCTCACGCCCATCGTCAGTCATTCTTTTTTTATCCTATTGTTGTGATTCTGAGGCTTTTTCAGTCACACGAAGCTTGTTGGCCAACACTTCATAAGCATGCTTTTCCGTGCCGTCCGAGCCTTCGAATCTGGTGCTTCGGATCCTTCCTTGTACATGTACGACCGCACCTTTTGCAATATGGTCCATGTCCAGGATATCACGTCCTTCCCAAGCGACCACATTGAGCCATGTCGCTTCTGAAACAGGGTTGCCGTCCCTTGTCTTGTAGAGGAAGTCTGTGACGAGTGAAAAATTTGCTACTTTGGTGCCGTTCACCACGTTTGTACGCACGGTTCCGACCTTGCCAAGCAGCTCGATTCTGTTGATGTACTCCATAAGATTTTCTCTCATTTATATGGTTAAACTTTCTTCCCCACATCTTATGCGCGCTTTGTAGGTTGAGGGCAAAGTAAATTAAAAATATCTTTCAAAAAGCTGCTCTGAGCGCTACTGACTGCATGTTTTTCTTTTTTTTATTCAGATTGACCAATAATGATGCATGCTAAAAATTATTTTATTCACACTAAAATTTATTTATGTCATGCAAATATTTTTTTTACTGTCCGCTCATCATAAAAAACAGAAATACTTTGACTAAAAAAGAGAAAAACCTTCATCCGGCTATTGCATGGTGAAAACGGCATTTTCAACTTTGTGCACCGGGATTTGTTCGAATTTATAATCTGTGCTTTATGAAATACGTGAGAAAAGAAAAGAGAATGCCTGTCTGCCTTGAATGTGGTGACAAGATAAAGTATGGCAGGGCGGACAAGAAATTCTGCTGTGAGGATTGCAAGAACCGTCATAATAACAAGATGGCCAAGTTCAGCAGGGCGAACAGAAGAAAGGTGATGGCCATGTTGACAAGGAATTATGCGATTCTGGAGCAGCTGATCAAGTCCGGAATCAAATCTGCCGAGGTTACTGACCTGATCTCTGAAGGTTTTGTTCCGGACTGTGTGACCGGGTTCCATAAGAACAGATTCAAGTCAGATGAGTACAGCTGTTTCGATATTAAATATAAGATGACGGATTCTCGTATATATTCCATATCAAAAATTCGGAATGTTTCGTTAAATTTGCAGGTTGATATGGAAAATCTTAATTAATATCTATACTATGACAAAAAAACTACTTGTTGCAGGCGCAGCGCTTGCACTTATCAGCAGTTGTAACATGAAGAATCCGCTTTTGACGGAGTCTGCCGCTCCGTTCGGCGCTCCTGAGTTCGACAAGATTACGAACGAACATTATCTTCCGGCATTTGAGGCAGGTATAGCAGAGGCTAAGGCTGAGATTGACGCCATCGTGGCTGATCAGGATGAGCCTACATTTGAGAACACCATTGAGGCAATGGAGTATGCAGGTCAGACACTTGACAGGGTGGCAGGTATCTTCTATAACCTCATGGAGGCCAATACGAATGATGAGATGCAGGCCATCGCAGAGCAGGTGTCACCGATGCTCACCGAGTATTCGATGTATGTGTCTCTGAACAACGACCTCTTCCAGAAGGTTAAGGCCGTTTACGAGAAGAAGGACGAGCTCGGTCTGGATAAGGATCAGCTCAAGCTTCTTGAGGATAACTACAAGAGCTTTGTCCGCGGAGGAGCAAACCTCTCGGATGAGGATAAGGAACTGTACAGCAAGTGGTCGGAGGAACTTTCTCTTGCGAC
>JAZKYT010000094.1:0-58527 GCA_045612265.1 Candidatus Cryptobacteroides sp.
GGCAAGAGTTATGCGCTGTACGCAGGTAAAAAAGTAGATGTTGACCTCTCAACCCTTGCTGCAACCTATGTCATCAACGACGATGCATATTACACCTTCACCGGCACAGGCAGCTACGGTATCAAGGTAGAAAGCGGAAATCCGACGATTATTCTGAATAATGTAAGCATTACTGTTGGTAAAGAGTGGGACAATGAAAATATAGTGAATGCTATTGATATTGTTGCCGACAATAGTGAGACTACTGTTTGGATAACAGGCACGAATAACCTCACTTCCAATAGTGGAGCAGGTATTTATGTAAAGTCCGGCAGCACAGTCATTATCAAGTCGGATAGCAGAGATAATATATTGACTGCACGAGCCGGTATGGATGGTGCCGGAATAGGTGGCACTGGATATGATTTTAGTTATGAAAATGTGACTTGTGGAAACATTTATATCGAAAACATAACGGTAAACGCATATTCAAGTGGCTATATGAGTAGCAATCCGGGAATTGGTGCTATCACTTCTTGCGGAACGATCACGATAAAAAATGCGACTGTTACAGCCCTGGGAAGCAACCAAGGAGGTGTATTGTATGGTGGAGAGTTTTGCCCCGCCATCGGTGCGAGCACAGTTCCTGATATAGTCATTGAAAATTCTACAATCAATGCTTATCGAGGAGATAGTAAGGATGGCGGTACGGGCAGTCTGGCAGATTGGATCGGAGCAGTAATTATATACGACCCTTATAGTGGAGATACACCTCATACGCCTGGAATACAGTGTGGTAACGGCTATATAATAAGCACCACAGTAAATAAGTTTCTATATAAAGCTAGCTCAGGAGTAACTAAAGAAGAAGGTTCTGTGACCTATGATGCCGATGGCAATCCGACGGAAGAAACCGCAGAGTAATCTGTATAAATTATAGGGCAGGCGGGCTTGACCGCTTGCTGGATGATAAGAGGAAGGCCCCATGTTGTCTGATGGCAGCATGGGGTTTTGCTTTGGGAGATCCCCGGTCGGGCCGGGGATTACGGTGATGGTGGGGATTGCTTACGTTGGGCGGGAGCTATCGGATTTTTGATATTATTAGGAAAAGATTTGCGGTTTATCTTTAATGCACTATATTTGTACATTATAATGTACATAAATTAACGTGCTTTATGGTTATTATCAGTTCTGCGGAATTACGCAACAATATGAAGAAGTACCTGGATATTGCCAAGAATGAAAAGGTGGTAATCCAGAGAGGTAGAAATGAGACATTTGTCCTTGTAGCACAAAATAATGCTGCGGACGAAGATTTGAGTCGTGCAATTACAGTGGACGAGGTCCTTGCTCGTGTGCGTGAGGGGTTGAATGAGATGTTTGAGCGCAAGGAGGGCCACAATATAGCATGACAAAAGTTTTGTTTCTTCCCGAGGTTGTAGATCAGTTTCTTGAGTTGGCAGAGGTCCTGTATCAGAAAGGATATCTGGGATTCAAGGATGTAGCGATAGATTATTCGGAACAATTATTCAGAGATATTCAGACAAATTTACCTCTGAAGGTGAAGAAGGATGCTCCGTCTTATTTCAGGCGATATGGTAATGGTCTGTTTTATTCTTCGTTTGCAAAGAACAAGCACACTACATGGTATGTGTTTTATAGTGTTCATGAACAAGACGGTCAGACTGTCTATCTTGTCAGATATTTAGGAAACAACCATATAATTGCTCATCATCTGGTCGAGGAGCTGGACTGATCAGTGATTCGAGTCTTCTTCGTTCCGCTCGTGGCTTCGGCACAGGGGCGGAATTTCGTTCTCAGTAGGTTATAGGATCCCCGGTAGGGGCCCGTGGATGACGGTCGGTGGTCGGAGGTATTGTCCATGAATTGTTTGTTTTAAATATAGCGTAATAGCCCTTACAAATGATGTCGTGATTACGTCCGGGAGTCATGGCAGCGGTTCATAGAATGGAGGAAGGGGAGAGTGTTGATGGCTTCCTTAGTCGAATGATTAATGAAGACTGAAATGTATAGATATGTGTATCACCTGCGTCATTTGAAGAACGATGTCCGGTAATCTCGGACTTTTTGTGCCTAAGTGTAGGATTTCAGCTCAGAATTATGTAAATTTGTAACAGAAAAATCGCAATTTGCCTTGTAAGCCCAAGCGGGTAAGTCAATTAACCATCTATCAGATTTTATAATGAAAAGCGTATTTCAATTTATATGTACAGCATTATTTGTTACAATGTCTGTATCGTGTTCTAAGGATGAAATGAATATGACTGACTCCTTGGAAGGCACAAAATGGCAAATGATATGGAATGATACAAAAGGGATTATAGAATTCACTTCAGAAACAAATGTGAAAATATATGAAGCAGATGATAATCTAAACTATACAGATTATCTAAGAGAAGGAAAGTATTCATATAAGGACGGTAAAGTTAAATTCTACGACAATGAATTGTTTGTGGTTGATGTATATCGCCCTAATAGAGTCTGGTTTTATTATTATTTTCAAACTGCCACATTCAATTCTGATAAAATGACAGTTGAAGCTACAGGAAAGAAATTAGTCATTGATGATCATACCGGTGACCTTACGACAACAGATCTTAATGATAGCATATTGAGATTCTGGAAAGTGCAGTAGTACAATGAAGAATAAATTCATATGAGTTAAAAGCCTGGCGTTGCCGGGCTTTTTTAGAACTGGGATATATGGGTTGAACCCTTTGTGCGAGCGTTTACCTTTTTCAGGACTACCCTATAAGGAAAATATAATTACACAATTTATATTATGTTAACTTGCATATATTAAAAGAAAAATTGGACATTCTAAATCCGATATGATGGACCTGTGCCCTATTTATATTGTTTTTGGTCACAGGTATCACAGAAATATGCGATATATCCAATTTTATTCTACAAATAATCACTGTACGGCAATGACGAACAATTTTTCTACCTCGGAACGATCCATTGAACCGTCTATACATATAAATTGCACTGAATCTCCGTCAGTTGCAACAAATGTGAAACTCTCAATGATCTTATCATCTCCGACTGTATATATATTGATTGCGTCTACCTCATCCTTGACTTCCATCAACAGTTCATACCTACCATTCACAATCATATTCTCAATATCTTTCAGTAGGTCGGTAACCAAATGCGGATCACTCACATCAAGCATATAAAAACCCTGGAAAGTCTTGATCAAAGGGGCCAGATTCATAGAATCACCATTAGCTGTCTCCACCTGAAGATCCGGCAGATTTCCTATCATTCTGAACATAGCCGGCGATATGTACACGGCTGAAACGCCTTTATTTCCAGAATATTCATTATAGATTTTCTTTCCTTCCTGCGCAGATGCAACCGTTACAACCAGAAGCATCAAAGTCATTATTATAAAACGCTTCATATCAATCATTTACTTTAAAATTTCCACTGTTTTATCCATCCCCTTCTGAATGCCATCTGATACCATGGCAAGAGCCCTTTCCAGCTCAGCATAAGCAAGATACGGATCGCTGAAGGTGTCTTTCGGCTCATTCTCAAACTTCAACAGACCGAGTCCCACAACCAGAATCACAATTGCAGCTGCCCCAGCTATCTTAAACCACCTGTTGCCTGAGACTTCCCTATCAACATCTTGAGCAAGTCTGTCATAAAGTCCTTCCGGAACCTTTATGCTCTCATCCGAAGCAACCTCAATGATGTCTTCCAACGGGAGTTTTTCTATTTCCTTTACTGATTTCATAGTCCAAGATTCTTTTTGAGTGTTTTCCTTGCAATACTTATCAAAACCCTGATATTTACTTGAGAAAGGCCTGTCCGTCTTGATATCTTTTCATATTCAAGTCCTTCCAAAGCTCTCATTTTCAGCACTTCTGCCTGTTTCTTTGGCAGTTTATCGATCTCAGATATAAGCCGGTTCAGATAATCCTTCTCCGCGAGCCTTTTGTCCGGTCCCCGACTGTCCACCATCATATATTCCTCCAGAGCCTCTGATTTCCTCTTTTCACGACGCCGTATTGTATCAATGCAGATATTCCTCAAAAGTGTGATTCCGTAGGCCAAAGGATCACGGATAAGCTTAGCCGAACCAGGCGACCTTAAGAGCTTGATATACAACTCCTGGACAGCATCCTCGGCATCTTCCTGTGACTCAAGCAGATAATAAGCCACACGGTAGAACCTGTCAGCCAAGGGTAACCATATTTCTTTAAATTGATTCATCAGTCGCTTTTACCAGATCTGTCAGTTTATCAAAATCGATGCTTCCCACAAAGCATATCAATGCACAATCTTCGGGAATATATATAATGATGTCTTCAAGTTTCTCTCCATCATTGACTGAAGTTCCATAGACCAGCACGGTATCTTCCTCATCCTTTACTTCGATAATCTTCTCTGCTCCTTCAAGGACCTTAGTCAATTTAGAGTTAATCTCTTGACGTTTAGTCATTTCCGCATCTTCATAATCAGCCACAAGTATCTTATTGAACCCGCTGAGCAAAGCCACAACATCCTTTTCTTCTTTAGTCTCCACTGACAGCTTTCCCAGAACCGTTACTATGTCGATTCCCAATTTTCCAATAGAAATCACATCAATATCAGGATCAGAGCTGTACTCACTGACAATAGAAATGACTGAATTCACTGTCTTACTTTCGGCCGCACAGCTGATAGTTGCAGCCAACATCATTAAAGCAAATATAAACCTTTTCATAACAATTCAATTTTAATAGATTTTTCAAGCGCTCACAATTATAGACGAATATATGGATATTTTGTTAATAATTCTCTTCACAATATTGTAACATTTAAATAACAAATTATTAACGTTTAAGTTGATGTCATTGTTTTCTGTAAGTATAATTTTGCAGTAGCTAAAAAAGAACTAACGAATTTTCAAAATTATGTTACAGATTTTCACACTTCTTGGAGCTCTCGGTATGTTCCTCTACGGAATGAACCTCATGAGCTCAGGACTCCAGAAAGCTGCAGGAGACAGACTCAGAGGCTTTCTCTCATCAATGACTTCAAATCCATTCAAGCGCGTAATGACCGGAGTCGGTGTAACCGCCCTGATCCAATCATCTTCTGCCACAACCGTGATGGTAGTGAGCTTCGTAAATGCCGGACTCCTGACTCTTGTTCAGGCAATCGGTGTGATCATGGGAGCAAACATCGGTACCACAATCACAGCCTGGATGGTCTCTCTCCTTGGCTTCAAGGCTGATATCTCAATCCTTGCAGTGCCGCTCATGCTTCTCGGATTCCTTCTTTCCAACTCAAAGAAAGACAAGAACAAGAACCTCGGCGAACTCGTTGTGGGCTTCTCTCTCCTGTTCCTCGGCCTTTCATTCATGAAGGATTCAGTTCCGGATCTCAGACAGACTCCTGAGGTACTTGAGTTCGTAAAACAATGGTCCGGATACGGTTTCAGTTCAGTGCTCATCTTCCTTGGAATCGGTACTGTACTCACCCTCATCCTTCAGTCGTCATCAGCAACAATGGCCATCACCCTCATCATGCTCAGCATGGGCTGGATTCCATTCAACATGGCTTGCGCAATGGTACTTGGTGAGAACATCGGAACCACAATCACTGCAAATATCGCAGCCTCTGTTGGTAATCCGTCAGCTAAGCGCGCTGCCCTCTCCCACACCATATTCAACGTATTCGGTGTAATCTGGGCATTGATTCTCTTCAGACCGTTCCTCGGCCTTGTAGGAAGAATCATCGAAGCCCTCGGCTACCCTAACCCTGCAGCTGCAGGCTTTGCGGTTCCACTTGATGAGCCGAACGGATCTGCCGGAACAGCAGCACTTTACGGTCTTTCAATGCTCCATACACTCTTCAACACCATCAACACCCTGATTCTCGTATGGTTCACTCCACAGATTGCCAAGATTGTAACAAAGCTCATCAAGGAACCTGTAAACAAGGAAGAAGCTGCATTCAGACTCAAATATATCAATGCAGGTCCTCTGGCAACACCTGAGCTTGCAACTGAACAGGCAATCAAGGAAATCATCCACTTCGCTGAGATCTCAAGAAACGGTCTTGGATATGCACGCGCTGCAATCAATGAAACCGACTCCGGCAAGTTCGAGCAGCTCAGAGGCAAACTTGTGAAATATGAGGAGATTTCAGATAGGATTGAATATGAAATCGCAACATTCCTCAATGCTGTATCAGCAGGTGAGATAAGTGAATCTACAATGCTCAAAATCAAGGCAATGTACAAGATTATCGGTGAGCTCGAATCACTTGGTGACTCAGGTGAAAGCATCAGCCGAATCCTCTACCGCAGAAACAGCCACAACAAGTCATTTGATGCTGAGACAATCAAGAAACTCAACTCAATGGTTGACGTTGTTGACGATGCATACAGAGTAATGATCACTAACCTCAAACTCGCCGAGCAGGGTAAGCTCGAAGAAATCTCGAATGCGTACAATGCCGAAGAGCGAATCAACAACTTCAGAAACGACCTTCGTGAAGAGGAAATCAACAGCCTCGAGGACAACAGAAAGAACTATCAGACAAGCGTTTACTTCATTGATCTTGTCAGCGAGCTCGAGAAGATGGGTGACTTCATGATCAACATCTCACAGGTCCTTTATAAATCTAGATAATAAGTTTCTTAATTATAAAGAAATCACTAATTTTGTGGCCCGTTTCGCGACGGGTCATTTTTATTAGATTACTATATGTCGACTTCAGGATCCGGACAGTCCGGTCAACCCTTTGGAGACATCTAAACAAAATACTTCTATGGCAAGAAAAAAGCAGGAGATAATCCTGGAAAACGTTGTGATTGAGGCAGTTGCCGCTGAGGGCAAGGCTTTGGCTAAGGTTGATGGCGCTGTACTTTTCGTACAGTTCGCAGTCCCTGGCGACGTTGTTGACGTGAAGGTCACAAAGAAGAAGAAAAACTATATGGAAGGATTCATCCTCCGTATGGTGAAGCCGTCAGAGCACCGTCTTGAGCCTTTCTGCAAGCATTTCGGAATCTGCGGTGGTTGCAAATGGCAGCCGCTCCCTTATGAGATGCAGCTCCAGGCAAAGCAGCAGCAGGTCTATGACCAGCTCGTGCGCATCGGTCATCTCGACGTTCCTGAGATCTCCCCTATCGTCCCTTCAGACAAGACTACATACTATCGTAACAAGCTGGAGTTCACCTTCTCACAGCGTCGCTGGATCTTTGACAACGAGGATCCTGAAGGCATGACTGATCAGGAGAAATACGGTCTTGGCTTCCACGTGGGACGTTTCTTCGACAAGGTGCTTGACATCGAGCATTGTTACCTCCAGAACGAGCCTTCGAACGAGATCCGTCTCTTCGTTAAGAAATATGCACTCGAGCACGGTCTCACATTCTTCAACATCAGAGACCACGTGGGCTTCCTCCGCAACATGTTCATCAGAACAACAGAGGCAGGCAACGTCATGCTCATCATCTGTTTCTACCATGAGGATGCACAGGCGCGCACTGCCCTTCTCGATGCAGTTGCAGCTCAGTTCCCTCAGATCACATCACTCTACTATGTGATCAACGGCAAGGCAAACGACTCGATCTCAGACCAGGACTGCGTTCTCTACAAAGGCGAGGAGGCAATCTACGAATATATGGAAGGACTCAAGTTCAAGATCGGACCTAAGTCATTCTACCAGACCAACACAGAGCAGGCATACAAGCTCTACAGCGTGACACGCGAATATGCGGCCCTCACAGGCTCAGAAGTAGTTTATGACCTCTATACAGGTACTGGTACAATCGCCCAGTTCGTATCCCGCCAGGCATCAAAGGTAATTGGTATCGAGTACGTTCCAGAGGCAATTGAGGATGCAAAGGTCAACGCTGTGAACAACGGCATCACAAACTGCGACTTCTACGCAGGTGACATGAAGGATATCCTCACAGACGACTTCGTTGCCGAGCACGGCCGTCCTGACGTGATCATCCTCGACCCACCTCGCGCCGGCATCCACCCTGATGTAGCTCAGGTGATCCTGAACGCCGCTCCTGACCGCATGGTATATGTGAGCTGCAACCCGGCATCACAGGCACGTGACCTCGAGATCCTCTGCAGGGACTACGAAATCACTGCTGTCCGCCCAGTGGATATGTTCCCACACACTCACCACGTCGAGAATGTGGTTGCACTCAAGCGCAAATAGTCATGTGAGCAAGCGGTCTGTAAACATCATCCACGAAAACATAGAGAAAGCGTGGCAGATACCCACCTTAATGGTCGGATCTGCCACGCTTTTCCTATAAAACTGTGGAAGATGTCTTCACAATATTAATGTCCATGAATCTCATCGCGTGAATTGTCACTGCGCACCAGCTCGCCCTTATACTCGCCGGTCAGAGTCTTGAGGAAGGCTGTAATCTTATCAGTTTCAGCAGCTGTGAGCTCTACTCCACTCTGATACAGTCCCATATCGCGTACGGCCTCCTCCAGTGTTTCACGTGTGCCATCATGGTAGTATGGCCATGTGTGCTCAACATTGCGGAGTCCAGGCACCTTGAAACGATGACGGTCTCTTTCGAGCTGTGTCTCCTTGAAGCGTCCGTTGTCCTCATGTGTGAGTTCGAGTCCACGCTCAGCGAAATAGTGACGGCGAAGTCCCATCAGCTCATACGAAAGGCCACCAAGGTTAGGACCCACATGACAGGTCGCGCAATCATATTTCTTGAAAAGCTCATATCCTTCAAGTTCTTCAGCAGTGAGTGCCGCATCGTCACCGAGGAGCCACTTGTCAAATGCCGAATTTGGAGTCACAAGAGTACGCTCAAACTGCTCGATGGCATCTGTGAGATTAGCAGCAGTCAGACCATCAGGGTAAACAGCATTGAACTCGCGTACAAACTTCTTGTCTGCCTTCAGTTTGTCAATGATCTGGTCAAAAGACTCTGAAGCCATCTCAACAGGATTGAGAGGCGGACCAGCAGCCTGGTCTGCCAGAGTCGCAGCACGACCATCCCAGAACTGAACAAAATTATATACTGCATTATATACTGTAGGGGCGTTCACACCACCCAGCTGGCCATTCACACCGTGAGAATACTGGTGATTGTCGACACCCGCAGTCTCAAGAGCATGGCAGGAAGCGCAAGATACTGTGTTGTCTACAGAAAGTCTGGTGTCATGGAAAAGCGCAAATCCGAGTGCAGCCTTCGCCTCGTCATACTCAAGTTTCTGGTCGATAGGACGAACCGGCTCATTTGCACGGTCACCTGCAAGACCATCAGCATACATTTCAGCACGGACAGAAGCAACCCAATCAAGCACGATTGCACGTTTTGCAGCGGTCAATGAGCTGCCCCAATGCACAAGGTAATACTTAGGCATAGGCATTCTGTCATCAAGCACGACCTTCTCCACCTTGGCAAGATCCACAGGATTGATGTCATCAGAATCATTAAGTACATCCTCCATGAACTTCGTCATGTCAAAGGCACGATAGCCGGAATCCACGTCAGCCTTCACAACATCTCCCATCACTGGAAGCTCTGCATAGAACGGAAGTTTTGGATCAGCCGAATGGCAGCTTAGACATCCACCATCAGAGAAGATCTCGTAAACCTGCAGATTCTGAGGAAGTTCCGGAAGTGGAACACGATTGACTGCCCTGTAAACGACAACCATTGCAGCGGCCACCACCAGCAGCCCGACTGCACACTTTTTAATACATTTCTTCATAAGCGAATCAATATACATGTAAACTGCCCTGCGCAGAAGGAAGGAAATTTATTCCCCACCAGCACATCTGCAGACAGGCAAAAGCAAATATAATTAAAATACACAACAATCTGGCACTACCCCTTCTGTATAGTCTCAAATGCATATACAAAAGATATATAAGCCAGGTTATCAGCGCCCATGTCTCCTTCGGATCCCAGTTCCAGAAGTGTCCCCAGGCCTGTTTCGCCCAGATCGCGCCTGAAAGCATTCCGAAGGTAAGGAATGCAGTACCTATATATATAAGGGTATCTGCAGAAGTCAACATAGACTCAGCTGATGAACTTCTCTTGAACAATCCCACAACAGCAATCAGAAAAGCACATCCAAGCAAGGAATATGAAAACATATATACTGTCACATGCGGAATGAACCAGCCGCTCTGAAGTGCCGGCATGAGTGTCTGGTCATGGATTTCCGGCTTGGCAAGGTTCAGGATGATGAAGACTGTCGAAAGCACAGTCGAGAATGACAGGATCCACTTATATCGCCATCTCAGATAGGTGAAGAGTCCGGACACTCCTGCAAAGAATGAATACCAGAGTCTTGTCTCACCCATAGTCCTCAGCGGCGGACGCTTCAAAGAGAGCCACATTCCGCCAATGAATACAGCCAGCACGAGGATTGAGAGCACAGAAAATGCGGTTCCACCCTTGCGTCGTCCACAAAGTGCAAGGACTGAAGCAATGACCGAGAAGGCAATGGCCGGTACTGCAAATAGAATGAATATATCCCAGGTAATCATCTTCGAGGTCCGTTAATGAATAACAAAAAGGCTCCGGCAAGCATCATGATAATGCCGGCAAGTGCGAAATATCTCCAAGGCTCACGTACGATCTGAAGCACACATGAATCCTCTGAAACGCTTGCAAGGTACAGGTCTTCTCCAAACCTGACAGCATATGGATGGTTGACCATAAGGGTTACCTCCTTTTGTCTGTCAACAGATATGACTGCCTCATAATGACTTGCGGTGCCGCTATCAGCATATTCCGTATCCACATCAATAAGCGTGATATCATATGAAAGGACTGCCCTTCTGCCTTCAATCTGGAATGCCTCACGCGAAGTTTCACCAGTGTGCAGGCGGATACGGTATTCATCGGAATCAGGACTGCCCCAGAAACCGGCACCTATCGCCAGCATAAGTCCAAGATGAAGGAAAAGGAAACGCCGTCTGACCTCACCTGAGGCGCGTCTCCATCCACGAAGGGTGATAAGGAAAAGAACTGTCTGGACATACAGGAGGACTGCAACGAATATCACAGACTCCACGAAACTCCTGTCACCAGTGAAACCGATCCACAGACATGCCAGGACAAGAAGACTGATTGCAGAGAAGGTGGCTGCGGGTGAATGCAGGAAACGCATCACGGCACCTTCAGGATATAGTTTCCGCAACCAGACCAGACACAACATCAGAAGAGCTGCGGTCAGAAGATTAAGCGGAAATGCAAAAAATGTCCAGATTTCGTTCATATCAACCAAATGACTATCCACAAATATATGATATTTTTATAACTTTGCCGACCCTAAAGTCAATTATATATCAAATGTTTTTACAGATTCTTATACTTATTGCCGGACTTCTTCTGATTCTTTTCGGCGCGAACTATCTTGTTGACGGCTCATCAAGCATAGCAAAGAAGTTCGGACTCAGCGAATTCATCATCGGACTTACGATCGTCGGCATCGGAACTTCAACTCCTGAAATGGTGGTAAGTTTCCTATCATCATTCCAGGGTAAGGCGGACATGGCCATCGGCAATATCGTGGGTTCCAACATATTCAACACAATGCTGATTCTTGGAGTCACTGCTCTGATCAGCCCGCTGATGATCACAAAGAGCAACCTGCGCAAGGATATCCCGCTCAATATCATCGTGACAGTCCTCCTTATTGTCCTGGGCATGAACCAGACACTCTTCGGTTTTGGAGAGAATCAGCTCAGCAGACTTGACGGAGCCCTCCTTCTTGCAGTATTTGCATGGTATCTCTGGTCTTCATTCAAGTCGGATTCTGCAGATGATGAAGAGGACAGTCAGACCAAGGAGTACTCAGTTCTTATGTCGACAGTTCTGATCGTCGGAGGACTTGCCGGACTTATCATCGGTGGAAAGATGTTCGTCAATTCAGCAACAGAGCTTGCGAAGATGTTCGGAGTATCAGACAAGTTCATCGCCATCACAGTCATGGCGGCAGGAACATCAATGCCTGAGCTTGCAACCTGCGTTGTTGCAGCACTCAAGGGCAGAGGTCAGCTTGCACTTGGAAACGTGCTTGGATCAAACATTTCCAACATCCTCCTCATCCTCGGAGGTGCAGCACTTATCAACCCTCTCTCCTTCGGCGGAATGACAGCCTTTGACCTAGGAGCAGTTCTCCTGTGCGCAATCTTCATTCTCGCAAGCGCATATATGTTCAAGAAGAAAAAGCTTGACCGCTTCGAAGGCACAATCCTCATTCTGATGGAAGTCGCCTACATGTGGTATCTGATAGCTAATCTATAATAGAAAAGTGGTAACGAAAATCTCCGTTACCACTTTTTTTATGATGTATCAGATTATTCCAGATTACCCTGTTCCAGAAGTTCCTTCGTAACAACCGGGTTGGCGTAGATGTTAAGGAAGACTTCCTTCAGCTCGGCCTTGTCAACCTCAGGCTCAACCTGAGCCATCTGCTTCTCCATATAAGCTGCAAACTTCTCTACATCTGCTGGCTCATACTTATCAGCATATTTTGATGATCCGTTAAGGATGTCGAAGGCGACATAATTGGTCTTGAAGAGCTTGTAACCAGAGATCACTCTGCGGTCGATTGCGCGACGGATCACCTGATAGCGCTCGTTCTTGTCGCAAGCCGCAGCCTCTGCAATTTCCTCTGCTGAGAGAGGCTCACAAATATGGAGGTGAACGTCACCCTTGTATTGCATAACACCTGTCACGATACTGTTGGTATCCTCACCTTCAGCCTTGACATATTTCTGAGTACGTGAAATCACGATTTCCCTTGCCTTCAGGATATCACATGGCTCATACTCATAGGAAATGCTCATCGGAATGATATTGAGCTCCTCGAAGTTCTTCTGGAAGTCCTCTCCACCACTCATATCGAGCATCTTGAGCAGACCCTGCTCTGTAGTATCATATCCATTCTTGGTTCTTCCCTGACGCTGAGCAAGCCATATAGAGCTTCTCTGATCTGTGATGTTCAGACGGATATATCTTGAAAGAAGCTGTGACGAAAGATAAAGCTCACGTGCAGAAACGCCTCTGACCACCTTGATCATACGGTTTGAACGGATGAGCCACTCGATTGCCTCATTGCTGATGAGGTTATCTCCAACTGCAATCTCGGTCATAGGGATGCCATTGATATGAAGCACCAGCTGAGTGATTGCAGGATCAAGGATGATGTCACGATGATTTGACAAAGTTAGGAACTTCTTCTCCTTGTCGATGTTTTCCACACCGTCGTATGAGAAGTTAGCCACAGTGTTCTCAAGTACCCAACGGACAAATCGCTGCATTACAAGTACCTGGAACTGCTCTACTGTCTGTATCTGTTTGAGGACGTTCTTGAGATAGTCAGGAGACTCTGACGGGAACATCATCTGAGAAATCTTGGTAATAAGAGGAATTTCAGCCACTTTACTCAACGCCTCTGCCGCCTCCGCATCCGTGTAAGGACTGATACTCTTGAATTCGGTTAAATCTACCATAGGTTAAAACTTTAGTAATCTCTGCAAATTTAAAACGATTTTGTCAATAAACAAGACTATGTCTTATCTTCTGAAGAGCATTGAACTGTCTCCATAGCTCAGGAAACGGAAATTGTTCTCAAGTGCAAAATCGTATATGTTACGCCAATCACCTCCCACAAATGCAGAAATAAGCAGGAGAAGCGTGCTCTGAGGCTGATGGAAATTAGTCACAAGCACATCTACAACCTTGAAATCATAGCCTGGAACAATGATGATTCTTGTTCCGACCTTGAGTTCATCAAGACCGTTTGACTTCAGATATGTGATGATAGCATCCAGTGACTCCTCAAGTGAATATGATGGAGCTGTAGTATATGGATCCCACTGCTGCACATCAGCAGGAGCGCCTGTTTCTATGCATTTCACACCGACATAATAGAGTGACTCCAGTGTGCGGACAGATGTCGTACCCACTGCCACAACCTTTCCTGTCCTGTTCCTGAGTCTTTCGATGAACTCAAGAGTCACGACAAAAGGCTCCCTGTGCATAGTGTGATCAGCCACATTTTCGCTCTTGACAGGAAGGAAAGTACCTGCACCAACATGCAGACATACAGTATTAGTAGTTAAGTTTTTAGCACGGATAGCCTCAAGTACTGATTCAGTAAAGTGAAGACCAGCTGTAGGAGCAGCAACAGAACCACGGAAACGCGCATAAAGAGTCTGATATCTCTCAAGGTCTATGCTCTCAGTGTCTCTGTTGAGGTATGGCGGAATCGGAATTGATCCGCAGATTTCAAGAACTCGTGAGAAAGGAGTCCCGTTTGCCCATGAAAACTCCACAATCGATGTCTCACCACATCTCTCCACCAGATCCGCCTTCAGGGCCATATCGGCTATATCAGTGTCTTCCAGAGGGTTATAGAGGTTAAGTGTATCATTCTTCCATCTCTTCACATTACCCACGATACATTTCCACCGGCATCTGTCAGTGACCGCAAACATGGTCACATATTCTTCTGGAAGAACTGGTTCAAGGCAGAATATCTCGATATGAGCGCCCGATTCTCTCTGAAAATGAAGTCTTGCAGGAACAACCTTAGTGTCATTAAAAACCATCATGGAATCCTCTGGAATGTATTCAGAGATGTTTTTGAAAGCAGATTCCTGCGGTTTTCCGTCCTTATATATGAGTAATTTAGATCCGTCTCTTTCCTTCAGAGGATATTTTGCAATTCTCTCGTCGGGGAGGGGATAATTAAAATCTTCTATTCTAATATCTGGTACCATAGAATTCGTTTATTTCTACGCAAATTTACTACAAAGAAAACTCACTTCAAAATACACAAATCTAAATCACATTTGTTAATTCCAACAACACAAATGTAGAATTTACAATATTTTCATACACATTTCTTCAACATATCAGCGCTTGTCAATTTTCTTTCATAAGTTTTTCTTATGCATAATATTTATAATGCATATATTACTAAAACTCAGCTATTTATATACTTTTACCTACATATATGCTTAATTATACTATGGTAACATTAGGTACTTTAATCTAAATTTGCCCTAAAACGTATGAAAAACATATATTTTTCAAACATTATATACCGGAAACTCAGATATTTACGTAGCTTATATAAAGTATTTATACAATATTATTTCAATATAAATATTTACAAAATTTACATTGTTAACATCCCTACTCACTTGCATATTCCAAAAACACTTACTACATTTGTAACATCAAAGGTAACAATTATGAATACTCGTCTTAAGCAGTTTATAGCTGCAGAAAACATCACTCAAGCTCAGCTTGCAGACAATCTTAATGTGGTAAGAGCAAGTGTTTCCCATATTCTTGCCGGTAGAAACAAACCAGGATATGATTTTATCTGCGGTTTGATGACTCACTACCCTAACCTTAATATCGAATGGCTGATGTTCGGCAAGGGCAAGATGTACAAGACACAGGAACAGCAGACCATATTTGATACTGGTGTGCATGAAACTGAGGATAAAGATGAGATCAGTCTGCTTACAGACTTTACTCAGCCGGAGATGACTGTTCCAGAGCATACTCCAGCTGTGCAGCCTGTAGCTCAGCCGGAGCCTGGCGTAACCTTGAATGACATAAAGACTTTAGTTAACACCATACAAAAGCCTGTAAATCAAAGAAAATTGGTTAAAATTACAGCCTTTTTCGATGATGGTACTTTTCAGGAGTTGACCACTATGTAATAAAATACTGCGCTCAGTTGATGCTGAACGCAGTATTTTTTTGTTATATTTACGAGTTAAACAAATTCAAACCTATGTATAAGCATATTCTTAAGCCTATTCTGTTCTGTTTCAACCCGGAAACAGCCCACAACATCCTGTTTGCCAGTTTAAAGGCACTGAGATACGTTCCATTTGCAGGATCAATCATCAGAGGCATATATAAAAAGGAGACCCCAAGCCTTGAAAAAGAGGTTTTTGGCATCCATTTCCCTAATCCTGTGGGCCTTGCGGGAGGTTTGGACAAGAATGGTGAGTTCTATAATGACATGGCGAACTTCGGTTTCGGCTTCGTTGAAATCGGATCACTCACTCCCCAGCCTCAGGACGGCAATCCAAAGCCACGCTGCTTCAGAGTTCCTGGAGACAGAGCTATCATCAACCGCTTCGGTATCAATAATAAAGGTGTAAAGAATGCCGTGGAGCACCTCAAGAAGGTACGTCCAGAGGTTATTGTAGCAGCAAATATCTCAAAGAACACCACAAGCATCAACGAGGAGGCAGCAAAGGACTATGAGTCTGCATTTGCCCTTCTTTATGATTTCGTAGACATGTTTGTTGTCAATATTTCTTGTCCTAATGTGGTGGGACTCACTGCATTGCAGGATATGAACTTCCTCTCAGACATCATAGACAGACTTCTCAGCCTGAGAATGTACTACGATGAATATCGTCCGATTCTCCTCAAGGTTTCTCCAGACCTTTCACATGAGCAGCTTGACGAGATCATAGACTACTCGCTCCGTTCTGGAATCGACGGAATCGTGGCTGGAAACACCACCAGAAGCCGTGAGGGCCTCACCAGCATCTCAGCTGAAAAGATCGAGGCAATCGGCAATGGAGGCATGTCCGGAGCCCCTGTACACAAGAAAAACCTTGAACTCGTAAGATACGTTCACACAAGATCTGAGGGCAAGCTCCCTATCATCGGCGTAGGTGGCATCATGTCACCTGAGGATGCACAGGAAATGATTGATGCAGGTGCATCTCTTGTGGAGCTCTATTCTGGCTTCATCTATGAAGGTCCAGGCCTGATCAAGAGGATCCTGAAGCATTTTGAGAGCCTTATCAAACAACCACTTGTAAAGAAATAGGAATGAGACAGGCTTCGATATGTACAATTGGCGACGAGATCCTCATCGGCCAGGTGGTCGACACAAACTCGTCACATATTTCACAAGCACTCAACTCATTGGGTATTAAAGTATCACGTATGCTCTCAATCGGCGATGAGCATGGTACAATTGTAAATGCCCTCTCTGACGAACTCTCCAGAAACGATATAGTGATAGTCACCGGAGGCCTCGGTCCCACAAAGGACGACATCACTAAAAAAGCCCTTGCAGACCTCTCTGGAGCGGTTTCCTACAAGACTGACGAGAGACAGTTGGAGATCGTGAAGAGGATATTGAGTGCCCGTGGTATTGAAGCACTTGACATTAATCTTGCACAGGCATCAGTACCTGAGACTTGCGAGGTGATCCCTAACAAGCTGGGCACAGCACCGATCATGGTCTTCAGGTTTGAAGAACCTAAGTTCGGACACTACTGCACACTGTATTCACTTCCAGGAGTGCCATTTGAGGCAATAGGAGCCCTTCCTGATGTACTGGATGATATAAAATCACACTTCGAGCTCACAGATATACATCATAAGACCGTAATGACCTACGGTATTCCGGAGTCAGTTCTGGCCAAGACGATCGAAAGCTGGGAAGATGCACTTCCTGAAGACATGCACCTGGCCTATCTCCCGGATCCTATCAAAGGAGTCCGCCTGAGACTTTCCATCTATGGAGGTGTACTTGAGGACCAGGAAGCCCGCATTGAGGCTGAAATGGCCAAATTAAGGCCAATTCTGGGCGATGCTCTGTATTCCGAGCAGGATGATACCCTCCAGGAATTCATAGGCAGAATGCTGGCAGAACACGGAAAGACAGTAAGCGCGGCTGAATCATGTACAGGAGGTACTATTTCAGCATTGTTCACTGCAGTACCAGGCTCATCCGAATACTACCTCGGATCTGTCACATCCTATGCAAACAGCGTGAAGACAGGAGTCCTCGGAGTGGATCCGAAAGTGATCGAGGAATATGGCGCGGTGAGCTCAGAATGCGTGGCTCAGATGGCGGAAGGTGTACGCAGATTGACCGGCTCCGACTTCTCTGTTGCGACATCCGGAATAGCAGGCCCGGGAGGTGGAAGCGAGACCAAACCTGTAGGTCTTGTATGGATCGGAGTCAGTTCACAAAAGGGCACAGAGACCCTGAAAATGGTCTTCAGAGGAGACAGAAAACGCAATATGGAGCGTTTTGCAGCGTCAGCTTTGGATACATTGAGAAAGAAGCTAATAAACGAGCTAACTGATTGATATAAATAATATAAAACATTCTTGTTTTGGCGCAAAACATTTTTGTTTCATACAATATTGTAAATCATAAGATATTTTTATAACCGACATAACACACTGTATATCAACCAAATAACCGAAAATAAGGAATATGAGTACTGTTCAGCAGAAATATGAGATCAAAAAGCGAAGAATAACGATAAACGGCATCTTCTATGCCGTCATTTCGTCCATGTCCTTCGGCTTCTCTCCGCTGTTCAGCCTTGCTCTTATCGGTGTCGGATTGACTGATTTCGACATACTCTCCTACCGCTGGTTGATAGCCGGAATCGTACTAATGATATATGCTTTCTGCAAGAAGAAATCTCTCCGTCTGAACTCCTTTGACGAGGCATGGAAGATAGTTCTTCTCAGTGTACTTCGAGCTATAACATCAGTTACTCTTCTGATCGGATATGTCAATATCTCAAGTGGAATTGCTGCTACGATCAACTTCATGTACCCGGTGATCGTGACCCTGACTATGGTCATCTTCTTCGGAGAAAAGAGATCGATGATCGACTACATAGCAATCCTCGCTTCCATCTTCGGAGTATATCTCCTTGCATCCGGAGACAGTATCGTAGCTCACGGCGGAAACACCAAGCTTGGACTCACCTGCTCACTTATCTCTGCATTCTCCTTTGCTGCTTATTATATTGTAATGAAGCAGGTCAAGGCAGACAAGATTGAGGTTGTGAAGTTCACCACATGGATAATGATGCTGAGTGCAGTCTATTTCATCGTCTGTGCATTCATATTCAACGGAAAGCTCACGCTGATTACAGACGCAAGAAGCTGGCTCAATGCCCTCGGACTCGGACTTTGGGCGACAATGGTGTCAAATATAACAGGTGTGAAAGGTATCAGACGCATAGGACCGACCATGACATCTGTACTCGGAGCACTTCAGCCAGTGACAGCAGTGATTCTTGGAGTTCTTTTCCTTGGAGAGCATCTCTATTTCAGATCACTCATAGGAATTTCGATCATTCTTGTGGCAGTTTGCATCATTGTGCTGCATCAGAAGAACCGCAAGCACATCTAAATCTTACTTTTCAAGCAATCTGAAGAAGTTTCCAGAGGCAATCTTGTCAAGATCTGTCTCTGAATATCCCCTTGCACGCAGCTCCTCAAACAGCTTCGGCATCATCGAGACGTCCTCCATACCTTCAGGAGTCACCTCAATACCGTCATAATCGGATCCGATACCCACATGGTCAATACCGACAAGAGAAACAACATGGTCGATATGGTCAGCTATAAGCTTATAGCTTGGACGCGCAAGAGCCTGAAGCTCAGCCTGTATTGCATTCCATGCAGCTCTCTTTTCAGCATTGCCAGGATCTGCAATGAATTCTTTTTCAATGAGTTCCCCTCTTTCTTCAATACCGGAATCAGCAAGTACCTTGCTGAAGGATCCGTCCAGGAAAAGAGGATAGAAATTGATCTGGATGACACCACCCTTTGCAGCAAGTGCACGGATCATGTCATCAGTCATATTGCGGGGATGATTACAAAGTGCACGACAGCATGAATGCGTCGCCACAACCGGCTTTGTGGAATACTTCAGGACATCATAGAAGGTGTCGTCAGACACGTGAGAGACATCGACCAGCATTCCAAGACGATTCATCTCAGCGACAAGTTCCTTTCCAAAAGGACTGAGACCACCCCATTTCTTAACCTTCGGAGCACATGAATCGCAGATTGCATTATTTGCAGAATGACATAAGGTAATATAACGTACCCCTTTGTCATATAGGCATTTAACTTTCTCCAAACAATCGATTGGAGAAGCATTTTCAAGACCAATGAACACTGAGAACAGACCATTATCCTTATTGGCTATAGCCTGCTCTTCATTCACAGCCAATGCGGCAAGAGAAGGATTGGAAGCCAGAGTATGATTCACACCATCGAGCAGCTTCATTGCATATTCGTAAGCCTTCTCAGGCTCAGCATCTAGGGCTGCAGGCACGTAGAGTGCAAAAAAAGCAGCGTCGACTCCCCCTCGCTTGAGCTTCGGGAAATCGACGTGTGCATATTCGTTATCAAGTTTCAGATCCCTCAAACGAAGAATCTGAGACGGAGTGTCACAGTGTGAATCCAGTACAAACATTACTTTCCAAGTCTCTGACGTACAGCCTCATACATCAAAACTGCAGATGCCACAGACACATTGAGAGAAGTGATCTCCCCGGCCATAGGAATAGCAGCCTTGTCGTCAGCAAGGTCAAGCATAGCCTGAGAAATACCCTTGCCTTCAGAACCCATGATGATGGCCACAGGACCTGTCATATCCACATCATAGATGAGATTATCTGTCTTTTCAGTGGCAGCAACAAGTCTAAAGCCGCTCTGCTTGAGGTAATAAGCAGCAACACGGAGATTAGGAACCTTGCAGGTATCCATTCTCATAAGCGCACCTGCAGAAGCCTTCACAGCGTCTGCATTGATTGCAGCTCCACCCTTTGCAGGAACGATAATTCCCTGACCACCGGCACATTCAAGGCTACGGGCAATGGCACCAAGATTGCGCACATCGCTCACACCATCAAGAATCACAAGAAGCGGATTCTCGCTCACACCTAGTGCATTATTCACAAGCTGCTCAATGTCAACGTAGTCAATCTGAGAAATATATGCAAGAACTCCCTGGTGCGAACCTCTTACAGCTCTGTTCAATCTCTCACCAGGAACAAACTGGAACGGAATCTCATTCTCCTTGAGGAGCTCCATCAGTTCACGGAACTGCACGCCCTCGAGACCCTGCTTCAACAGAACCTTGTCAAACTTCTTTCCTGCTCTGACTGCCTCCAGCACCGGATGCATTCCGAACAAATACTGCATTTTCTTCTCTTCCATATTATATTGGTAAGTAAATTTCAAAATTACGACTCAAGCTGCTCATTAAGCTGCTCCCACTCCTCCATCTTATAGTCCAACTCCCTCTTATTCTCCAGATAAGCACGAGTCAAATCCATAACATCATCCTCAGGACCAGGATTCATAAGCTTAGCCTCGATCTCAGCCATCTTAGTCTCATACTCCTCTATCTTCTTCTCTACAAAGGATATACGATTCTTTATCTTCTTTTCTTCTTTAGATAAATACTTCTTTGCCTGATACTCCTGCTTGGCTTCTTCCTTCTTCTGCACCACCTCAGCAGGTTTCTCCTCCACCACCTTGTAATGTCTCTCAAGCTCACTGAGATTCTCAAGTTTTCTGCGCTCGAGAAACTCCTGAACACCACCAAGATGCTCCTTCACCTTTCCATCCCTGAACTCGTAAAGCTTATCCACAAGACCATCAAGGAAATCACGGTCGTGCGACACAATGATCAAAGTTCCGTCATAGGCCTTGAGAGCCTGTTTGAGAATATCCTTCGAGCGGATATCCATGTGGTTGGTAGGCTCGTCAAGAGCAAGAAGGTTATATGGCTTGAGCATCAGCTTTGCCATTGCGAGACGCGCACGCTCACCACCGCTGAGAACTGCAACCTTCTTATCAATATCCTCGCCCTTAAAAAGGAAGGCACCAAGAATATCGCGAAGCTTCAGACGGATATCTCCGACAGCGATTCTGTCTAGAGTCTCGAATACAGTATCGTTCTTATCGAGTATATCTTCCTGATTCTGAGCATAATATCCGATATTCACATTATAACCGACCTTCGAATCACCAGCCTTTGGATCCAGCTCGTTCATGATGACACGCATCAATGTGGTCTTACCCTCACCGTTTCTTCCCACGAGGGCAACCTTCTCACCTCTGCGAACCTCAATCTGAGCATCGTCAAAGACAATCTTCTCACCATAGCCAACCTTCATATCCACAGCCTTGTAGGCAATGTCACCTGAACGCGGTGCAGGCGGGAACTTCACAGTGAGAGCTGATCTATCCTCAAGATCCACCTCAATCCTCTCGAGCTTCTCCAGCTGCTTCACACGTGACTGCACCTGGTTGGACTTGGTCGGCTTATATCTGAATTTCTCGATGAATTCCTCAGTCTTTTCGATCATTCTCTGCTGGTTCTCGAACGCAGCACGCTGCTGCTCAAGACGTTCACGACGAAGTTCCAGATATTTGCTGTATGGAACCTTATAGTCATGAATTCTTCCCAGCATGATCTCCACGGTCCTGTTTGTGACGTTGTCAAGGAACTTCCTGTCATGGGAAATCAGCACGAGAGAACCCTTATAATCCTTCAGGTAACCCTCAAGCCACTCAATTGATTCAATATCAAGGTGGTTTGTAGGCTCGTCAAGCAGAAGAACATCTGGTTTAGAAAGGAGGATCTTTGCAAGCTCGATACGCATGTTCCATCCCTGACTGAATGTCTCGGTCGGACGGGAAAGCTCCTCGTACTTGAATCCGAGACCGATCAGGGTCTTTTCCGCCTGAACCTGCGGATTATCTGAACGTGTATATAAAAGACGATCGTTGATCTCGTTCATACGGACGATCAGATCATGATATTCCTGTGATTCATAATCTGTTCGCTCGGACAATTCCATGGTCACCTTCTCAAGCTCCGCCTCCTGGGCAAACATATCAGAGAAAGCGGTCATGGCTTCATCAATCACAGTCCTTCCGCGGTGATGTTCCATGATCTGAGGAAGATATCCGATCTTCACTCCGTTAGGAACAGCCACCTTGCCGTTTGTGGGGCTCTGCAGACCACAAATGAGTTTAAGAATGGTGGACTTTCCGGCACCATTCTTACCCACGAGACCTATCTTGTCACTCTCGCTGATATGAAAATTGATGTCATTCAGCAGAGTAAAACCTCCATAAGCGACTGTAAGACTGTTAATTGATATCACGACAACTGTATTTAAGTGTTATGCCTTCAATGCGTTGAGTGTCGCAGTGATACTTTCGATCTTAGAAAGCGAATCTGCCTCCTTCTTACGCTCTACAGCCACAACTGCCTCAGGAGCATTGGATACAAAACGCTCATTTGAGAGCTTTGCACGAACACTATTGAGGAACTTCTGCTGGTATGCGAGTTCAGCCTCAAGCTTTGCAACCTCCTCTTCAACATTGATGAGACCTGTCATAGGCACGAACATCTCGACTGTTCTCACCATAAAACGCTGTGCAGTCGAAAGATCACCCTCTGCCTCACCGACAGTGACATTACCCAACTTCACGACAACTGGAAGAACCTCTGCAGGGAAGTTACCCTTCACCTTGAGCTCGAGAGCCTCACGTGGAGAAAGGTTCTTGCTCTGACGGATGTTACGGACACCTGCAACAGCCTCGCAAGCCATCTCGAATGCAGTGATGAACTCTGCATCGTAAGGCTTAGCCTGTGGATAACGCTGATTCATAATGGTCTC
This sequence comes from Candidatus Cryptobacteroides sp., assembly GCA_045612265.1. Taxonomy (GTDB): domain Bacteria; phylum Bacteroidota; class Bacteroidia; order Bacteroidales; family UBA932; genus Cryptobacteroides. Next base: position 23,476 of record JAZKYT010000094.1, read on the forward strand.
ACCCGGCTTGCGTTCAGCCATATTCTGCCAGAGTTCCTCAGTGATGAACGGCATGATAGGATGAATCATCTTGAGAAGAGAATAGAAGAAGCCGAGTGTAGCCTGGTATGTTGTATTGTCGATTCCAGCACCGTATGCAGGCTTGATAGCCTCAAGATACCATGCGCAGAAATCATCCCAGAAGAGCTTATAGATTGCCATGAGGGCATCTGAGATACGGAATTTAGAGAAATGATCCTCCACAGTCTCAATCACCTGGCTGAGCTTGTTCTCGAACCACTTCACAGCAACTGCAGAAGCCTCTGGCTGTGCTGCAGCAGCATCTACTGTCCATCCAGTCACGAGACGGAATGCGTTCCATACCTTATTATTGAAGTTACGTCCCTGCTCAATCTGCGACTCATCATAAAGGATGTCGTTACCAGCCGAGCTGCAAAGAAGCATACCGAGACGAACTGCGTCCGCACCATATTTAGCAATGAGGTCAAGAGGATCCGGAGAGTTTCCGAGAGTCTTCGACATCTTGCGGCCGAGCTTGTCACGTACGATACCTGTGAGATATACGTTGCGGAAAGGAACGTCGTTCATGAACTCGTTTCCAGCCATGATCATACGTGCCACCCAGAAGAAAAGAATATCCGGACCTGTCACGAGGTCGTTTGTTGGATAGTAGTATGCAAGGTCCTTGTTGGCCTCTGCCTCAGGATGTCCTGCCTTGTATGTATCGAATACCGAGATAGGCCACAACCATGATGAGAACCATGTGTCGAGCACATCCTCGTCCTGACGAAGGTCGGCAGCAGTGAGTGAGGCATCGATTGCCTGAGCAGCCTCAAGAGCCTTCTCAGCAGTCTCAGCCACAACCACCTGACCATCAGGGAGATAATAAGCTGGAATTCTCTGACCCCACCAGAGCTGACGGGAAATACACCAGTCACGTACGTTCTCCATCCAGTGGCGGTATGTATTGCGGTATTTGTCCGGAATCAGCTTCACAGCACCGCTCTCAACTGACTCGAGGGCATCCTTTGCGAGGGCCTCCATCTTGAGGAACCACTGCATCGAAAGTCTTGGCTCGATGACAGCATTTGTTCTCTCCGAATAACCGATTGGTGAAGTATAGTCCTCCATCTTTTCGAGGTTACCTGCCTCCTCGAGCATCTTCACGATCTTCTTGCGGGCATCGAAACGATCCTCGCCTACGAGAATCTGAGCCTTCTCGTTGAGACGGCCGTGGTCATCGATGATATCAAGAACAGGAAGGTTGTGACGCATACCGATCTCGTAGTCGTTCACGTCATGAGCTGGAGTGACTTTGAGGCAGCCAGTACCGAAGTCCATTGCGACATAGCTATCCTCGATGATAGGAATCTCCTTGTTTATGAGTGGAATAAGCACCTTCTTGCCCTTGAGCCAGTGGTATCTCTCATCCTCAGGATTCACACAGATTGCAGCATCCGCCATGATTGTCTCAGGACGGGTTGTCGCGATGATGATATACTTGTCTGTAGGATTGCCGTTTCCATCTGAGATGAAATATCTCATGTGATAGAACTTGCTGACAGTGTCCTTGTGTACAACCTCCTCGTCGCTGACAGCAGTCAGACCTACAGGATCCCAGTTGACCATGCGGACACCTCTATAGATATAGCCCTTGTTGTAGAAATATACGAATGTGCTGATCACAGCATCGCTAAGATCAGGATCCATTGTGAACTTGGTTCTGTCCCAGTCACATGATGCACCGAGCTTGCGGAGCTGGCTGAGGATGATGCCGCCATGCTTCTCCTTCCACTCCCATGCGTGCTTGAGGAACTCCTCACGGGTGAGGTCCTCCTTCTTGATGCCCTCAGCAGCAAGCTTCTGAACCACCTTGTTCTCAGTTGCAATCGATGCATGGTCAGTACCAGGCACCCAGCATGCATTCTTTCCGTCCATTCTTGCCTTACGGACAAGAACGTCGTTCAGTGTGTTGTTCAATACGTGACCCATATGAAGGATTCCAGTCACATTTGGCGGTGGAATCACGACTGTATAAGGCTCTCTCTCATCTGGTTCAGAGTGGAAAAACTTATTCTCAAGCCAATAGGCATACCACTTATCCTCCGTCAAGGCAGGATCATACTTTGCAGGAAGTTCCATATCTTATTTCTAAATTTATTTCGTATAAAAAAAATGTACGATACCGCGCTTCACAATAAGCACAATATCGTACAAATATAGCAATTCCTGCAGACTTTACATAGTAAAAGCCGCACAATTTATGCTCTAAGTTTCAAACCGGCAAAGATTGTATCTGGTTTAAACGCAAATACAGACGCCATTTCGCCTGCCATACAGAAGCCACATTTGCCACAGGTATCAGTTCCGTCACCTATGCAGAGTCCCCTGCTGCCATCCGGATAGATGAAGTTAGTCACCCAGCATCTTCTCGTGAACTTATTGGTCTTCATAAGCTTAAGACCAGAACGTGAATTCATGATAGGGTAACCTTTCTTCTTGTATTCCAGCACCTTATCAATGATTTCGTGGCGTTTGTCCATATCAAGAGCAAGATATTCGGTACCTTCGAACGGAGTATGGAAGTTAATCGAAATCTGTTCGATCGCCGGGTTGTTCTTTGCATACTCAATCGTCTCCTCTACCGCAGTATAGTTCAATGTATTGACCACCATGTTCACACTAAGATGCTTGTGACCACACTCTGCGATATTCTTTTCAAGTTTAGCAAAAGTTCCTTTGCCGCGAACCTCCTCGTGGAAACTGCCGTAACCATCAAGACTGACCCAAATGGAATCTGCTTTGCTTCCCTTGAAAGGAAGCTGAGCATTGGTTGTAATCGTACACGAAAAGAAACCTATCTCCTTTGCAAGGTCAATCAGATCGTTGATCCTCTTGTCACCGTCTTTCCAGATTGTCACCTCACCTCCTTCAAAATCCACAAAACGGGATCCCAGATCATACGAATACTGAAGATGTTCCCTGACCTGCTCATATGTCATGTTATGAGGATTCTTCAATTCATATACACTACAATGCTTGCAACGCAGGTTACATATATCAGAAATAAAAAGGACGGTCTGAAGCGGAGCCTTGCGTCCGAACAGACGCGCTCTAAGAAACCACCAACCCAGATAAAACAATTTCTTCATATATTATCCGAAAATTAAATTTACAACTATCAATATCAGGCAGAAACGTGTTACAATATTACGTGCATTCAACCAACGAAGGAGGAACCACGCAATGCCTGCCTGCTTATACTTCTCCCACTCTCCCATATTTCCCATCCATTTCTTTGGTTCAAGCTCCACGTCCTTGCCTGTCACATGGTCGTTTAGCGAACCGACAAGCCACAATGACATGGGAAGCACAAGAAGAACGGCCAGAAACGCAGGATGCAATTGACCAAGAACAACCGCGATCACTACCATAATATATGGTACTGTATTCAATAGTGCAGACAATAATATCTGTCCTTTACCAGATCCCATAAGATGCGCCATTGTCTTCTTTCCCATCTTCTGATCAGGAATTGCATCGAGAACTGAATGCGAATACACGATGTTTGTCACCAACAGACCAACAGCGATGGACAACCAGGTGATTTTCCAGTCCAGCGTACCTGTAATAGCATAATACACACCAGTCATCATAAGCGGACCGAACATGATGAATATCACCATTTCTCCCAATCCCCTGAAACCAAGTTTCAATGGCCAACCTGAATAAGAAACTCCTATCACAAGACATGCTGCCACCCATCCAAGAATCATAGGACCTCTCAAATACATGACAATCAATCCCATAACTGCAGCAATTCCCATAATGCAGCATATAGCTTTGAGCAGCTGAGCCGGGGTAGCTTCTCCTGAAGTCAGATATGGATATTTGATCATTCTGCCACGAAATCCTTCATTAGCAACACTCTGACGGGCCTCAGCAGATCCAACTTTATAATCAAACCAATCATCCAAAAGGTTCATACCAAGATGAAGGCATGCAACTCCTATGACAGAAGCAATGGCGGCAATCACTGAAAAGTTACCAGCACCAACACTGAGCGCCACTGCCGTCAAAGCTGGCAACATACTCTGTGGCAAAGAGATAGGCCTTGCATTATTAATCCAGAATTTAATTTTTCCCATATCTATTAAGTTTAGCGGACGCAAAGTTAACTAAATTGACTAACTTTGCATTATAAGTTGAATATAAATAAAGACAAATATTATGGAAGAAAAGGAAATCAAGATCGAGATCAAGCCTGAAATCGCCAAAGGTACATATTCAAACCTTGCGATCATCACACACTCACACAGCGAGTTCATCATTGACTTCGCAACAATGCTCCCTGGCCTGCAGAAACCTGAGGTAGGTAACAGAATCATCATGACTCCTGAGCACGCAAAGAGACTCTTCCTTGCACTTCAGGACAACATCGCAAAATACGAATCACAGAACGGTCAGATCACATTCCCGAACAGTCCTAAGGCAACATTCCCGATGGGCGGTTTCGGAGGCGGAGCGAAGTCATAAGCATATGCTTGCTGAAAAATTCAAGAAGATACGCGCATTCGCCTTCGATGTGGATGGCGTGATGACTGACGGGGGCATCTTTGCTAACAACGACGGTTCGCTTTTCAGAACCTTCGATGCAAAGGATGCCTTTGGTCTTCGTATGGCAGCAATGAACGGGTACATTCTTTGCGCTATAACAGGTGGACGCGATATCAGCATCCAGAAGAGACTTATAATCTGCGGATTCAAGGAAGAAGATATCTATCTCGGTTCCCGAATCAAGATCAACGATTTCGAGGACTTCTGCAAGAAGCACGGTCTCAAGCCCGAGGAGGTCATGTACTTCGGAGATGACATTCCTGACATCCCTGTTCTCAAGGCCTGCGGATGCGGAGTATGCCCGTCAGACGCAGTCCAGGAGGCAAAAGATGCTGCTGACTACATCAGCGACAGACCAGGTGGAAAACTCTGCGTACGCCAGACTCTGGAAATGGTCATGAAGGCACAGGGAAAGTGGGAAGTCGACCTGGACATATACCATAAAATGTTCTAAATTTCACCACACATATGGCTATTTTCGCCACAGTTCAGTGACTTCTACAACACAATACGGACTTTTACAACATTGCCGTCTGGGTATGCCAGACGGCATTTTTATTACTATATATTTGCGCCTCGTTTTACAAAAGAAAACTTGCTATGAAATTCAAAAACGCAAACGTTCTAATCACCGGAGGCGCATCCGGAATCGGAAAAATCATGGGTAGAATCGCACTTGAGAAAGGCGCAAAAACCCTCATTATCTGGGATATCAATCCAAACAGCATACAGATAACTAAAGAGGAACTTGGACGCCTCGGCAAAGTCAAAGGCTATGTCGTTGACGTATCAAATAACAAGCTCGTAACTGAAACCTACCTAAAAGTTGTGAATGAGTGCGGGGATGTGGACATCCTCATCAACAACGCAGGTATCATCACCAGCAACAAGACATTCGATCTTCAGACTGAGGGCGAAATTCTCCGCACCATGCACATCAACACCATCGCACCGATGTTCGTTGCACGAGCAATTCTCCCTGACATGATCAAGAGAAATGTAGGCCACATCTGCACAATCGCATCTGCGGGCGGAATGCTTTCAAATCCTAAGATGTCAGTCTATGCAGCCAGCAAATGGGGCGTGATCGGCTGGTCAGATTCAGTCAGAATCGAGCTCCAGGAGATGAAAAGCAAGGTGAAAGTGACCACTGTCGCACCTTATTATATTAATACGGGCATGTTCGACGGAGTGAAATCACGCATCATCCCGATCCTCAAGCCGGAATATGTGGCAAAGAGAGTGATCCGCGCCATCGAGACAAACCATGTCTTCAGAGGAATTCCATTCGGCTTCCATTTCATCCGTTTCTGGCAGACAGTTCTGCCGGTGAAGGTCTTCGACTTCTTCTTTGGCAAGGTATTCGGAATCTACCACGCAATGGACGATTTCCAAGGAAGGAAATAATTAGTATATTTGACTCAAATATAAGTCATGCAGAAAATGGAAAGCACACCAAAAGACAAGATAATATCCATCAGAGATGCCCAGAAGGCATATTTCCACAGCGGAGCCACACTCGATGTGACCTTCCGAAAATATATGCTCAAGAGACTTCTGGCTGCTATGGAGGCATGGGAAGGAAGACTTTGCGATGCGCTCTGGACAGACCTTCACAAGTCTTACGAAGAGGCTTATCTCACTGAGATCAGCATAGTCAAGGCTGAAATCAGGACGCATATCAAGCATGTGGAAAAGTGGGCACGCCGCAGAAAGGCAGCAACTCCGATCAAGCTCTTCCCTGGAAGAAGCTACATCGTGAAGGAGCCGCTTGGCAACTCCCTTATCATCTCTCCATGGAACTATCCTGTCCAGCTTCTGCTTAACCCTCTCGTGGGCGCAATCTCATCAGGATGTACTGCAGTCCTCAAGCCATCTCCTTATGTTCCTAATGTTTCAAAGGTCATCGAAGACATGATCACGGAGACATTTGCACAGGAGTATATTGCTGTAGTTCAGGGACATAGAGATGTAAACACTGCCCTGCTCGAGCAACGTTGGGACATTATCTTCTTCACAGGAAGCCCGGCCTTGGCCAAGACTGTGATGGCTGCTGCAGCCAAGAATCTGACACCTCTTATCCTCGAGCTTGGAGGAAAGAGCCCATGCATCATCGACAAGACAGCAGATCTCAAGATAACTGCACGCAGAATAGCATGGGGCAAGACGCTTAACAGCGGTCAGACCTGCATCGCACCGGACTACATCCTCATCCACAAGGACATCAAGGATGCATTCGTCAAGGCATTCAGCGAGGAGGTAAAGAACCTTCACGGACAGGACATCAAGGCGGATAAGCACTATGTCAGAATGGTCAACGACAAGGCATTCGAGAGAGTTGCAGGTTATATCAAAGATGCAGATATTCTCTGCGGAGGTGCAACAGACGCATCTCAGCGCTTCATTGAACCGACGCTCATTGACAATCCGCCGCTCGACTCCCCTGTCATGACAGAGGAAATCTTCGGACCGGTTTTCCCTGTGATCACCATCGACGACAAGGGCGCAATCCTTGGACAGCCAGATAACACCGGATCTTCTGCTTCCGGATCTTTCAAGCAGTGCGTCATAGACTTTGTTACTTCACGTGAGAAACCACTCGCCTTCTACTACTTCGGCAAGGAATCAGACGGTTGGGATATAATCGGAAAGACTTCATCCGGCGGAGGCTGCATCAACGACGTGATCATGCACATTGCCAATGAGAACATCCCGTTCGGCGGCGTAGGCAACTCAGGAATGGGCCGATACCACGACAAGGACAGCTTTGAGGCATTCACCCACACAAGATCGATCGTGTCCACAGGCACATGGATCGACCTTCCGTTCAGGTATATGCCTTACAGGATGTTCGGTCTCGTCAAGAAGATATTATAGGCTGCTGCCTCCGATGAAGCTACGAAGCATTGAAGTCGAAGGCACTTCCTTATCCGAAACTGGAGTGAAATAGCTGAGGAACTTCTTGAGTCTGTGTGCTTCACTGTACTCAGGACAGTTCTTTGGCACAGTCATGAGAATACGCTCGGCATGCGCACGTACCACTGCGAACTCAACGAGGTAAGCCGAGTTGAACAGCACATCCGCGCACTCCTGATATGGGTATATCCACTGTACCTCAGAACGACGTACATTCGGCCAGTGCATGATTGACTCACGCGCTGTGAATGCACCTTTGTTGAAGTCACGCATGATACGTCTCAGCAGACGGTTGTCGCTTGTCGGGATACAGTTGTGATCGTCAAGTGAGATACTTGTGATGGTGTTGATGAAGATTCTGTACTTTGCAGACTCCGGCACCTGGTCGGTCAGGCGAGGGTTGAGCGCGTGGATACCCTCAATCAGAAGCACGCTGCCCGGTTCAAGCCTTAGTTTCTTTCCATTAAACTCACGAAGACCTGTAACAAAGTTATATTCAGGCACTTCCACAGTCTCTCCATTCAGAAGCTTCATCACATCGCTCTGGAGATAGGCGTGGTCTACAGTGTCGAAATTATCAAAGTCGAACGAGCCGTCAGGGAGTCTCGGAGTGTCAAGACGATTCACGAAATAATCATCTGTCGAGAACGAGATAGGACGGATACCGCAGGCCTTGAGCTGAATGCTGAGTCGCTTGCAGAAAGTCGATTTTCCACTGCTGCTCGGACCGGTGATAAGCACAAGTTTCACTGGAGCATCCTGATCGTTGACTCTGCTCTCGATCTCCTCGGCAATCTGCACGATCTTCTTCTCCTGAAGGGCCTCGGCGATCTTGATAAGGTCACTCGCCTCTCCCCTCTGGCATGCAAGATTCACATCTCCGACATTGTCCAGACCCATGATTCTGTTCCATTTCAGATTCTCTGAGAACACCTCAAATGTCTTAGGCTGCTCGCTGAACGGAGCAAGCTCCTCTGGAGCATGTCTGTTAGGAACTCGAAGAAGAAGGCCACCCTTGTACATGGTCAGTGACCATACCTTCATATATCCTGTGCTTGGAAGAAGAGCCTCATAATAATGGTCAGGAGTGCCGTCCAGGGTGTAATAGTTCACATATACGTCACCTGTGGTCTGGAGAAGCTTGATCTTGTCTTCATATCCCTTCTCACCAAAGATCCTGATCGCCTCCTGAGTCTCCACCTCATGTCTGCGGAACGGAAGGTCTGCATCCACAAGCTCCTTCATCCTGGCAGTGATCTTGTCGAGATCCGCATACGAAAGCACTGTCTGGTCAGCCTTGGTCACCGAACAGAAATATCCCTTTGAAATCGGTCTACGAAGCACCACGCGGCATCCCGGGAACACATCACCGGCAGCCTTGCAGAGCAGGAAGCAGAGCGAGTTGCAATACACGCTTCTACCTATATAGGTCGTATAATCAAGGAATTCCACCTGTCTGCTGTTGAAGACACGGAACTTCAATCCCTGTGTGACATTGTTCACCTTTGCGGCAATGATAGGATACTTGCTCTCGATGTTGAAATGTGGAAGGATATCCATAAGAGTCATACCCTCAGGGAAAGACTGGGATGTTCCGGTGTTGACGCAGAATACGTTGATCATAGGTCTATGCTTTATCTGTGGCTGTATTGCCATAGGAATACAAATATAGCATTGTTTGGGCGGAAAGTCAAAATTTAAATAGTACCTTTGTTTATTAGTAAATACGCTATTCATGGACACAAAAGGATACCATATAATATTAGGCAGCGGCTCACCGCGCAGGAAGGAACTCCTCGGTGAACTCGGATTCGAATTCGAGGTGGACACGCGAAACACCTTCGAAGAAGTCTATTCAGAAGACACTCCACAGGAAAGGATTCCGGAGGTGCTGTCGGAAGGTAAATCACTCGGATTTCACCGCAATCTCACAGAAAACGAAATACTCATCACCTCAGACACCCTTGTCCTGTGCGAAGGTAGAGTCATGGGCAAGCCACGCGACAGAGAAGATGCCGTGGATATGCTGAAGGCACTTTCTGGCAAGTCGCACAAGGTCATCACAGCAGTGACAATGCGCGACTCCAAGGGCATGAAGACAGTGAGCGACACAGCCCTTGTGCATTTCAAAGAGTTGAAAGACAGTGAGATAGACTACTATATCGACAACTATCGTCCATTTGACAAAGCTGGAGCATACGGCATACAGGAATGGATCGGATATATAGGAATCGACAGGATCGAGGGATCATATTTCACCATCATGGGACTTCCCGTCCATCTTGTCTACGAACTTTTACTTGAATTCATCGGATAATCTGTCATGAACATAGATTTTCACTGCCATATACTTCCGGGAATAGACGACGGAGCAGTTGACCTTCAGGATTCGGTAATGCTTGCCAAGGCGCTGAAGAGCTGGGGATTCGAGCGTGTCTACTGCACGCCTCACATCACTTCTGCGCATCCAAACACCCCTGAGACCATCAGACCGGCCTTCGAGGCACTCCAGGAGGCGCTGTACAAGGATGGATGCGAGATTGACCTGAGGATGTCGGCAGAATATAGACTGGTTCCCCAGACATGGCCGGAAGTCATGGAAAAGAACTGGATAATGCCCATCGAGGACAGATATATCCTCACTGAACTTCCCATCAGCAAGGCACACGAAATGGGTTGGATCAAGCCTCTTGAGGAATTCCAGAAGATCATTTCAATGGGTCTGACTCCCCTTCTTCCACATCCAGAAAGATATGCATACCTCAGCGAGGATGAACTGAAGCGCTTCATCGACGCCGGAGTTGTCGTGCAGAGCAACTACGGCTCGCTTGCCGGATTATACGGTGAGGATGTCAGACAGAGGGTCCTGTACCTTAAGGAGAAAGGATATATATCCATTTATGGAACCGACCTGCACAACGCCAAGTACGTAAAAGTGCTGAACGGATGGTTCGAAACAAATCCGCTTTAAATTTTGCCATATGACAAGGATTTCCTAAATTCGCCTTGATATTTTTGAAACTTAAATATAAATCTGATATGACACTTATCGAAAGCATCATCGAGCGCGCGAAATCAAACAAGCAGCGCATCGTACTTCCTGAATCGCTTGAGGAGCGCACACTCACAGCAGCTGACAAGGCTCTTGCTGACGAGATTGCAGAGATCATCCTCATCGGTAACCCAGACGAAATCTTCGCTCTCGCAGAGAAGCTCGGCCTCAAGAACATTGACAAGGCAACTATCATCGACCCTGCAACAAGCGAGAAGACAGCAGAATACGCAAACCTCCTCTATGAACTCCGCAAGAACAAGGGCATGACTCCAGAGAAGGCTGCCCAGCAGGTTCTCGACCCACTCTACTTCGGTTGCCTCATCATCAAGAGCGGCGACGCAGACGGTCAGATCAGCGGTGCTCTTTCAACAACAGGTGAGACTCTCCGCCCTGCACTCCAGATCATCAAGTGTGCTCCTGGCATCACTTGCGTGAGCGGTGCAATGCTTATGATCACTCAGACTCCTGAGTACGGCGAGCACGGCGTTCTCGTAGTTGGTGACGTTGCTGTGACTCCAATGCCGGATGCAGCTCAGCTCGCACAGATCGCAGTCTGCACAGCTCAGACAGCCAAGAGCGTAGCAGGTTTCGCAGATCCTAAGGTTGCAATGCTTTCATTCTCAACTCTCGGTTCAGCAAAGCACGAGGTTGTTGACAAGGTAATCGAGGCTACAAAGCTCGCTAAGGAACTCGATCCAGCACTCAAGGTGGAAGGTGAGCTTCAGGCAGACGCTGCTCTCGTAGCATCAGTTGGTCAGAAGAAGGCTCCAGGTTCAGAGATCGCAGGTCACGCAAACGTACTCGTGTTCCCTTGCCTCGAGGTTGGTAACATCGCCTACAAGCTCGTTCAGAGACTCGGCAACGCTGACGCTATCGGACCTATCCTCCAGGGTATCGCTCGTCCGGTGAACGACCTCAGCCGCGGTTGCTCAGTTGATGACATCTACAAGATGGTTGCAATCACAGCTTGCCAGGCAATGGACGCAAAATAGTCGTCAGCTCAAACTGCCAGGCATAACATAAACTGCTAGGCAAAACATAAAGACGGGGGTTACAGATCAGTCATGAAAGACTTTTCAGTAACCCCCGTTCCTTGTATATAAAAGAGTATATTACTCCATCAACGAGTAGTCATAATCGCCAGTAATCTCAGTCGCCGTATATGTACGTCCGAACCTGTCGGTTGCCTCCACGCGAATTTCAGCGTTCTTGTCTTTCAAGGTATATTTGTACATGTGATAGCATCCTGTCAGGTAACTTGTTCTGGTGCCGCCGACATGTCCTCGGCCAATCACACCCACATGATAACCTATCGCCCACCAGTCACGGCTTGTATTTGCATTCGGTACGCTTGGAGTATCTGCATCAACAAATACTGGCGTATCATTTGCCTTTGCAACATGCGGAATCAAGGTCATGTCACCGCTGTAAACATCATTTTCATAGACCTTGATCTTCCAGTCAACATCAGCGTTGAATACATTGGCAAGAAGTACATTATCTTTATAAGGAACTGCAAATTTCTCGTTGTCTCCTCCTGTAACAATATTACCACGATAAAGACGGAGCTGGTAATCACGTGAATTCATGCCGTCATTGACACCCTTGTAATACCAGTTTGTAATGGTGTTACCATCAATTTCATATACTCCATAACCATTTGGAGATCCATCGCCATTGACTCTTGAGTACCACCAACATCCGCTTACAGCAGCATGAACATGCTCATAGATGCCACCTGTACGGGTCGGCTCATTACGCATATAATGTGTATGTCCAGACATAATGTGCACCTCCTTGAACTGATTCAACATATCCACAACCCTCTGCACATTATTCGACTTGTCTGTGAGCTTGAGTCCGGCAAACGGGATATGCACGCAGAGGATTACCATCTTATCCTTAGGGACAAGCGCAAGATCCTGAGCAAGCCACTGACACTGCGCATCAGTAAACATTGCTTCATAACTTTTCGCATCCGTGTTATTCATCCACTGTATATCTCTCATGCACACAAAATGCACATCTCCCCTGTTCCATGAGTAGTCAATAGGGCCAAAGACTTCCTCGAACGCACGCTGTGCCTTCATATTGAATGTGGAAGAAGTCTCATCAGCCAGAATCGGCTCCGATGCTCTGAAATAAGTATAGTCATGATTACCCATCACCTGGAAAACAGGCATTCCTATCAGATCCTTATGCATACGGTCACGCATATCATCCATCTGAGGAACATTATTTCTACTACCTTCAGAATATACGACATCTCCCAGAGTCACACCATAGCATGGCACATCAAAAGTCATCGAATGAGCCTTGATCTCGGTAACCGACTCATTGGCAAAACGTACAAGATCCTTCTCCTTGCACTGCGGGTCAGCAAGACAGAAAAGGGTGAACCTATCCTCCTTGCCACCGGCTCTGCGCTTAAGCTTGAAGTCATATCTGCTCTTAGTCTTGGAATATCTTGTATAGAAAGCAGGCTGACCATATTCATTCACCTGCACTTCGCAATCCGCTGGTATAGAATAATATATATAATAGGTATCAGAACATGTCTGAAGAGTATACTCTCCATTATTGTCAGTTAAGGCAACATTGAAGCCGTCAGACATGACGATTCCCTGAGCTGGAGTACCATCTTCATATGTAACCTTACCATATGCAGTGGAGAGCTCAGGAATATCATCCTCAGGGACTACCCTCGTGTATTTGGAAAGGCTCAGACCGAACTGATATACATTGCCACTGAGATCATCTCCAGACATAGTCATAAGAGGTTCACCATCGTTTTCGAGCGTATATACTGCCCTGCTGGTACGTACTGAAACCTTTTCTATGGTCTTCACGTCAGAAGGAATAGCCATAAAGACCTTGAGTCCGCTCGACTTGTTCTTTCCGAACATATATACCTTCTCAACAAGGGACACATTGTATTTCTGGGAATCATTGAAAGTTACAGAAACACTGACAAAACTTTCATCAGTCTTCATGTTCGGATGCATACCATAAATATTGAATCTTATGGCCGCACATTCCCACTGGAGCTTAATGCCCTGGAACTCGTAAGAACCATCGTCCTGTCTTCCAGCAGCAAGAACCTCTTCTGTGATCATAGCAGAAAGCGGGAAATTGTCTCCGTTCATCACACCATCCTTGGTCTGAAGCTGGTTCTCAGCGAGTGGAATACGTGTGTTGAAATTCTTCTTGTCCGCATCATAGCACACCCAAGCCTCAGAATTGGCCGGAACGGTAACGGCACGGATGTCAGTATCCTCAAATTTACCAAGATTCACAACACCCGAAAAAGTGCATGTAGCAGGGTCTATCGTCAAAACAGACGAAGAAGTCTTAGCCAGGGATGTACTGTTTTCGTCAGCAAGAAGAACACCCATCGTCTCATTTCCACACCATACCAAAGTTTCACCATCGAAGGTTGTCTTGGTGGTAGCAGGAATCTCAGAGGCCGAAACATTAACCTTGACTTCATTGCCTAGAGCTGGTTCAGACGGACCAGTCTCTTCCACAGAGCAAGATGTCAACAATACAAGAGGGCAAATAAATACCTTGAAAATGTATGGTAATACTGTGTTTTTCATAATTCAATCGTTTAGAGTTCTTTTTCATCAAACCAGTTGGAATCAGGGAGTTCCACCTGACTTGAACACAATACACCTTCATACTCATTCACAAGCATAATGCACTCGGGAGCGAAATAAGTGTTTTCTGACATATCAATAATTTTAAACCAGGCAAAATTACTGATAATTCTCCTGATTCCAAGCTATTTTCAGAAATCTCTCCTCCCATCACCCCACCCTCATGTCCACCTAGCGAACTAACCACCTCTCCAGCTCACACATCAACACTTAGCCCGCTCGGTGGCAAGGATTTCCATTAATGAAAAAGTAGCGAGCATCTCTGCCCGCTACGATATGCATTTCATCGGATGTTACCGGCAGCGAGGACTGATACTTCCTCGATACTGAGCCCAGTCAGTTGCGCAATCTGACTTATATCCATCCCGGAATCCAACATCCTTAATGCCACTTCTGCTCGTCCTTCTGCTCGTCCTTCAGCTCGTCCTTCAGCAAGACCATCTGCACGACCCTCTTTGTGACCATCCTCATAGCCTATTCTCTTGGCTGTATTCATCTCGCTTTTCAGTCTTCTTTCGTCGTACATATCCATGTCGTATTTAATAAGTTTATCCTCATCAAATCCGGCAATCTCGCAAGCATCAAATATCCGCTTATACACCTCATGCTGAAGCCATCCAGGCTGATCCATCATTCTTCCTATATTCTTGAGAAGATACAGCATCTTATCGACTTCAGTCACACAATCTTCTGCAGCCTTGCTGAAATTTGCCATCTCTGCAAATATAATAACAATTGTCTCGCCAAGCAAATCGTGACTTTCCTTTTCCCGAAAGGTATATTCTGATACATATCTATCCTTCCAAAAATCTTTGTCAAGATGGTCTATCGGCACATCCATAAGTCCTATCAGATAGACTGGAGCCACATTATAGTCCTCTCCTTTTCTATTCTGACGATCATAAGCACGACATGCATAGCTGACACAACGCTTGAACCAATAGTCATCCTGATAACGCTGGAGTTCAACAATAAACACAGTTCCAGACTCGTCCTTGCACATGAAGTCATAATGATACTCCTTGTTCAGATCCACCACCTGTCCCTGGTATTCGGTAGGAAGGTAATCGATCTCAGTAACCTTGCGATGGTCAGGAAGCAGCACATTGATAATGGACATCACGACGTCCTTATTAGCCATATCCCCGAATAATGCCTTAAATCCCCCGTTTGTCAGAATGTCCACATACCTCTGAACAGTTCCGACCCTTTTATAATTCCTTGATTCCATGATAAAAACTAAATGTTAAACATGGAACAAAGTTCCGAAGAACTCCACTGGTACATGATAAAAAAAAGAAAAATCTTCATGCTGTTTTCGCCATTCGTCACTATATAGCGATTTTCGTCACATTTTTCTTTTTTTTATAAATACATCGGACAATATTTTCGTTATCCTAGACACGAAACACAGAAATAGGACTTAAGATGCGCTTTATATCATCACAAAAGCGATTTAAAGATGTTGCATCTTGAAATTAAACATACTGATAATATCACCGGGCACTCATAAGATCCTTTATCATCGTCTCCGTCAGCACTTCCTGATAAATCTGCGTAGTCCCAATACGGCTATGACCTAGTATCTTTTGAATAGTCGTAATCGGAACCCCTTGATAACAAAGTAGTGTCGCACAAGTATGCCGAGCAAGATGAAACGTCAAATGTGTAATAATACCCGCCTTTCGTTGTATATTTTTCAATGCAGCATTGACCTTTGAATTGCTTCCGATTCTAGCAAAAGTCTCAACACTATCGTATCCTTCAAGAATCTCCACCCCCTTACCATCAAAGAGACAATTCAATGGAATACAGACCTGAGTCGACGTCTTCTTCAGGCTTATCTTGAGCCACAAATATCCTCCTTCATGCACAAACTTCTCTGTCCTCAACAAACAGAAGTCACTAAACCTCAAGCCCGTATAACAGCAAAACAGGAACGCATCCCTAATGTGTTTCAGTCGTCCTTCCAATCTCATAGTCTCCAACCTATTCAAATCCTCATGAGACAAAAACTTATGCCGGCTCATCTGCGCTGGAATCTTAAAATTCTTGAAAGGATTATTCTCAGAATGAATATATCCGCATGCTATAGCCTCATTAATAAGAGTTCGTAGATTTCTAAGATGCTTTATAACTGTGTTGCGAGCATAACCTTGTCCATTCAACCAGGCCTCAAACTGCAATACAAAAGTGTAATTGATATCTGCCCACAAGGCCCCTCCCCTATACATAGATAGACATTTCAAAGTACTGATCAGATTCTTCTTTGTTCCCTCTCTCCTTGACGACATCGCCACATTCTGCATACCAAAGGATTCAAACGACTCCTGCGGTAAATTCTCACTCCCATATCCCTCCTTAATAAGATTCAGAGTTGGCGTAATTCCTTTCTTCCATAGATCCAATTCAACTCGTTCCAGATTAATGACCATCTCCAATAAGTATGCATTCAACGCATCCCCATTAGGATGTCTCACAATCTGCTCCTTCTTCCGATCCCACTGCTCCTTCAATACGTAAACATTCGATCCAAAATACTTTCTCCTCCCTCTCTGCGCAGCTTCTACCGTGACCTGCGCCCTACCATCACCCCTAAACACTCCATTACGGCAATAAACCAATCTATACTTTACTTTCATTTTTGGACAAAGTTAGGTCGTAGTATTTGAATAACTATGCCTCGGATGCTCAGTATGGCAAGACTCAAGACGGTATGCCTTGGGGATTGGATGGTAAGCAGTTGTCGAAGGAACATTATTCATACGATTCCGATGAACTTACACCAAATGTTGATTGGGGAAAGTATGAAAATGAAGAAACGCGGCGGCCATATTATGATTTCTATACATGGCAGCAAGATAGCACAATCTTGAAAGCTGCTGGTTTTTCCAGAACAGAAGATGTGTGCCACGACATTGCAGGTGCGGGACGGCATTTTACAGAAGTAATCGCAGAAAACTCTAATACAGGTGTAAAATATGTTACTTTGGGAGAGCAACCAACCAGTGCTGTGGGGTATTGTTATAGCCGAAATAAGAGAAATAGCGATGGTACCGTTGATGTAAAATGGTATCTTCCATCCGCCGATGAGTTGGAGGATTTTATTGTTCCTGCTTATAGCAGTTTCAAGGAGTTCCAGGACAACTACTATTGGACCTCACAGCCGGCATATATTAGAAATATATTCTATTATGAATACCAGAGAAATGCATTGTCTGGTAAATCAATAGCTCGTCCCACAGTGTACGATGATAATACTAAATATGCAAGAGCAACAAAGGTTATCTATGAGAATGGTGAGTATAAGCCAGCAAAAAGTGGTTTGGACTCTCTGCCTACACCAATTGTAGATAATAGATCTCGTAACAATAGAGGAAATTATGAAATTGTGGGATATTTCTATGTGATGCATCAATATAAGCGCTATTACAAGAACATTTGGTCTTCAGCAACTGAGGAAATTGGTCCAGATAGAACAGATGTTCAAAAGAATAAAGATGCTGGTATAGATGTCACGAATGGAAGTTATGATGAATGGTATGATGAAAAATATTATGTCCATTTAGGTCACTTGGAAAATATGATGCAGGAAGGATATCAGCCTCGTACCAAGAATAATAGAGTTCGCTGCGTACGTGCAAATCAGTCTAATTAAATCACATATGATGCTGTGAACCCCGGTTAACTGCATCTTGTAAGTTTTATAAAGTTATCCCGACTTTGATAAAGTTAGATCAAAGTCGGGATATTTCGTTAAAGTCAGTTAACTTTAGACAAAGTCGTTTAACGTTGATTGCAGTCGTTGGAGTTGCGCTTCCAATTCTTGGGAAGCAGATGAGTGACATCGAATCTGCCATTCTCGTATTCTGGGATTCGTCTGATTACATCCTCGAACCATTCTCTTGGTATCAAGTGAGAAGTAATGTGCTAAGCATAAAATTTACTCAGTCGGATCTACACGCACACAGCGGACACGGTTATAATCGGTTCGTTTATGATATCCATGTTCACCTTTATCAGTCTTCTGAATCATATTATACAAGTGACCTAAATGGACATAATATCTTTTACTATCTTTGGTATCATTGAAGAATTCATCATAATCTCCATTCGTGACATCTATACCATTTTTAATAGCTTCTGCAATACCTCTTTTATCTTGACCATAGTCTTTGCCGCCATTCCAAATGCTTGTTTCATCATTTTTCCAATATCGCATCATATAGAAATAACCAAGATTATCTGAGTTCTCTTCACCCTTTTTCTTTCTATTGTCGACTGGAGGAGTAGGAGTCTTATCTAAACCACTTGGCGCAGGCTTATACTCATCATCCTCATAAAGAACCTTTGTAGCTCTAGCATATTCCGTATTATCTTCGTAAATAGTGAATGCGTATATATCTTCTTTTTTAGACCAGTTGCTATACCATTTATGTTCATAATAGAATACATTTCTAATATAGGCAGGCTGTGAGGTCCAATAGTAGTTGTCCTGAAACTCCTTGAAACTGCTATAGGCAGAAACTATAAAGTCTTCCAACTCGTCTGCAGAAGGAAGATACCAAACGAAGTCCTCCTTCTTAATAGATCCATCTGGCTGACGCTTATTTTTATTATAGCAATACTCCACAGCACTTTTTACCGGTGCTACCAATGTAAGATACTCTACACCTGAATTAGGGTTTTCAGCGATTTCTTTTGTAAACTCATGTCCTGCGTAATTATGTAGCGTGCCACCATCTTTTGTATACTCATCACTGCTATCATTATCATCGTCGTGCTTTGCGATATAGAAATCATAATATGGAAGAGGGTATTTACTTGTATAATCATTTTTCCAGCTTGTTCCTGCTTTATCCGTATCGAAAGATGTATGCTTATTCGACAACTGTACACCATCCAGTCCCCAAGGCATACCGTCTTGAGTCTTGCCATACTGAGCATCCGAGGCATAGTTATTCAAATACTCTTCCTCATGCTCAATATCATAGGAGCGATTTCCATCAACACTCCACACTCTCCAGAGATTCCATTGTTGGAAGTTAACTATTGCAGTCTTGCTGATTGTGGCTACACCATCTGTATTATCATTATCAGTTCCAGTGTACTTGAATTCTACAGGACAATTGCGATACTTTGGATTATCATCATTCTCTCCAGACTCAGCGTCCGAACTATCAGCTATTCCACTAGCTGCATCAAGTTTATCGTATACATTTAGATTCTCGTCAATATAGAACCAGATACGAAAAACTTTTGAGCCTTCTCCATTATGCTCAATAGTAATAGTTCCTCCATTTCCATCATTTGGGTCATTCAGATCACTGACAAGATCGGTGGTAAAATACTTTCTAACACCTTTGCGTGTTTCGGTAGTACTAACATTAACATAAACATCAGGATCTCCTCCTTTAGCTGCTGCATCATCCTCCATTGCAATCCATGAACGATAGTCTTCAGGTATGGTGATTTCCATCCTAGAGCCTGGCGAAAGTTCAATATCCAACGGACGAACTTCAAAATGCGAATCGAGAATCGCAGTACGCTCCATTGAAAGGCTGAAACCTTTATACTCCACATCGACGCGATGGTCAATTGAAATATTGTGTTCCACATCAGCATAGGCATCATGGTAGTTGGTCAAGCCTGCTATCACGAGCTTATTTGTCAACAACTGGTTACGTTTAACAGTAAAGTCATCTGTGTTGTTCTGACCAAGATATACATCATAACGCACCCCCTTAATCTGTCCATTGTGATCAGTATATTCGCCATGAATACGAACGAAGGTCGCTAACTGGTCGTATTTTTTGATCGTTCCATCTGTATTTCGCTCAGTTCCAACTAGTTTAGGTTTATAATACTGCTTCAAATCATCAGGGATGTTCTGAGGATAATTGTATGTATCTCTGTTTTCATTAGGCGTAAGCTTATGCTCCGGCATATAAAAACCGAACTCAATGAGATATTCAGATCCAGGATTCAACTTTTTAGAAGAAGTATGCTGAATCTCCGTTCTGCTGAAGCCATCTTCAATTACGAAAGGATCATGATAGTAATCAGATGGATTATCAGGTTCACCCATCTCGACAATATAATCGTCAGAATTAGTATCACTATAAGATGGTTTGCCACCATCCACAGCACGACCGAGACGAGCTCTATTTGGGACATTGAAAACCTCCACCTTGTCAATCTTGAACTTAGGTGTACTTACAACCTGGTCCGCATTAACCTGAATAGTGAATTCCACTTTCGAATAGAGCTTCTTAAGAGGAATTTTAGCAACTGCACCTTGATTAGAACCTGCCTTATTCAAGTCAAAAGTCTGATCAGCATGAGTACCGATCATCGGAAAACCGCGATAATGATTCTCATCGGCCTTCGGCATAGACAATGTTCCATCTATTTCAAGCACAATGTCCTCAAGATCAGACAGTTTCTCAATATCATCGATGTTACCTTCGAGTACATGCCATGCATTAGCGACTATATAGATTTTGCAAGACGAGAGATCATTATCGTTGTTTGTAAGATTGTCATAATATATCACATCTGGCGATTGATCATCCATATTGGCAATCATACCATTCTTAGTGTCAATAAGAAAGGTTGGATTCGCCTTCTTGATGTTAATGGCGCTTGTACATTTATCTCTCTCATCAAAGGTCAATCCTGAAGGCAAACCGTCATCGTCCAAAGATGTAATGGTTCTATCGGTATAACCTTGAAGAAGGTTGTTATTCTTATCAAAAATGAACATAGTCATTTCTGATATATATGAATCTGCAGGCATATCATCTCCTTCAGCGCGAGTTGTAACCTTCTTTGCATCAAATTCCTGAGCTGCACCGATGACATGAATGCCATCAGCAGATGAGAGCGACTGATGATTATCACCTAAGAATTCAAACTCTTCGAGTAGACACGATGAAAACAGTATGGATGCAATCGATAATAAAATAGTATGTCTTCTCATATTCATTCAATTATTCAAATGAGTGTGTAATATCCTGGGAAGACTCCCAAGCTCCAGCCTCAATGAGTGCAATAGTAATTCCGTCACCTACAAAATTGATATAGATCTGATACAGTACACCTGGATGAAATGTAATAGTTGAATTAAACTCAGTGGAAACATCGCCACCATCTTCGATAAATTTAGACAACTCTGTCCAATTAAGTGTTCCTGTAACTCCATTAGTAGAACCTTCCTGTGGTATCAAAAACAAATAGCCTCCACTTGAACTGCCATATTTGGAAATTGAAGTGGCAACACCGGCTCCACATTCCTCCACCTCTCCATTGTAAGTGCGCTCAATAGTTTCATTGAATGCTGGAATTACCAACGGCTCATCTGACAACTTAAATGTACGTACCCCAACATTTCCTTTATTATATGTTATTTTATCATTTTCCTCATCATTTAGCATTGATAAAGGTACTTGCATTGATGTGTTTGCCAATCCTTCAAGAGTCAGAGAAAGACCAGATATTTCCTGACGAGCATTACCGCCCTCTGCTATAATTTTATTTCCCTGTGCATCTAACTTGAACTTTTTGTTGCCATGCTGATCCAAAACCACATCACCATTTGCATCAAGTTCATATTCGTAGGTATTTTCATTATAGTTGTTAGCCAGAACCTCAAATGCAAAAAGACGGTGGGCAAATTCAAGTGAGACTGTACCAGAACCGCTGCCATTAACGTCAATATCCTCTGCGGTCATCAAATCAAAACTTGGTGAATTGCTATCATACAAACTTATATCATCGATCTGATTCAACCATGGATATTTATATGTCAGCATCGGAGTATCGACCACATCCGCACCACTAAGGCTGATACCAGCTCCATTATGCGGATGATATGCAAAGAAGGAATAATTATAATTGCCCCACTGCTGTGGGGAATCATATGAACACATTCCATATTCATCGCATATTACTTGTTGATTGTAGAACCATGTTCCAGGTGGCGTAGTCGATTTTGATCTAGCCCAATCGGAAAGCTCTGAGTATCTGAATCCTATAACACCAAAATCCTTGCCTCTCATAGTTTCTGCAAGATAACCTCGAGTACTTACCTGAGTGGAGAACTGCATATATCCCTGAAAAGGCGCGACTTTCACTGGATCTTCATTGCAAGAAGTACAGATGAACACAGCTGCAAGTAATATGTATATTAATTTTCTCATCTCTTTACTTAATTATGACAGATCCTGTAGCGCTTTCACTATCCCACTTCTGAACACCAGGTTCATTAAAAACAATCGCATTCTGCTTTAATACACCAGTATAAGTGTATTTCTTACCGCCTTCCCATGTAATCGTTGGAAGAGGAACGGTATACTCCTTATTCGCCTTTGTGGTGAGAGTGAGGGTAACTCCTTCGTTTGATCCTGGAACAACTAATATTCCTCCGCCAGTTACGTCAACATAATCAGCTGCGTTCTTAACCAATTCAGTCTCACCAGTATACGTAAGACTTTCTGTATTAGTCGATTCCCAACTGCCGTTAGAATATGTTGCATAGTTCATGACATCTGACAACTTTACAGAAGTTACCGAAATGCCATCAATTTCCGATTTGATTTCAACAACAATGCACGCAAGAAGATGCTGAAACAGTAGGTTTACATGAGGGCCATCTGTAGGATATAATGCACCAGCAGGAACAGATGCACTTGCTGATGCGACCATAATATCCTCCTGCTGGATAATATCAATTTTTTTTATAGTATAACTCTGAGATGGACTAGTATTATCAATACTCATATTTCCAGACATCAGTGTCTTTGGATAGAAAGCTTTGAAAGAATAGCTTGTCTCAGGAATCCAATACTCAAGTCCTTCATACCACCAAGTATTGTCGTTAGATCTGTAATTAACTTCCTTTTCAAACGAGGTACTTTGGTTAGTATTACCAGTGAGATAAGCATAGACCATAAACCCACCATCCTTTATATCATCTAGGCCAGATGTCACACGAGTGTCAAGTCCGCTGAAGATAATAGGATATTGTGGTTCCGCAGGCCTGTCACCCTCTTTATTGCAGGCGCTTAGACTCAAAACAATCAGAAGAGCTGCAACAATGTATCCCCAATTATTTAGTTTCATAATACAATATCTTCTATATTCGCAGTCACAAGGGGACATTCAACCCCTTGTGACCATATCAGGTATAATCTATCTATTGTTGACTTGATTACTGTACTTCAACATCAGATGATCCAACGTTAACCCATGCCCCGAGACCGGATGTCTCAGCTACTGAGAACTGAATCTCATTACCAGCCTTAAGCTGAACGTTGATGGTATATGAATTACCTTTCACAGAGCTTAGAGAAACCGAATAATTGATAACTGATTTTGAATAAATTGGCGTACCATTCAAGTTAAGAGTATAGTCAAATGAAATAATAATGTCAGAACCCGGGATTATAAGATGATCGCCTGTTGCAACAGTAGCAGTGGTTGGTGCTAGACCTGCGACATCTCCATAAACAAGATTCACAGAATTTGTTCCTTCCTTAGCCCATGCTTCTGTGCTAATTGTATATACACCATCTTTCCAGGTAGAAACCTTAACATTTGAGATATTATAAATGTAACCATCAGAGAGTGTGTTCTGGAATGAAACCTGAAGACGAGAAAGAAGATGCTCCATTGTGAAAGTGACAACCTTTGCATCATTAACTCCTGTTATAGGAGCTGCAGATTCATCAGTCGTGGCTGTTCTTGCACCATAAATCAAATCAGCAGGCTCTAATTCATTGACTGAATAGGAAATCTTAGTAGGAATACCATTGTTAAGATCTGTCTCTTTCACTGTTCCATTTGCAATTGCTGTGAAGTTATAAGAAGCAGAAGGAGTCCAATAGCGAGCTACTGAACAAGTCCACGCTGCTCCAAGTGCAGCACCATTACGAGTTACCACGGCTCCAGCTTCTGGATATAGCGCAAGCGGGGTTTCGTTTGTACCCTTCACATTTCCCCAAACAGAGAATCCCTGGACATCAGCAGGAGTCTTATAAATAGCCTTTGTTGCATTATCAACAAAAGCGTCACCGAAGGCAATAGCATCTCCCTTAGGTGCCTCTACGACTTCTGCCTTGTTGCAAGCAGCGATTGTTGCAAGCGCTGCAAGCGCGATAATGATCTTTTTCATAATATCTTTGATAATTTTTCAATTTTAAAAATAACCTCTTTGTCTATTTCCAAGCTGGATTCTTATCAACGGAGAATGTAATCTCCTCTCCTACTGAAACACTTACAACAAGGTTGTATGAGCTTCCACCTACAATTTCTGCAGTAGATGTCGTAGGAGTATGAGTTGCGATAACTGTTCCGTTGTACTTGATGTCAACAGCATAATTGATAGAAATCTCTCCTGGGATAAGAAGGAGTTCTTTAACACATTCTTCTGAAGCCTTAGAATTATCTACAGTCACTGTCGGCACTGAATAAGCCGCTGCAGCGCTGAGATTTTCCCATGTCTTATCAGCAAGCTTGATTGTACCAGTCTTAGGACATGTGATGGTGATGTTCTTAACGTCGAAAGAATAGCCATTTGCAGCTTGTGAGTTGTTATTTACAGTGAACTTAACCTTTGAAAGAAGGTGTTTGAATGTGAATGCCACAGGAGCATTTCCTGAAGCAATACCAGTGCGTTCTACCGGTTCCGCATAGAGGAGATCCACATCAGCAGCAGTTGCGTCAAAAGTAGTCTTTGCTGGCAATTTATCATCGCCGAGTGTTACAGTGCCTGCATTAGCAAGAGCTGAGAATTTATAGTTGGCATCCTTGATCCAGTACTGCTTGACAGATTCACAAGTCCAAAGTTTGGTTTCCTTTCCATCCACAATTTTAGAACCTACAGTACCTGTTACTTCATCACCACTATAGATGGCAACACCACCCACAGTTCCCCAAACATCAAATGAAGTGAATGGTTTTGCAGCTGTTCCCAAAGAAGGATCAACGGCAGCCTTGGTGGCATTTTCTACAAAAGCATTGTTAAATGCAATCTGCTCGCCCTCCTGAGTCTCAATGACATCAGCCTTGTTACAAGCAGCGATAGTTGCAAGCGCTGCAAGTGCGATGAAAATCTTCTTCATATCTGTTATTTCTTTTGTTGTTTGGTGACCACAAGGGGACATTCAACCCCTTGTGACCTAGTATTTATTTAATGGGGACGCCTGTACCTTCTGTAGCAGGATCCCATGTTCCAACATTATTCACATTGAATACAATTGGATAGAGCTGAGTAGTAGGATTTACATTAGTTGGAGTGAGCTCTGCGTTGAAGCTATAGCTCTTACCCTTCTCAATTTTGATAGTTGGAGTAACTGTATGCTCATAAGTGTCGAGAAGAATGCCTGCCTGATAGAGGTCTACCTTGAATGTGATATTGTAGGTACGCTCCACAGGGATAAGATAGAAGTGCTCTGTTGTAATTGATTTACCGTTTGCAAGAACGGTTGCAGCATTTGCAGTAGCTGCACCAAAAGAACGAGCATAGTCATTATTAGTAGTAGCAGCAGTCCACTTATCAGCAACTTCACCATTAGCAACTGTAATTGTACCTTCGGCAGCTGCATTATTGATCTTTACTTCATACACTTTCAAAGTGATGTTATTGTCTGTAAATTTGTTTGTGTACTTGAACACTACCTTTGAAAGGAGGTGGCTGAAAGTGAATGATACAGCCGTAGGAGGAGTATTGTCAATAGTAGTAGGCGTTAAGCGGTCGGCGGCAGCGAAAAGGAGATCCTGCTCACCCTTAGCTGCTGCGTTGTCGAATGTGAGAGTACCGTTATATGCATATTTACCTTCAGCTGGAGCAAATGCCCACTGCTTATTTGTATACGGAGCGTATGCAGAGAATGTATACTGAGCCTCCTCAATCCAATACTGAACTGGAGAGTATGTGTATGTAGTTCCTGACTTTGAAACCTGCGTGTTACTAAAGATAAGGGCAGCGTTTCCACCCTTTGCTACTGTACCATATACACCGAAATCAGAAAGATTATCCAAGGTGATATCAGTAGCTGCCTTTGTTGCATTATCAACAAAAGCGTTGTCGAATGCTATTTTAGCAGCTGGAGCTGACTCCACTACCTCTGCCTTGTTGCAGGCTACGAGTGCAGCTACTGCCATTATTACTGAAAAAAACTTTTTCATATTGGCTGATATTAGTTGTTGCAGTTTGTATTATCCTAAATTTCAGCATTTGGCTGGTCAGGGTCATTACCTGCATCATCACCGTCGGCAGGGTTCGCCCAACCATTGATTGTTGTTACACTGAACTCGATTGGCTCCTGTGCTTGACCTGGGTCAATATTTTCAGCATTGATAACGGCCTTGATGTCGTAGCAAGTTCCTGGAGCTGGAGCGAAGTTTACTTTTGCGGTATGCTCGTAAGTCTTGATCTTCTGATCGCTGACAAGAAGATCAACCTTGAATGTTACATTATATCCGTCAGTTACAGCGCCCGGGATGAGGAGGAGTTCGTTATAGCTCTCAAGAGTTTCATTATATGCATATGCATCTGCTTCGGTATCAGTAGCATCAGCAACAGCAGCACCAAAATTAAGTTCAAGTGTTCCTGCCTGACTAGACCACGCGGTTGAAGCGGAAGTAAGAGCTACATTACCTGTTTTGTACGCGTTTTTAATCTCGATATCATATACCTTAATAGTCGCCGCACTTGCATTATAAGCATTCTCGAATGAGAACTTTACCTTAGAGAGGACGTGACGGAATGTGAAGGCTACCGTTCCATTACCAGAATCCTTTCCCAAAATCTTACCAGCATCTGCATAAAGAAGGTCTTTTGCTCCATCATTAGTGAAGGACAAGTTTGTAGTTACAGTGTAATCTGTCATGTCAACTGTACTAGTCTCCTTCTCCCAGCCACCACTTGTCTTTGGAGCTACAGCCGCAAAGTTGTAATTTGCACCTGCAATCCAATACTGTGTACCAGCATATTTCCAAGAAGACTTAAGCTCAGTATTTGTAATGGACTTGCTTACCTGTGTTCCATCAAAAAGAACCGCACCCTCAACGAATCCGTATACCGCGAAATCAGTGAAGAGATTGTCGTTTGTGAAACTTGGGTCATAAACACTCTTAGTTGCATTGTCAACGAAAGCGTTGTCGAATGCGATGGCGTTACTTTCATTCACGCCAACTACCTCTGTTTTGCTGCATGCTGCCAATGCTGCGACAGCGAGAGCTGCAAGAATAATTTTTTTCATATTATTGAAATTTATTTATTATCAATTAATTATTCTGGTTATTCTGATTCTCCATGTTTGGAAGGTTGCTATCACCTTCAACCCAACCATTAACAGCTGTTACATCGAACTTGATTACATCACCAGGGTTCTTGAGAGTAAGGATGAAGTTGTAAGCGTGACCCTTCTCGAAAGTAAATGCGATATCATTGTCATAGTCTTCAACATCGATAACTTTCTCACCATAGAGAGTCTCGATTGTACAAGTGATGTTCAACTTGTTTGCATCTTTGTACTCTGCAGGAACAAGAAGACGTGAGTAATGTGAAGTATACACTTTATTAGCAGGAATCTTAATAGCAGCAGCATCTGTTGCGTCTGCAAGACCGTTTACATTACCGAAAGCAAGAGGCGCCCCTGCAGTATAAGCTTCTGTCGCATCTTCCCATTTCTCTGTCGCAACTTTATAAGTAGCCTTCTTTACTGCGTTATTGATGGCGATATTGCTTACTCTATAAGAATAATTTGCATTATCAGCGCTCATCTCGTTCTTAACAGTGAAGTAAGCCTTCGAGAGAAGGTGCTCGAAAGTGAATGCTATTGCATTATTTGATCCAGCATTTGCACCAGTTGCTGTTGCATCATCATAAAGAAGATCCGCTTGAGTTGCTGCATCGTAAACGATAGTTGCAGGTACTCCATTTTTGAGACCTACAGAGCCATAGTTCTTAACTGCTGCAAATACGTAGGTGTTATCTGGAATCCAGTACTGTGTATTAGCAACTGCATATGTCCAAGTTGAACCATTGTCTGTAGAAGAAACGGGTTCCTTAACGAAGATCGGAACGATATCATCTACTCCGGGTCTCTGAGTTGTACCCCAAACATCAAATGTCTCAAGATTGTTCTTAGTTACTGTGTAACCGTCAAGAGCCTTAGTTGCATTATCAACGAAAGCATTTTCAAATGTGATAGCCTCCTGCTCAGCAGTTACTACCTCCACTTTTGCACAGCTAATAACTGCTGCTGCACAAAGAATTGAAAAGAGAATCTTTTTCATGGTTTTGATATTTTTAATTTTTACTTATTCAATGTTAATTCAAATGGGTTTTCTGGAATCCACTCGTTAACCTCTACTGTGAATTCGATTGGAAGAAGACCGAGGTTCTCTGGAGTGATATCCGCCTTGATGTTATATGAGCGTCCCATGTTGAATGCTACTCCTGTGAGGGTTGCTGTCTTGTTTATCTCCATTGCCGGCTGGTCACCCATTGTGAGGTTCACCTTGAAGCTGATCTCATATGTGGCAGTCTTTGCAGCTGGGAATGTCAGGCGCTGATTTGCTGAAGCAGCTGACTTTGTGATTTCAAGAACACCTGGAACATCATCGAAATCAAGAGTTGTGGTCTCTGTTCCATTAACCTTCCAGTCATCATTGTCCCACCAGTTCTCCACTGCGAGGTCGATTGTTGCAGCCTTTGGAACTTTCATCTTGATTTCCGACACTGTCATTGTCACGTTGTCAGTTGTGAAAGCGTTGGTGAAAGTGAACTTCACCTTTGAAAGAAGGTGGCTGAATGTCAGTTTAACCGGATCCATTCCTTCTGCAAGCATAGTTTCCTCATCTGGTGTTGTAACAGTTGTTGATGCATAAAGAAGGTCCTCTGTACCATCAACATTAGTGAAAGAAACTACTCCAAGGCCATATTCGTTGGCATTATCAGTTGTGACTGTCCAATTGCAGTTCTCAACTGGCGCAAGGGCACCAAAATAATATGTATGTTCTGGAGTCCAATACTGGAGGTCCTTGTAAGTCCAAGCATTTCCATCTCTTGAAACTACCTTGCCGTCGAACATCAATCCGCCAGTCTGGTCCATAAATCCCCACACTTTGAATGCGTCGATTGAACCTGAAGTGATTGTAGGATCAGCAGTCTTCGTACGGATGCCGTGCACATCTACAAATGCATTGGCAAACTTGATTTCCACCTGATGTGAGGTTGTCACCTCTTCCCTAGCACAACTTGCAAGCGTGCCGATACAAAGAATTGCAAATAAAATCTTTTTCATGGTTAATTTGTTGTTTTCTTGGAACCTATCGCCACGGTCAGGCGGCGATAGGTTAATTATAATATTACTCCCAGATACAATCTGTGAAAGTAACTTTAGCCTGGCTCTCATCAACTGCATATCCTGGGCAGAAAGTACAGCCTACGAACTCAGTGTTTGAGTAAGGACGGCAATACTTGTAACCTGAACCCTCGCCGAAGTAGCAGTTTACGAACTTAGCCTCACCTGCAGTCTTTGCGAATGAAGTCCAACCGTTGAAAGTACAGTTAGTAGCCTCGATACCCTGGTACAAGCCCTGGTCGCAAGAGATAGTATAAACTGTTCCTGTGATTGTTACATTCTCAAGAACTACCTTCTCTGAATGATCGCTATTGTGGTTGATGAAGATACCACGGAATGAACCTGTAACTGTGAGGTTCTTGATAACACCACCAGTTGTGTTGATACCTGAATCCCAAGTACCGCCAGCACCCTGGATGTTAAGTGTGCAGCCGTTACCATCGATAGTCTGGCCATACTTAACGTTGATACCTGTCGTACCGTAAGCGTTGCTCATGCTTGCTGGGTTGATCTTGATATCATTTGTGAAAAGTACGTCATACTTAGTTGCCAAAGCAGCTACAAGAGCGTCTGCAGTTGCAACTGTAACTGTAGTACCATTGATAACATACACACCATGGTCGGTATTGTTCAACTGAACGAACTCCTTACCGTCGATAACAACCTTGCTACCAGCGCAACCATTAAGAGTGTAACCACGACCTACATAACCATCATAGTCAAAAGCCTTTGCTACTGAACCGTCTGCATTTACACCTGTAAGCTTACCTGTGTATGTACAGCCTGTAAGTGTACAAACGTTCTTAGCACCGTCAGCCCAACCACCGGCGATACCGCCTACACGGTAGTGGTCGTTGCCACGACCTGCACGACCTGCAACAACTGATACATTACCAGTAGTGTGGCAGTTTGTGAAAGTCTGATCACCAGCTGCAAGACCGATAAGACCACCAGCGAAGAACTTATTGACAGTTACATCAATGTTTGAAGAACAGTTCTCGAATACTGACTTACCCTGAAGCTGACCAGCAAGAGCACCTGTATTGTTGTTAGCCTTAAGGAAGCTACCCTCGTTAGCGATAACGTGAACGTTCTTCATAGTTACGTCACCATAAGAGTTACCACCGGCAACAACAGCTACGCGGCTGGCACCGTTAGCCTCCTGAGTAGCGTAAACCTGGATGTCACCCTTGACTGTTACGTCCTCTACAAGACATGTTCCCTCGAGAGAACCTGCAACAGCTCCGATGTGACCCTGGCTGTGTTCGATGTCAAGACAAGGGATGTTGATGTATACGTTCTCGAAAGTAACGTTCTTGATAGTAGCGTTCTTAGCATAACCGAAGAATCCGATATATGCCTTACCCTCCTTAGCCTCAGTCTCAACAAGAGCGAGGTTCTTGATTGTAAATCCGTTACCGTCGAATACGCCAGTGAAAGGATTCTCCTTTGTTCCGATTGGAGTCCAGTTGCTTACAACTGCTGAACGAGTCATCAAAGAAGCGAGATCGATGTCACCGCTCAATACGATGTTATCGTCAGATGTACCAGCGATCACTTCTTCAAGAGCCTGCTGAAGAGTAGCAGGTGTTGCTACATATGTAGTATTTGTATTAGGATCCTGATATCCAGGGTAAACAGAAAGAGTCGCAGGACCGTTGAATGTAACGTTTGCTGCTGCAGGAGCTGCAAGCGCACCCTCATCGTCACCTGTAGTGAAGATTACGTCGTAACCGTCACCTGCAGTGATGTTTGCTGTACCGTTTACAGTCACGCTGTATGGAGTCTTAGTCTTACGAACAACGATTGGACGGTTAGCTGCGATAGTTACGTTCTCAGCTACGAGAGCACCACGGTTTGCGTTAGCGTCAGCGCGTACACCATAACCTGTTGCAGTGATTGTAGCGTCCTTAAGAGTAGGGTTTGCAGTGTTACCGAATGAAACACCGTTCTTACCTGTGATCTCAACGCCCTCTACAGTTACAGCAGCGTCGCAGCTCTGAGCCTGGAGGAGTGAGTGCATGTTTGTAGCAACACAGTTCTTAACCACAAGGTTCTTTGTAGCGTTAACCTTCACACCTACTGCAGTGTTCTCAGCCTGGCTGCCTGCAAGAGCAGTGAAAGTACAGTCTTCAACTGTGATGTTCTGTGAGTAACGCTGAGCATTACCGAAGTCAACAGCGTATACGAAGTTGTTCTCAAGTACGTTAGTCTCGAAGTTTACGTTCTTGATAGTAACCTTACCGTCGTTGTAGTTAGAACCATTGTGGATCTTGATTGTACCGTCGAACTTGTTGTCCTGACCGTCGATAACGAGCTCAACACCAGCCTTCTCAACGATAGTCACAGTCTCCTCAACGTTAGAAGCGAGGTAGATTGTACCACCCTGAGCAGCTGCGTCGATAGCATCCTGGAGGCTAGTGTAACCTACGTTGTTGTAAGTAGCAACAACTGGATGTGGAACATCAAGTGTAGGCTCATCCCACTCCTTGACTACTACGTCGAACTCGATAGCAGGGAGCTCGAGGTTGTCAGAGTTGATCTCAGCTGTGAGGTTGTATGCCTTACCCATTTCGAAAGCAACACCTGTTACTGTTGAAGTCTTTGTAGTCTGGAGAGCGAGCTGCTTACCCATGTAAAGCTTTACAGTGAAAGTGATGTCGTAAACCTGGTCAGCCTCAGCAGGGATAGTGAGACGCTCCTGAGCGCACTCGTTGAATGTACCCATAGCAAGTTTCTCTACGCCACCGAACGCAAGTTCGATCTCCTCAGTTCCGAGATTCCAGTCATCGTTATCCCACCAGTTCTCAACTGCGAGGTCGATTGTACCTGACTTAGGAGCAGTCATCTTGATGTCCTCGATCACAACATATGCGTTGTCAGTTGTGAAACCGTTAGTGAAAGTGAACTTAACCTTTGAAAGGAGGTGGTTGAACTGGAACTTCACTGGCGGCATGTTGTTGAGCTTAAGCTGATCGTAATCAGGAGCCTGAACCATTGTCGCAGCATAGAGGAGGTCCTCTGAACCGTCAACGTTAGTGAATGCGATCTCGCCAAGACCAAGCTTTGCAGCATCACCGCTTGCGATAGTCTCAGTAACGTTTGCACTGTTCATAGGTGCAAGCGCTGCGAAATAGTACTTGTTGTTTGGAGTCCAGTACTGAGTGTTGGCATAGCCCCATGTGCTTCCAGCCTTCTCTACGTCCTCGTCAACGAGAACAGTACCGTCGTACTCGTTCATGAATGCCCAAACGTCGAATGCTGCGATAGACGCAGTTGTTGTGCTTGGGTCAGCAGCAGCACGTGTAGCGTTGTCAATGTACGCCTGATCGAAAGTGATCGCATCTGTCTGAGGAACAGTCACTACTTCCTCCTGAACACATGCAACCAATCCGAGAGCTGTAAAAGCGATTAAAACCGTTTTTTTCATTGTTTTTAAGATTGGGTTAATAATTAATATAGTTTGTATTGTTTCGGTTTGTGGTGACCTCAGGAGGACAATCAACCTCCTGAGATCAATATTTTAGAATGTCAGAGAACCTGCAGCAAACTCCTTGTTAGCCACTCTTGAAGTGTTGAAGAAGATGTTGTCAAATTTCTCATCGTTACCCTGAACATCGAAATGGTACAGACCGTTACCGAAGCCTGTAGTGCTGAGGAACTGGCCCAACGCGAAGATGTTGTCACCTGTAACCTTGTTGTTCTTGAAGATGACCTTTCCACCAGCATCGCCTACACCATTGATTGAAAGCACAACGTTGTTTGTACCTGTGTAGTTGATAGTTGAGTTTGTCATGCTGATGTTAGCCTGAGTGTAGATTGCTGATGATCTTCCCTCGAAGTAGCACTCGTCGATAACAAGCTCTACCGCTGTGTTGGTGATAGCGCTCTTGTGTGTACCGCCGTTGTTGTAGAAGTTACACTTCTCGAAAGTAACCTTGTTGGCAGTAGAACCGTAGATCATTACCACAGCCTTGTACTGGAGGCAGTTGCTTGAACCGTTGGCAGTGTTCCATGCAGCATCTGAATCTGCATTTCTGTCGAAGTTCACGTTTACAAATACAGGGTTGCAGTTAGCTACATTTACACGACCCTTGATAGTTGCAGGATTGCCCTCGAATGAAGTGATGGTCACGTTACGCTTTACTGTGAAAGTACCCTCGATGACAGCACCAGACTCAAGCTGGATCTCAGTCTGAGTACCTGCAAGCGCTGCTGTAAGCTGGTCAGCTGTTGCAACTCTGTCGCTTGCGTCTGTAGGGTAAACCTTGAATGCATCAGCACCAGTGATAGTGTAAGCACCTGTAGGAGCTGAGTAAGCAGCCTCATCGTCACCCTTGGTGAGGATAACCTGATAGTAGTCACCTGCAGTAAGAGTGTTTGTGCCGGCAAGAGCTACATTATAGCTGCCTGTGAGCTTACGGACAACGATTGGACGAAGAGCGTCGATTGTTGCGTTCTCTACTGTAAGAGTAGTTGCAACGCTACCGTCAGCACGGATACCGTAACCAAGAGTATTGATCTCTGCGTTAGTTACTGAAACTGCACCGTCGTGAGTACCGAATGCGATACCGTTCTTACAGTCAGTTACCTTAACGTTAGAAACAGCTACGCCGTCGTGACCACCCTTAACCTGGAGGAGAGAGTGAGCGCCTGTAGCCTCTACATTGTTGATGACAACGTTATATGGCTGATACATATCGATAGCTGGAGCTACGTGTGTACCCTTTCCAGCAACTGTGAATGTACAACCCTCAACTGTCACATTGTGAGCGTAACGAGTCTGGTTGAGTGTACCCCAGTTCATATCAAGACAAGCCTCCTCAGTGTAGTTCACGAAGTTAACGTTCTTGATAGTCAAAGTCTCAGCTCCAGTGTAATTTGACTGACCGCTTACTCTCATTGTACCCTGGTATGTCTTACCATTACCATTGATTACGAGGTTAACACCTGTAGTCTGAGTGATAGTTACATCCTCCTTAACGTTAGATACAAGCTCGATAGTAGTGTTACCAGCAGCAGCGTCGATTGCATCCTGGAGTGAAGTATAAGGAACGTTATCAATAGTTGCAACAACTGGGTGCTCAACATCGATGTATGGCATTTCCCACTCCTTGACAACTACGTCAAACTCGATCTCAGGAAGTTCGAATGTCTCTGCATCGATTGTAGCCTTGAAGTTGTAAGCCTTACCCATCTCGAGAGCGACACCTGTCACGGTCGAAGTCTTCTCGAATGTGTAAGCAAGCTGCTGATCCATATAAAGGTCTACGAGGAAAGAGATGTTGTAAACCTGATCTGCCTCTGCAGGGATAGTAAGACGCTCGTTCGCACACTCGTCCTTCTGACCCATGCCGATCTGAGGAACATCACCGAAAGCGAGGTCAACAGTCTCAGTACCAAGTACCCAGTCATCATTGTCCCACCAGTT
>JAZKYT010000095.1:0-5092 GCA_045612265.1 Candidatus Cryptobacteroides sp.
GGTTCTCGACTATTTGCCGAAAACACATCCCGGACATGCTGTTCTTGTTGATCAGCTGAACTATTTCCTTGAGGTACTTCCGAAGTGGGCTGATCCCCAGACAGGAATGTGGTATCAGGTTATCGATTGCCCGGAAAGAGAGGGTAACTACCAGGAGTCCACATGTTCAATCATGTTTACATACGCCTTCCTGAAAGGTCTCCGCAAAGGATATATAGATCAGTCTCATAAGGAATATATTCTTGGCCTGTATCCTAAGTTCATTGATCGTTTCATTAAGGAAAATCCGGACGGTACCATTTCAATGACAGACTGCTGTTCAGTCGGTGGCCTCGGTGGCAAGCAGATGCGTAAGGGAGACTTTGCATATTATCTGAGTGAACCTATAATCGACAATGACTGCAAGGGAGTAGGTCCTTTCATCTGGGCTTCGCTTGAGTGGGAGGCAATGCACAATATTGATTGGGCCCCCTCAAATGAGGATCTTCCATTAGCTTTTGAGGGAGCTGAGGGTTGTGGAAAATATTCGGTTGGTGGTCGTGGAGGAAAGGAATATGTGGTGACATCTCTCGAGGATGACGGTTCGGAGGGAACATTGAGATATGCTGTCGAGGCTGAGGGCCCACGCATTGTGACCTTTGCCGTAAGCGGTGACATTCATTTGAACGGACCATTGAATATAGAAAATCCATATCTGACAATTCTTGGTCAGACTGCGCCGGGAAAGGGAATCACCATCCGCGACCATAATGTGTTCATTACTGCGGACAATGTAATTCTTAGATATCTCCGAATCAGACTTGGATCTGTTGCAAAGGTCGAAGGTGATGCAATCGGCGCAAGACATTGCAGAAACCTCATCATAGACCATTGCTCGTTCAGTTGGGCAACGGATGAGAATGCCTCTTTCTATAATCTTGCAGATGCCACAATCCAATGGTGCATCATCTCAGAGGCATTGAACGCCTCCGTTCATCACAAGGGCAAACACGGATATGGTGGTATCTGGGGTGGCAGAAATGTATCCTTCCATCACAATCTCTTCGCTCACAACAGCAGCCGTAATCCGCGTTTCGATCATCCTCGTCTTTATTGGCATAACGATATGCTCAAATACAGAGGAACTGTCGACTTCGTGAATAATGTGGTCTACAACTGGGGAGCAAAGGCAATATATGGTGGAGAGGAAGGTTGGTTCAATGTGACTGACAATTATTTCCGTCCGGGTCCTGCAACCTCTTCCATTGATGGTGAGTGGCTTGATTTCTACGTCTCTGCTACAACTTCAATGATACCGGGTAATTTCCATATCGAAGGCAATATCTATGATGCGTCAGCTGTAGTCAAGGGTAATTATGAGGGCGAAAAGCCTGATTATGAGAAGATTGAGGCTAATCAGAAAAAATATTCAGAGGCTTCACTTGAGCCGTTTGCCATCAGAGTCGCTCTCAAGGCAGAAAAAGCAGAAGATGCATATGACTCGGTGCTGAAATGTGTCGGAGCATCACAGAAAAGAGATGCGGTTGACCTGAGAATAATCAAGGAGGTAAAGAAGGGAACAGCAAAGTTCAAAGGTTCCATGACAGGCATTCCCGGCATTATCGACCACGAAAATGATGTATTGAAGTAACTCTAAAAACTATACCATGAAGAATAACACAAATCAACAACTGATGACCAATTGGCGTTGGTGGATGGTGGTACTCCTGTTTGTTGCCACTACCGTCAACTATATGGACCGTCAGGTTCTTTCTCTCACTTGGAAGGAATTTATCGCACCGGAATTCCATTGGACTGACAGTGACTATGGTACCATCACAGCGGTATTCTCTCTTTTCTACGCATTTGCAATGCTTTTTGCCGGCAAGTTCGTGGACTGGATGGGAACAAAGAAAGGTTACCTGTGGGCAATCGGTATCTGGTCATTCGGAGCGTGTGCTCACGCACTTTGCGGATGGGCAACAATGCACATCAACGGTTATGAGACTGTTGAAGCAATGATGGCTGTGGAAAAAGGAACAGCTGCAGCTTTGGCCATATCATCTGTCAGCGTATGGCTCTTCCTGGCTGCACGAGCTGTCCTTGCTTTAGGAGAAGCTGGAAACTTCCCGGCAGCTATCAAGACTACAGCTGAATATTTCCCGAAGAAGGACCGTGCATTTGCGACTTCCATCTTCAATGCAGGTGCTTCAGTCGGTGCCCTTGTGGCTCCGGCAACAATCCCTCCATTGGCTGCATGGCTCGGTTGGGAGATGGCATTTGTAATCATCGGTGCCCTCGGTTTCCTCTGGATGGGATTCTGGGTGTTCATGTACGACAAGCCTGAGAAGTCAAAGCACGTGAACAAGGCCGAGCTGGAGTATATTCTTCAGGATGACGAGGTGGAAAAAGTTCAGGTCAAGGAAACTTCTGAGGAAGAAACAAAGACTATCCCGTTCCTCAAATGCTTCACATATCGTCAGACCTGGTCTTTCATTGCAGGAAAGTTCTTCACAGATGGTGTGTGGTGGTTCTATCTTTTCTGGGCCCCTGCATATTTCCAGGATCAGTTCGGTTACAAAGCCTCGTCCGGTACAGGAATGATGCTCATCATCACTCTTTACACAATCGTTACGATAATATCCATCTTCGGCGGATATCTTCCTAAGTATTTCGTGGAGCAGAAAGCTATGCATCCATATAAAGGCAGAATGTTGGCGATGCTCATCTTCGCATTCTTCCCATTGTTTGCGCTCTTTGCCCAGCCGCTCGGACAGTATTCTGCCTGGTGGCCGGCAATCGTTATCGGTCTTGCAGGTGCAGGACATCAGGCTTGGTCAGCTAACCTCTATTCTACAGTCGGAGACATGTTCCCTAAGTCTGCAGTCGCAGCCATTACAGGAATCGGTGGAATGGCCGGTGGTATCAGTTCATTCATGATCAATAAGGGAGCCGGTGTTCTTTTCACATATTCAGAGAACGCAGGTGCGGCCTTCACGTTCCTTGGATTTGAAGGAAAGGAAGCCGGATATATGATAATGTTCTGTCTTTGCGCAGTCGCTTATGTCGTGGCATGGAGCGCGATGAAGGCACTTGTTCCTAAGTACAAGAAGATTGAACTATGAGAAGATTCCTTTCGTTGATTTTTTGTTCTTTCCTGGTGATTGCAGGGTGTACCCCTGTTGATCCGGAGGATACCGCTGTGGACCTGACGGCCCCTGTGGGAGTGAAGGTGATTGCCTCTGATGAGACATCGCTGACATTCTCATGGGACGAGGTTGAGGGTGTGTCATATTATGTGGCACGCCTTGAAACTGCACCTGGTGTTCTCGCTCCGGGAGGACAGACAACAACAAAGGAAAACTCTGTAAGATTCCAAGGTCTGAGGGCCAATACGTCGTATCTGTTTACAGTCAAGGCAATGATTGGCGATGCTGAAACTCCTTTTTCGGAGCCTTTGACAGCAGTTACTGTAGAAGGCTATGAACCAGGTCCGGCTCCGACACCAGAGCCTTCCGAGTCTTATGCGGAATTCAAGATTCCTGTTTATGAGGACGAGCACAAGAATCAGCTTGCTTTCCCTGGTGCTGAAGGTGGTGGAATGTATACTACAGGAGGACGCGGTGGCAAGGTGATTCATGTGACTACCCTTGCGGACAGTGGGACAGGTTCATTGAGGGCTGCCCTTGCAGAGTCTGGTCCGAGAACAATAGTGTTCGATGTGGCAGGAATAATTGAGTTGAAATCAGCAATCAATATTGCCAATGGCGATGTTACCATTGCCGGTCAGACAGCTCCAGGAGATGGAATATGCATCAAGAATTATGATGTCAAGTTTGAAAAGTCAGGCAATATCATAATCCGTTTTATCCGTTTCCGAATGGGAGATGAGGCAAAGAGGGAGGCAGATGCATTGTGGGGAAGATATAACAGCAACATCATTCTGGATCATTGTTCAATGTCCTGGTCAACGGATGAATGTTCATCTTTCTATGCGAATGAATATTTCACAATGCAGTGGTGCATCCTGACAGAGAGCCTTCGTAATTCTGTTCATGGAAAGGGCCAGCATGGCTACGGTGGCATCTGGGGAGGTAAGAACGCCTCGTTCCATCACAATCTCCTTTCATGCCACGACAGCAGAAATCCAAGAATTGACCATCCGCAGATATATGGTGATTTTGTGGCGACACATCGTGGAAACGTGGATTACAGGTGTAATGCAGTTTATAATTGGGGGTCGAATCATACTTACGGAGGAGAGGACGGATGGTTCAACATTGTGAACAACTACTATAAGCCAGGTCCTGCCTCGTCTGACAGAAAGTATTTCGTGGATGCTTATGGTTCATATGTTAAGGATGGTAAGACGTATGCTGACAGCTATCCTCAGATTTATCTCAGCGGAAATGTCAACACAAACTATCCTGAGCTTGGGGCGGCTAATGATGCCTCGACCATATACTGGCATAACGGGTCTTCTCATGCAAATTACAACGTATTGTTGACTTCTCCTCTTCCTATCCAGGGCGCTCAGCAGAAAGATGTCTATACGACTACTCATGGAGCAGAAGCTTCCTTCGGACTTATCTGCCAGTATGCTGGAGCGTCTCTGATGCGTGACGCTGTCGATGAAAGAGCATGCAAGGACGCACTGAATGGGACAGCAACAATCAAGGATGGTGGAAACGGTTCCAGGAACGGCATAATTGACACGCAGACAGCGGTTGGTGGATGGCCTTCTTATGAGGCTACAGAAGACCAGATAGCCAAGGTTGCGGATTCTGATGGTGACGGAATGCCTGATTGGTTTGAGGAAAAGTTCTCATTGGATGCTTCTGATGGTTCTGACGGAAATCAAGTGATTTTGGACCCATATAGACGCTACACAAATCTTGAAATGTATCTGCACTATCTGGTTCGTGACATCGTCACAGCTCAGAATGCAGGAGGAATATATATGAATCTATTTTAATAACCTTAATTAATAACCAAAACAATCTTTTATGAAAAATCTGATGTACAAGATTTCTCTGCTGATCTTAGGCCTGTTTGCAACAGTTGTTGTGAATGCGCAAGAGATCAGAGGTGTCGTGTCAGACGTTAACGGAGA
>JAZKYT010000096.1:0-16845 GCA_045612265.1 Candidatus Cryptobacteroides sp.
GTGATATTCATAATAGCGAGTGTGGCAACACTAAGCTTGAATGCCTTACCCGCATTTGCTTTTGGTGTGTTCATGACTCAAAGATTTTAATGTGTGTACACGTGTCCTTTCTGATTAGCCATCTTTTCGGCAGCAATACGCGATGGTGTAGGGTATTCCAGTTTCTCAAGCTCTGCTACAGCGTTTGCAATGTCTCCAATCAGCATGTCTGCCATATCTCTGGACATTCCCTGACGGACTACAACTCTCATTACCACCATGTCTTCAATCGCCTTCGGCATTGAGTAGGCCGGAACCATCCATCCGTGCTGCATGAGTTTATCCTGCAGATCATATAATGTCCATTTGGCATTCTTATCATATTCAGGCTTCATGTACCAGATGAAAAGTGGGTTATCCAGATCCTTTGAGTAGTTCTCGAAACAATGCATTTCGCCGATCTTTGCATGGCAGTAACGCGCAATGTCCATTGAGTTAGAGTGGATCTCTTTATAGCCCTCAAACCCGAGATGCAGGAAGTTGTAATACTGCGCAAGTATCTGAGCGGCAGGACGTGAGAAATTTAAACCAACTTGTGAGATGCTTGCTCCTAAGTAGTTTACACTGAATGACATATCTTTGGGAAGATAAGCTTTATCTTTCCATATGATCCAGCCTAGTCCAGGGTATACAAGTCCGTATTTGTGGCCTGATGTCGAGATGGAAAGCACCCATTTCAGACGGAAGTCCCACTTCTTGTGAGGATTAAGGAATGGAAGGATGAAGCCTCCTGATGCAGCATCCACGTGGATAGGAATGTCGTAGCCGGTCTTCGCGTTGTAGATTTCAAGAGCTTCATTGAGGCCCTCGATGTCATCGTTCATTCCTGTCCAGGTCACACCGGCGATAGGTACAATGCAGATGGTGTTTTCATCACATCTCTTGATTGCTGCCTCGATATCGAGTGTCGGATGATCTGGAGTGATTGGAACTGTTCTCATTTCGATCTGCCAGAGCTGGCAGAACTTTTCCCATACAACCTGATAAGCAGTGCTCATTACGAGATTAGGCTTGTCATAAGGTTTGCCTTCTGCCTTTCTGCGGTCGCGCCATCTGAGCCACGCAGCCACACCACCGAGCATACATGCCTCTGACGATCCGATGCCGACTGCTCCTGTCTTCCATTCGCTCTTTTCAGGTGTGTTCCACATATTGGCTACCATATTGATGCAGCGTCCGCACATGACTGCTACACGTGGATATTCGGTCTCATCAATATAGTTGATTCCTACGGCTTCGTTCATAAGTCGTGTGCCGTAGTCATCCATATATGTGGTTACAAATGTTGCCAGGTTCAATCGTGGCTGTGTCTGCGGGAATGTTTCATCCTTGACTATCTGATAGGCTACCTCTGCCGGGGTACCATGCTTTGGAATTGATTCAGTTGGTGCAGGCTCTCTCATCTGAGAGGTGCCAAAAATTGGTGCCGCACCTTCATTTTGGAAAATATTTTTCATGACGTACAAATATTAAATGTCGCAGAGGCCCGAGTCATAAACTGTGCCATCTGCGACATCCGATATCTGCAATATTTTATCTCCTACTTGAAGAATTTAAGGTTCTCAAAGCTTGGTTTCAGCTCGCCTTTCTCAATCTTGTGGATTATTTCCACCACCTTGTCGTTCGCTGGAGTAGGGAAGTCAACCTTTCTTCCATAATCACAAACTGCACCGTTAATTGCATCAACCTCAGTGAGTTTGCCCTTTTCTATATCCTGCAGCATACTGGCTTTCAACTTCGCATGCTTGCGGATTGCAATAGGGATGATCATGTATGCAACAGCCTTCTTGATAGGGTTGTGATAGTCAAGAAGTTTGACGATATCCTTGCCCTGGACAGGCTCGATGCGGATGCCTCCCTTAGCGCAGACGTCAATACATTCCTTGATCAATGCCTGAACGACTTTGCGGGATTCACGAGGACCGGCTGCCTCACCGAATGTGCAGCCAAGAACTGCACTCATGCCAGAGAATGCTGCGTTGATGAGCAGCTTGCTCCAGCGTGTTCCGATGAAGTTCTCTTCAACGTCCACTGTGCCCATGTGCTCAAGTACTTCCTTCACCTTGTCGAAGTGCCTGTTCTTCTTCGGTGAAATGCTGCCAAGAGAGAATGAAAGTGCATCAGGTGCGCTTGTGAGTTCGCATACGCCAGGACCCTGAAGAGTGGCTCCCCAGGCTACTGTGCAGCCAAGTACTCGTTCTTCTCCGAGAATTTCAGCGATCTGCAGCTCAGGAAGTCCGTTCTGGAATGTTACCAGAGCTCCGTCTGCAGCCAGATAATCCTTAAGCATGGTCACAACTTCAGCGTTGTGCTGCTGTTTGGTCATGAGGAAGATTACGTCATATTCACCGTTCATATTGTCGGGTGTGTATGCAACGACAGGTTGAGTGAATTCGACTGTTCCTGTGATATGAGCTCCCTTGGTCTGGAGAGCTTCGATGTGAGCCTTGTTTCGATTTATGAGTTCGATTTCCACACCAGCCTTGCTGATGTAGGCTCCGAGGATTGTGCCTAATGATCCGGCACCGTAAATTGCAATACGCATAGGTCTTAGTATTTTCTACAAATATGGTGAAAATCTTGCTATAAACGAAAAAAGCCGCTTAGATGTGTTTCTAAGCGGCTTTCGGGTGGAGATAGTCGGAGTCGAACCGACGACCCCCTGCTTGCAAAGCAGGTGCTCTAGCCAACTGAGCTATACCCCCGTCTTTTTTGCGAGTGCAAAGATGATATATTTTTTTGTAACTACCAAATTTTTCTAATCAATCTTAAATCGACGGATTATGAAAACTGCCAGTTTGATGAATGTGTAACCTGCAATCGCTCCTATGATCGATCCAGCAATAATGTCACCGATGTAGTGCTTTCCCACAAAGGCACGGCTGATTGCCACCATGGCTGCCCAGAAGAACATCCAGCTAGTGTATGCCTTGCCCCAGGCAGGTTTTTTACCTGTGGATGGGAACCATTTCTTGTCGAGTCTCAGACCGATGCATGTGCTGGTTGCGAGACCGAATGCATTGGCTGAATGGGCTGAGAAGAAACTGAAGCTGCGTGATGGCTTTTCCAGGATGTTCAGACCGTTTGCCAGCATGAACTCATCATTGAGAGGACGCAGGCGGCCTACAAGGTCCTTGATGAAGTTTGAAAACTGGTCACAGAAACCGAATGTCGCTGCAGCTGCAAGGACCACAATCAAGCCCTTTTTCCATCCAAGTCTCCAGATGAGCATTGCAACAATAAGGACATACATCGGAATCCAGACCGGGATGTTGGAGAAGAACTGCCAGATTGGGTCAGTCATAGGAGAACTCCAGCTGTTGACTTTGAGGGTCAACAGCTGGTCGAATCTATGTATTTCCTGCCAGGTCATTATACGATCGGTTTTTCGTTGTCGTCACCTGGGAAGAGGACAGTAACCTCCTCTTCTGGAGCGTTCTCTGTCTGCAATGCCGTCCAAAGCATATCCTTCAATTCCTTG
Source organism: Candidatus Cryptobacteroides sp. (assembly GCA_045612265.1). Lineage (GTDB taxonomy): Bacteria > Bacteroidota > Bacteroidia > Bacteroidales > UBA932 > Cryptobacteroides. Next base: position 3,521 of record JAZKYT010000096.1, read on the forward strand.
ATTCCCTCCTGGGTGAATGAAGAAATGAATACATGTGGGATATCTTCAGGAAGCTGTGCCTCGATCTCGCTCTTGAGCTGTTCGTCAAGCATGTCAGACTTTGTGATTGCAAGCACGCGGTCCTTTACGAGGAGCTCCGGATTGTATTCTCTGAGCTCGTTGAGAAGAACCTCATATCCCTCGCGGATGTCATCCTGGTCTGCTGCAACCATGAAGAGAAGGATGGAGTTGCGCTCGATATGTCTGAGGAAACGCATTCCGATACCCTTGCCTTCGTGTGCACCTTCGATGATACCAGGGATGTCTGCCATTACGAATGACTTGTCATCGTAGTAGCTTACGATTCCGAGGTTTGGTTCGAGAGTGGTGAAAGGGTAGTCTGCAATCTTAGGACGTGCAGCCGAGACTGTTGAAAGGAGTGTGGACTTACCTGCATTAGGGAAACCTACGAGACCGACGTCTGCAAGAAGCTTCAACTCGAGGATGAACCAGCCTTCCTCAAAAGGCTCACCAGGCTGTGAATAGCGTGGTGTCTGGTTTGTTGCAGTCTTGAAGTTGTTGTTACCAAGACCACCGCGTCCACCTTTCACAAGGATGCGCTCCTCGAATGGCTCAACAAGCTCGAAAAGGATTTCTCCTGTCTCCGCGTTCTTTGCCACTGTGCCAAGCGGAACGTCAAGGATGATGTCCTCTCCGTTCTTTCCATGCTGAAGCTGACCGCTGCCGGCTCCACCATGCTCTGCCATGATATGTTTGCGGTATTTCAAGTGGATGAGTGTCCAGAACTGAGGATTTGCTCTGAGGATGATATGTCCTCCGCGTCCTCCGTCGCCACCATCGGGACCACCCTTAGGGACATATTTCTCCCTTCTCATGTGTGTGGAACCGGCACCACCGTTGCCTGAGCGGCAATATACCTTAACGTAGTCTATGAAATTACTATCTGCCATAATAAATATTATATAACTCACAAAGATAAGCAATCTTTTCAATTTATATGTCTCTAGCCATTAAGATGCCATTCCGTGTCGTGAAATCGGCAGAAATTTTGTATATTTAGCTACGGAATTTTAAAATTACGATCAATATGAAGATCAAGAACATATATGCACGTGAGATCTTGGATTCACGTGGTACTCCTACAGTGGAGGCTGAAGTTGTTTTGGATTGTGGCTGCTCTGGAGTTGCATCTGTTCCGTCTGGAGCCTCGACAGGTGAGCACGAGGCGATTGAATTGAGGGATGGTGACAAGTCCAGATATTTTGGTATGGGTGTGCTGAAGGCAGTTGCCAATGTCAACGATATCATTGCTCCGGCACTTGTCGGCATGTCTGCACAGGATCAGCTGGCAATTGACAGGAAGATGATTGAGCTTGATGGAACCCCAAATAAGAGCAAGCTGGGAGCTAATGCCATTCTGGCTGTTTCCTTGGCGGTGGCAAAGGCTGCAGCAAACTGTCTGGGGCTTCCATTATATAGGTATCTGGGAACACCTGATGTGAAGGTGATGCCTGTGCCGATGATGAATATCATCAATGGTGGCTCGCATAGTGATTCTCCGATTGCTTTCCAGGAATTTATGATCAGACCTATTGGCGCAAAGACTTTTGCAGAAGGTTTGAGAATGGGTGCTGAGGTGTTCCATGCACTCAAGAAGATTCTGAAGAAGATGGGTTTGAGCACAGCTGTCGGTGATGAGGGTGGATTTGCTCCACAGCTCAACAGTACAGAGGAGGCCTTGGACCTTATTCTCGACGCTATCAACGAGGCTGGCTATTTCCCTGGAACAGAGGTTTCTATTGCATTGGATTGTGCAAGTTCGGAATTCTATATCAACGGTAAGTATGACTATACCATGTTTGAAGGACCGAATGCACGGGTACTTGACAGGGATGCACAGATTGCATATCTCAAGAAACTGGTGGATAATTATCCTATTGACTCGATCGAGGATGGAATGTCCGAGAATGACTGGAGTGGTTGGGAGTTCCTGACTCAGACGATCAGTGACAAATGCCAGCTTGTGGGTGACGATCTCTTTGTGACAAATGTGGAATACCTTGAAAAGGGAATCAAGAACAAGTGCGCCAATGCAATCCTGATCAAACTAAATCAGATCGGAACTTTGTCTGAGACTCTTGATGCGATTGATCTGGCGAAGAGACATGGATATAAGGCCATCGTGTCACATCGTTCCGGTGAGACAGAGGATACTACCATTGCGGACCTTGCGGTTGCCACAGGATGTGGACAGATCAAGACAGGTTCACTCAGCCGTGCTGAGAGAACAGCAAAATATAACAGACTGTTGAAGATAGAGATGGAACTCGGAGGTGAGTCCGTTTATGGTCTGAAGGACTGACGGTATAAATGAAGATCGGCAGCAGAAATAAATCTGCTGCCGATTATTTTTAGAATCTGTCCATGATGGTGAAGATGCGGTCACGAACTTCTTCGATTGTTCCAACGCCGTCAACTTCGTTATATTTACCAGCCTTTGTGTAGTACTCAATCAGTGGCTCTGTCTGGTTGTGATATGTGACGATTCGGTTGTTGATGATGTCTTCGCTTGCATCGTCTGCACGACCTTCCTTGAGAGCGCGTCCTTTGATTCTTTCCATGATCATTGCATCAGGAATCATGATTGATACTGTTGCAGTGACTTCAGAACCTGTTTTCTCGAGTATCTTGTCGAGTGCATCAGCCTGTGGAAGTGTGCGTGGGAATCCGTCAAGAAGGAATCCGTCAACACCTGTGACAGTCTTGAACTCGTTCTCGATCATGCCCTCTACTACCTCATCGGGTACAAGGCAACCTTTCTCTATCAATGACTTGGCAAGCTGTCCAAGTTCTGTTCCTGCTGCAATCTCCTTGCGGAGCAATGCACCTGTAGAAATGTGATGAAGGTTGTATTTTTCAACCATTACTGTAGCCTGGGTACCTTTTCCAGCACCTGGAGGGCCAAAAAGAATGTAATATTTCATTATGGGTTAGTTATGCGTCAAGTGTATAAATGTCCTTGTAGTTACGGCCAAGTTCGTCGTAATCAAGACCGAAACCGACGATGAAGTCGTTCGGGATCTCCATTGCAACGTAGTCGAGCTTCACGTCCTTCTTGTATGCATCAGGTTTGAGAAGGAGAGTGCAGATCTTGGATTCAGCCGCACCTTTTTCCTTGAGGATTTCCTTGAGCTCCACGATTGTGTTTCCTGAGTCTACGATGTCTTCAACGACGATGACTCTCTTTCCTTCAATGCTTGAAGTGAGGCCCATAGCCTGTTTTACACGACCTGTTGAGCTTGTTCCCTCGTAAGATGTCAACTTGATTGAAATCACGTTTACATTGAAGTTGATTCTCTTCATGAGTTCGCCCATGAACATGATAGAACCATTCAGTACGCAGAGGAGTACAGGAACGTCTGTGCAGCCCTCGAAATCGGCGTTGATCTTGTTAGCGACTTCGTCAATTGCTGCCGAAATCTTCTCGTATGAGATATGTTTCTTGAAGGTCTTGTCCTTCAGCGTAATTTTTTCCATAAAGACAGTATGTATCAAAAAACAAAAATAACCAAAAACGAATAAAAAAAAGAAAAATCTTCTGTTGTTTTTGGCAAAAACAACAACTTTTATAAGCGCCATGTATATTTTTGAAGCGAACGTCTAAAAGTGGAACGATATGTGGCGAATGATTATTCTGATGTGCTGTATGATTGCCTTTGATTTTTCTTTGCGTGCGCAGGAAAACGAGGATATGAAACATATAGCGAGACTGTTGGCTGAGGATCCGGAAGATTTGTCGGAAGATGAGGTGGAACGGCTTTCTGCTTTGCTGAAGCATCCTCTTCCTTTGAATATTTCCACTGAGGAAGGGTTGAATTCCTGTGGTATATTTACGAGGTATCAGGTGGCTTCCTTAATGGACTACAGGAAGCGCAGCGGACCATGCATGTCCTTCATGGAACTTGCTGCACTTAATGGATTCGGGGAGGAATTTGTGGAGAGGATAAGGCCGTTTGTGTCGTTGGAAGTCTTGCCTGAACTGGAGGGCAGGACCAGTCATGAGTTCACCGGGAGGGCTTCGTGGAGATACTCCCCGGGTTCTAACAGATATGGATATACTTCAAGATATAAGTTAAAGATTGGAGAGCAGTTGAGCGCATCAGTCTCCTTCAACCGCTCGCTGGATGCAGATACTCCTGCTCCTGATGCCTTCTGTGCAAGTGTGGAAGCAAGGTTCAGAAAGGTGCCTGTCAGTCTCGTGGCAGGGGATTTCAATGCCAGATTCGGACAGGGACTTGCGTTATGGAGCGGATCTGACTTTTCTTCGCTGAATACACCTTCGGCTTTCATGAAACGTAACTACGGTGTCACATCTTTTTCCTCATACACGGGCACCAGTGTACTTACAGGGGTGGCAGGAGAGTATAGTATCGGAAGGTGGTGCCTGACCGCTTTCGCTGCGGTTCCGGGAATCAAGGATGTGAAGAAGAAGCCTGAAAAGGTGAAGCTATTGCCGGCGTGCAACCTGACTTATGGTTGGAAGAACGGTCAGGCCGGTGTTACTCATTGTATTGAATTCGCCGGTCTGAATACCGGAATGTATATCCCGTCAATGAGGACCTCAGGTGACTTTGCCATCTGTGTCAAAGGTGTCGATCTGTTTTCTGAGATTATGTTGGATTGGGTTGCCTGTAGGCCCTCGGCAATTGCAGGAGTGGTTGCCCCGGTCGGAGATGGTGGCAGTGTGGCAGCCTTGGTCAAGGTCCTTGAGGATGAGTATGACCTTGCTGTCAGCGGCAGCATGAAAAGACGCAGGATAAGCGGTTCTGTATCAAGCAACTTGTCCTTCTATACTGTGCCGAAGGTCGACACTCAGGACAGAAGTCTGCAACTTAAGTTTCATACTCAGTGGCAGTATCTTTTTTCTGATGCTTGGCAGCTGACTGTCAGACTCACTGAAAGACTCAGGACCTGGGGACAGATGTTCAGGACTGACCTTCGCTCTGATCTTGCATGGAAGTCTGACGTCTTTTCTCTGACATATAGAATCAATGTACTTCAATGCGATGGCATAGCTTGGCTGACATATCTCGAAGGGGGAGTCAAGCGTGGGAGATTTGCCTCTTATCTGAGACAGGGCTTCTTTCTGGTGGATGATTGGGATGACAGGATATATGCATACGAGAGGGATGTCCCTGGTGCGTATAATGTACCTGCGTTCTACGGCAGGGGAATGTGGACCTCGTTGATGACCTCCTGGAAACCGACGCAGTGGTGCCGTCTGTATCTCAGGGCAGGACTGACTACATATCCTTTCATGCAAGAAAAAAAGCCCGGCAAAGCCGAGCTTAGATTTCAATCAATATTTGATTTTTAAAGCTGTGGAATCTTGAGTTTCATTCCAGGCTTGATATTGGATCCGATGCCGTTGAAGTCCATGATGTTCTGGGCGCTTACGCCTGGGAACTTCTTGGCAATCAGATAAAGCGACTCTCCATCTTTGACTATGTATTCCACATACGATGTATCAGCCGGTATCGGCTTCGATGGCTGAGCTGCCGGCTTGGTGGCTGTCTGTGTCTTAGCCTGAGTGGTTGTTTTCGAGGTAGTTGTGCTTGCAGGTGCCTTGCCACCACGGTAGATGATGAGTCTCTGACCTACGCGGATGTCGTTGGTCTTGAGGTTGTTCCACATCTTGATCTTGGCTACGGTTGTTCCGTGGTTGATTGCGATTCTGCCAAGGTAATCGCCACTCTTTACTCTATATACGATTCTCTCGCCGTCGCCGCCATCCTTGATCTTCTTGATGGTCACAGGATTGAAGTACACGTCGGACTTGTGTCTGTAGAGGCTGTCCTCGTTCTCTATGAATGAGTTTGTATATGTGTACGGGATGCGGAGAATGTACTGCCTGTCGTTGCCTGGGATGATCTCGTGTCTGTACTGAGGGTTGAGGTTCTTGAGATCTTCGAGCGGAGCACCAGTGAGTTCGCTTACCTGCTTGAGGTGGAGCATCTTGTTGATGTGCATGGTGTCCACATGAGCTGGTGTTTCAACGGATACAGGGCGGATGCCATGCTCCTTGTAATAGTTCATTGTGTAGAGAGCACCTACGAATGCAGGAACATATCCTCTTGTCTCACGAGGAAGGTATGGCCAGATGTCCCAGAATGCTCTGCTGCCGCTGCGTCTGATGGCCTTGTTGACGTTTCCAGCACCGCAGTTGTACGCTGCAATGGCAAGGTTCCAGTCTCCGAAGATATCGTATGCGTCCTGGAGATATTGAGCTGCCGCATGTGCGGACTTGATAGGGTCAAGGCGCTCGTCCACGAATGAGTCGATGTGCAGACCATAGTTCTTGGCTGTCGAGTACATGAACTGCCACATACCCTTTGCTCCAGCTCTTGACACGGCAAGAGGGTTCATCGCAGACTCGATCACGGCCATTGCCCTGAGCTCCTCCGGCATGTCGTACTGGTTGAAGATTTCCTGGAAGATAGGCATGTAGTATTCGCAGAGTCCGAGGATCTTGCCGATGGATGTCGGCATCTTTTCAGAATACTTTATGATATAGTTCTTTACGATGTCGTTGTAAGGAAGGGTGATGAACGAATTCATCTGTCGGATTCTCTCGATATATACCGAATCAGGAACGTTGGACTGGAAACGTACTGAATCCATGTCGTAATAGTCCTCCTCGCTTTGAGCAATCTTCTTCTGTATGTAGTAGATGCTCAGAAGGCTGTCTGAAACAGCAGTTGTATATTCCTCGATTGCAAGAGGTTCGCTGCTCTTTGCCTCACTTTCTGCATAGAGGCTGAGCATCTCGTTTGCAATGCTGTCTGTGTACGCCAGTTCTGCGCGAACCTTTTCCATCTCCAGTTTGAGAGAGTCGATGACCTGCTTGAGCTGGGTGTTCTCCTCCATGAGCAGCTTCTTGTTCTGCGCCTCGGCTGGGGTGGCAATAAAAGCAGCCGCAAATGCGACTGCAATGATTCTGAATATTTTCATGTATGTCTTGATCAATTTACTTGTCGTTTAAAATGTGATGCCCAATCTCAATCCGAAGGCATTCTGTCCTGAGTTGTTGGTCGTGTGGATTGCGTAGGCGTTGTCAGGAGGAATGATTGCAGGCTCAAGGTTCATGCTGATGTCGTCAGTCACCTCGAAGTCGTGCATGTATGCAAAGACATTGGCATCCAGGACCTGAAGAAGGTAGAAGGCTGCTGTAGCAACGATTGCATAGTCTCTGTATCTTCGATATACGTCTCGATACCACTTGGCGGTCTCAGCATTGATTGGGCTTGAGTTGTTTTCCATCGATGCCTCGTTGTATATCCTCTTGAAACGCTTGTAGTTCGTGTTGTTGTTCATGAGGAAGTGGGTGGAACCGAGGAGACAGCCCCAATAGATCGGTACCTTGAACAACTCGCCGTTATAGATCTGACCAAGTCCTGGAAGGAGGGCAGAGTAGATGGTTGCACGGCCCGGATTAGGCTCGGTCTCGCTTTCATAGCAGATGACTCCATCTAGCAATGATCCCCAGTAGAACAGACCTGCTCCGACCAACAGCCAGGTTCCTTTCTTCTTGGACTCCAGATCAAGAACCGGAGCTTCGAACGGGTATTCTATCTTTCCGAAACTTTGTTCAAATGCCTCTTTCTGAACCGTATATGCATCGTATGCCTTCTTGGTCTTTACATATTTGCTCATGTAATAACCTCCGCTGGCTCCGAATGCACCCATTCCGGCATAGAATACAGGCATCTTCCAGTAGTCCTTGTTATAGTACTGGGCTGTACCAGGCATGATCACGGAACCCATGAACATGGTTCCTACCTTGATGGTGTGCTTGCGTGACATACCGCCTGCCCAGTCCTTGAATGAGAACATCTTGGCGGCGGTGTCGGTTACAGCGGTAGAGTCGGTCTGGTCGTTATAACTCTGTTTGAACGCCTCCTCCTTGAACTGTGCCGAACTGTCAACAGCAAATCCTACAAGACAGAAAAGAAATGCGAATATGTATTTATATATTCTGTTATGCATTATTCGCGTCCCTTTCCGAATTTAGAGTCCTCAAGAGCTGAGAGGAAACGCTTCACTTCTTCGTCAGACTTGAAGTGGATGGTCATTGTACCCTTGCCACCGTTTCCGCGCTTGAGGCTTATGTGGTTTTCGAAATATTTACCTACGATTTCAAGAACCTTGAAATACTCCTCTGGAAGCTCCTGGCTTTCAGGCTGCTTCTTTGCTTTCGGCTCGCTGAGCTGCTTGATCTTGTCCTCAAGCTGTCTTACCGAGAGTCCGTCCTTGATGACAAGGTCGCAGAGGTGCTCCTGAAGCATGATGTCTTCGATACCAAGCAGGACCTTGGCATGACCCACGCTGAGAAGACCCACCTTGAGGTCGTGCTGGATCTTTGCAGGAAGTTTGAGGAGTCTGAGGAAGTTGGTCACTGAAGCGCGCTTCTTGCCCACGCGGATCGCCATCTGCTCCTGTGTGAGGCTGCACTCCTCAATGAGTCTCTGGTAGCTCATCGCCACTTCGATAGGGTCGAGGTTCTCTCTCTGGATGTTCTCGACGATTGCCATCTCCAGCATTCCCTGGTCATTTGCATCGCGGATGTAGGCAGGAACCATGTCCATACCTGCCATTCTTGATGCTCTGAAACGACGCTCACCGCTGATGATCTGGTATCTTGAATCAGATATGCGGCGGACTGTGATAGGCTGGATGAGTCCGAGTGTGCGGATCGAGTTCGCCAATTCTTCGAGAGCCTCCTGGTCGAAGCTCATACGTGGCTGGAACGGGTTTGGCTCAATCATGTCCACCGGGATACGGAGAATGTCAGCAGTGCCCTGAACTGGCTGCTCTGCTGTAACCACATCCTTGTTGACATAGCCCACCGGCTTTCTTATGTTGCTGAGATCTGCATCACCTCCGAGGAGTGCGCTGAGACCTTTACCGAGTCCTCTCTGCTGTTTGCTCATGACTTTATATTAAGAGTTCTTTTCGAGAACCTCCTGTGCGAGGTTGAGATAATTGGTTGTACCATTGCAGATCACATCGTAGAGGATGATAGGCTTGCCGTGTGACGGAGCCTCGCTCAAACGGATGTTTCTCTGGATGATCGATCTGAAGACCATGTCGCCGAAATGCTCCCTGAGCTCGCCGAGAACCTGGTTGTGTACCTTGGTTCTTCCGTCGAACATTGTTACCACGAAGCCTTCGATGTTGAGGTCCGGGTTGATGCCATTCTGGACGAGTCGGATGGTCTGGAGAAGTTTGCCGAGTCCTTCGAGTGCGAAGAATTCAGGCTGGACAGGAATCATGACTGAATCTGCAGCAGCCAATGAGTTCACTGTGATGAGTCCGAGAGAAGGAGAGCAGTCGATGATGATGAAGTCGTAGTTGTCCTTGATTGTTGCCAAGGCATTCTTGATTCTCGACTCTCTGTCCGGTGCCTCCACGAGCTGGATCTCTGCTCCCACAAGGTTGATGTGGGACGGGATCATGTGGAGATTCGCAATCTCTGTCTGGATGAGTGTGTTTCGGATGTCGATCTGATCCACCATCACCTCATACAGAGTTCTTTCCTGATCATTGTCAGGGGAAAAGTTAAGACCGGATGTGGTGTTAGCCTGCGGATCCGCGTCGATGATCAGCACTTTCTTCTCAAGCACTGCAAGCGATGCCGCAAGGTTAATGGCTGTGGTTGTCTTTCCCACACCGCCCTTCTGATTTGCTATTGCTATTACCTTTCCCATATCAATTTTTATTAGGACATAATCTTGGCAAATTTACAAAAAAGATTTCATACCTTTTCTTTATTTACTACTTTTGTTGATAAATTCTAATGTACGCAGATCATGAAATCTGATAAATGGTTGGCCATAGTCAATGTGTTTGCAGCTTCCAAGAAGGCTGGCTCAGTCTGGAAGAAGGCTGCAGCTTGTCTGGAAGATGCCGGAGTGTCATATAAGGCGGAGTTTACAGGAGGTAAATATAATGCAGCTGAGCTGAGCAGAAAGGCCTCTGAAAGGGGCTACAGGAAGTTTATTGCTGTGGGTGGTGACGGTACCATTCACGATGTGCTTAATGGAATCGCTGAATATGCCATGAGCTCATCTGAAGTCTGTCTTTCGGACTTTACTCTCTCTGTCATTCCTGTCGGTTCCGGCAATGACTGGGTCAAGAGTGTAGGTGTTTCGACAGATATCAAGCAGGCGGTTGAATATATAGCTGCTGGCGTGACTGGAGTGCAGGATGTTGTGAAGGTGAGTACTCTGGACAGTTCAGACCTGACTGCTGAACCTCTGTCTGTGTCGTATATGAGCAATATCGGAGGTGTTGGTCTCGATGCCCGTGTCTGCGAGATTGTGAACAGGAAGAAGGAAAGGGGAAAACGTGGCAAGAAGTTGTATGTCAGCGCCTTGCTGTATTGTATTGGTCACAGGGTGCCTATTCGTGCTAAGGTGATATGTGACGGTCAGCTTCTCTTTTCAGGCAGGTATCTCTCGATGGCATTCGGCGTGGGAAAATATTCCGGAGGCGGAATGAGACAGACTCCGGCTGCCGTGCTCGATGACGGACTTCTTGATGTGACGATCATTCCTGATATTCCTATCTGGACAATTGCCAAGGAGGTGTACAAGTTGTTCACCGGAAAATTCCTGACAATAAAGGAGGTGATTCCTGCGACATGCCGCGAAGTCTATATCCTTCCTGAGGGCGAGTCGGATGCGGAGCCTGTTGAGGTGGACGGAGAGGTGGTAGGAAGAGCTCCAGTGTGCATGGAAGTTCTTCAGCACCAGATAAATATCATAAAGCCAGCCTAGTCAGGATGGATCGACATTGACAGATATATGGCTCATATATCTGTTTTCTTTTTCAAATACCTTCAGTGCCTCCATTAGAGTCTTCTTGTGGATCGGGAGGTTCCTGTCCTTTCTGAGGCATATTCTGATGGCGCGTATATGGTTGTCTGCCACCTTGTTCACAGCAGGAGAATATGGTCCGACAACAGTGTTGCGGGCGTCTGACGACAACTTTTTCGTCATTGTTTCAGCAAGCTTGGCTGCCATCCTTTCAGCTCTGTCCTCGAAGGTGTCCTTGACGCTCAGCTCGATGATTCTTGAATATGGAGGGAAGCCGAAATCTTTTCTCTCGGTCAGGAGGGTGTCGCTGAAATTAGCGGCAGTTCCCTGAGCAATGCTTTGATATACAGGGTGTTCTGGCTGAGATGTCTGGATGACGAGTCTTCCTTTCTTCTCCCTTCTGCCGCATCGGCCGCGGAACTGTTCGAGAAGTTGCACTGCCTTTTCGTCTGCCCTGAAATCCTGCATTCCGAGAAGTGTGTCGGCAGCTATGACTGCCACGAGAGTCAGTTTGCTGAAATCAAAGCCCTTGGTCACGATCTGGGTTCCGATCAGCATCTGGATCCTGCCTTCGCTGAAGTCCCTGATGATCTGGTTTTCCTTGGTCTTGTTCTGGCTGATGTCGCTGTCCAGTCTGGCAATCTCGGCTGTAGGGAAGAGAGCCTTCGCCTCTTCTTCAATCTTTTGAGTACCAGCTCCTAAGCTCTTGTATGCTCCGCCACATCTGCTGCATGTGGGTGCGTAAGCTGCCTTGTATCCGCAATGGTGGCAGGATATGAAATCGCCCTTCTCTGACTTATGCAGACTGAGGCTCACGTTGCAGTGCGGGCATTTCGGCATGTCACCACAGTTCTCGCATTGGAGCACTGGTGCCCATGCGCGGCGTGAGCGCAGTATCATGACCTGTTCTCCGCTATCCAACGCTCTTTGGATCTGGTCGATCAGCTTCCTTGAGAAATTGCCCTTCATTCCGTTCTTGCGGCGTTCTGCACGGGTGTCGATTATCTGGATTTCAGAGCTCTCTGATCCGTGGAAACGTTCAGTGAGTTCTACAAGGATATGCCTGCCCATCAGGCAGTTGTATCTTTCCTCGAGTGAAGGTGTTGCTGAACCAAGAAGTATGTTGCATCTGCTGTCTTGCGTGGTATGGATCACGGACAGCATCAGGGCTGTATCCCTTCCATTATAATATGGTGCAGGGGAGTCCTGTTTGTATGAGCTGTCGTGTTCCTCGTCGACGATGATCAGACCGAGGTTAATGTGTGGAAGGAAGAGTGAAGATCTTGTGCCCAGGACAATGTAACCGCCATTTCCGGCCTTGGATATCCTCTCGGCAATAGTCCTTTTCTGGACTGAGGTCTTGCCGGAGTGGTAGGTCATCAGAGCCTCGCCGAAATGCTGCTGAAGCCTGTCTTCCAACTGTCTGCTGAGAGCAATCTCAGGGACAAGGTACAGGATATTCTGACCTCTGTTCAGGGCCTCTTTTGCAAGCTTGATATAAATCTCAGTCTTGCCTGAACCGGTCACTCCATGGAGCATTACCGGCTTGCTGGAAGAGAATCCATCCTTGATCCTTTGATATGCTGTCTTCTGAGCCTCAGAAAGATTGAGGACTGAGTCTGTCTGTTCAGCAAGGACTACATCTGAGCCTGTATCCCTATACTTTATAGCTGTCAGGGCCTTGTCTGCAGCCTCGATCTCAGCCTGAATCTTGATGATGTCCTCCTCAGCCTTGGCCTTTGTCTTGGATCCGTCTTTTGCGGTTTCGACGATGGCTTTCTTCTTTGCCATGCGCTCTTGAAGTTTCGCAATCTTGTTCTGGATCTGCTCCTGAATCTTCCTGCGGCTGTTCTCCACTTTCTGAAGTGCTGCCAGATGAGTCTCCTCGCTGCTGATCTTTTCGGAAGGGTAGGCGGTCTTGTATACTTCGCCGATGCTGCACAGGTAGTATTCTGCTATGCTTTGCCAGAACCTGATCTCTTCCTGACGGATTTTACGCATTTCGCGTTCTATCTTAAGAATCGACATGACCCTGGTTGCATCCACGTTAGGGGTAACATCCGTAGCACTGACGACTGCCAGGTACTTCTTGTTGGCGAAGATCACCCTGACTCTGTCCCCGACTTCCACCGGCCCCATCTCCTGCGGAACAAAATAACTCGCCTCCCAATCCAATTTGAGAGGAAGTATCACCGAAATATATGTTTTCTGTCCCGCCATTGTCTGCGAAGATACTAAATTTGACCGGAATTTTGTCAAAATGGCCCTAAATGCAGATAAATGTGCAGATTTTTGAAAAATATTGAAAGAAAAATTTGCAGGTTAAGAAAAAATGCCTACCTTTGCAATCCCAATCGAAAGATAGGGTAGTTCTAAAGAAAATCTGGTGCCATAGCTCAGTTGGTAGAGCAAAGGACTGAAAATCCTTGTGTCCCTGGTTCGATTCCC